>JAJYRM010000060.1 GCA_021794075.1 Bacteroidota bacterium | reverse complement strand
AAGCTCGGGAGACATGCCGAGATGATTGAGACTATCAAGGGCGTCGGGTATAAATTCAAGATCGAATGAATACGCTCATCTATTCTTACAAGGCCAGAATTATTTTGGCGCTTCTGATAGGGGGCGTGGTCTATTTCCTTCTCCTGATTGTGGAGAACACGTTTCGTCTCCAACCGTCGGTTCTGGAACACTATCTCTTCATAACGGCGGCGGTGAGCTCCATCCTTTTCTTCTCATTCGAGGAAGTTCTCGTAGCCTTCAGGCGCCGGCAAACCAAAATCATAAACATGATTGTGGATGCTCTTCAGCGTATAAGCGCGGGCGACCTTTCGGTTCAACTCCCGGAAACGGGAGCTGTCGAGCTGAGGCAGGTAAGCAAACTGACGAACCAGATCGTGGGAAATCTGAAGGCTGACATAGGCAAGTTGGAGAAACTGGAAAGAGTAAGGAGCGAATTTCTGGCCAATGTGTCGCATGAACTCCGCACGCCGATATTCAGCATTCAGGGGTTCATAGAAACACTGATCGATGGCGCCATCGATGATCCGAAGGTCAACCGGGAATTTCTCCAGAAGGCTTACGAACATTCCGAACGACTGAACACGCTCCTGAACGATCTCATCGAGATTTCCAGAATCGAAAGCGGGGAAATGAGGATGAGTTTCCGCTACTTCAATATCTCCGAATTCCTGAAGAATGTCGTTGAGGAGTTGCACCCAAAGGCCGAGAAGAAATCTATTAAACTTTCTGCTGCCGTTGATCCGCATGAGTTGCTTGTGCTGGGGGATAAAGACAGACTGCGCCAGGTGATGTCAAATCTTATCGATAATTCAATCAAATACACGGACGACGGAGGCAGCGTGGAGGTCGGAGTGACTGAGCTTCAGAATTCGGTAAGAGTTTATGTCAAGGACAACGGGACTGGAATTGGCAAAGAACATTTGGGTAGAATTTTCGAAAGATTCTACAGGGTGGACAAAGATCGCAGCAGGAAAGTCGGCGGGACAGGGCTTGGGTTAGCGATCGTCAAGCACATAGTCGAAGCTCACAACAGCAGGATCGAGGTTAAGAGTGAGATCGGAAAAGGGTCGGAATTTGGTTTTCTTTTGAAGAAATAAGATGGAAATTATGTGGACAGGAATTATGTTCCTATCAATGCAGAGGAGAGAAGTTAATGCACAGGCATTTTGAAGATTTGCTGGAACAGTTGAGAGTAAACCTGATCAAGATGGGGAGCATCGTAGACGAACAGCTTGATCTCGCTTTTCGCGCGTTGCACGACGGCGATCTCGACGCGACCAAGAAGGTTTTCGACACAGAGAAGAAAGTAAACGACTTCGACAACCTGCTCGATCAGCAGGTGGATGAAATAATGGCGTTGGAGCAGCCTGTGGCGACCGACTTGCGGCTTGTTGTTTCGGCGATCAAAATGAATCACGAGCTCGAAAGGATCGGCGACGTTGCCGTGAACATAGCGCAGCGCGTTGAACCGCTTAAGAATTATCATGACCTTGTCCAGGGGGTAGCCCTCCTCGAGATGGGAGACGTGGCCCGCCGTATGGTCCACGACAGCATAGATGCTTTCATTCACGCCGATGCGGAGCTTGCCCGACGAATATGCAAGCAGGACGATATCGTGGATGAGATGAACAGACAGAAGTTTCACATGGTTATCGGCGAAATGAAGAAGAACCCTGACATTGTGGAACCCGGCGCTCATCTTATAGTCGCGCTGAAACATATCGAGCGGATAGCCGACCATGCTACGAACATCGCGGAGGACGTGGTTTTTCTGGTGGATGCGAAGGTTATCAAGCATCACGCCGCTGATAAGGGCTGAAGAGTCCGCTTCATGGATTCCTTCCGGGGAAAAAGTTGGAATTCAATGTTGACGCAACGCACAGGGGCATTTGTTGCTAATAACCGGAGCCTTTCATAACTTATTTCAAGATTCTCCGGAGTAACGATGCTTTTTAAGAAAAGTCAAAGCCCGAGTCCAAGACCAGCTCCACCTCAACCCAAAGACAGTGCGCGGCAGGAGGTAGCGGCCCATCTGCGTTTGGCCGACAAGTTCATCCGGGAAGGGAAGTTCTCGGAAGCGAAAGATGAGCTAGAGGCGGTAAGGGCAACGGACCCTAACAACGTCTACGCGCTTGCCCTTGAAGAAAGGCTGCAGGAGATGGAGACCGCGGCGTCCAAGAAGCAGCAGTCACAAGAACCCGAAGATTCTCAACAGGGCCAGCAATCCCAGTCACCCAGTCCTGAAGGAGCGCACGTAGAGAAAGAAGAATCCTCTGCACCTCAGCCTCCACCCCCGGCCGTAGAACCTTCTGCTCCTGCCGTAAACGAGCAGGCAATCAGGGAGGAAATAGAGTCCCGCCTTAAAAACGAGTACGATAAGAAATTCACCGACGAGATCAGGAAAGCCGAACAGCGAATAGCCGACGCGTTGAGAAAAGAACGCGAGTGGCAGGAAGCCGAGCGGGCTTCACTCATAACCAACCTCCAGAAAGAAAAGGAAAAGTTTAAGCAGGAACTGGAGAAGCAGTCCAAACAGAAGCTCGAAACCGAAATCGGCAAGATGGAAGCCACTTACAGGCAGCAGCTTGCGAGCGAACGGAAAAAGGCCGAAGAAGATACACGGGCTGAAATGAGTGCCCTGTATGAGAAGTCGATGCTGGACCTGAAAGAGGCTGCTGTCAGGGAAAAGCGCGCCCTGTTGGAAAAGGAAAACAAGGCAATTGCCGACAGCCGGAAACAAATGGAGGCCGAGTTCGAGAAACAGCTCGCCGCCGAGCTGGCAAGGGTGAAAACGTCCACACAGGAGGAACAGGAAAAGGAACGCGAGAAACTCGCCGAGTTGGCTCGGGTCAGGCTCCAGAAGGAATTCGAGGAGAAACTCGAAGCGGAAAAGGCAAGGATTGAGGAACAGATAAAGTCGCAACAGACCGACGTCGAGAAATCTTACGAAGAGCGTTTCAAATCTCTGCAGGCGCAGACCGAGACGGAATTGCAGAAGCGCCTTGCGGAACTTAGCAAGAAAGAGCAGCTCGAATTCGATAGGAAGTATCTGGAAATGCGCAAGCAGCTGGAGAACGAATACGAGCAGAAGCTTGCCAACGAGCTCGCATCTCAGCGCGAAAAGATCGAGAAACAAATAGAAAGTGAAATAAAGAATCAGCAGTCGAGGCTGGAGGTAGACCGTAAAAAGGTTGTCGAAGAAGAGCAGCAAAAACTCAACGACGCCCGCTCATCGATGCGGTTCGAGATGGAGAAAGAAATTGAGAGACGAATCGCGGACGCGCGCGTTTCAGTCGCCGCCAGCTACGAAGAGAAACTTAAACTTCTTGGGGTGAAACTTCCTGACACACGCGAGGAAAAGCTTCGTATCTACATGACGCGCCTTCGCGAAGCCTGGGCCACCCCGCCGATAACCCCGGATGTCGCCCGCGAATTGATGCAGCTGAGGGACGTCCTTGAACTTTCGTTCGAGGACCACATCGAATGCGAGGGTGATATTCGTCTTCAGGTCTACGTTACCGAAGTCGAGAAGGAAATCAAGAGGGGAAAAGTCAAGCCTGGCGACGACAAGATGTTGAACGATCTCAAGCAGAAATATCAGATCACCGTCGAGGAGTCGAGCAAGCTTGAACCTCATATACTGGCAGCCTTTCAGAGGGCAGTGATGAAGGCTGTGATTCTCGTGGTTGACGACGAGCAGAGCTTCCTGGACACCGTGAGACCCGTACTCGAAGGCTATGGATACAGCGTCCTGACGAAGCAGAGTCCTACAGACGCGATGAAGCTTCTTGAGACAACGAACGTTGATATGATCATAGCTGACGTCATGTTTTCAGGCACCGAGGGGGATGGATTCTCCTTCTACGAAAGGGTGCAGAAGGTGCCTCATCTCAAGAAGGTTCCGTTCATCCTCATGAGTGGTATGCACGAAAGCTTCTTCGTGCGCACGGGTATCCAGCTTGGCGTAGACGACTACCTGACGAAGCCGGTTGATCCAGACATGCTCGCCGCCGTCGTCGAGGGCAAGCTGAAGAAATACCGCTCTCTTATGGAGAAGGATTAAATCCTCAACCTCCCTGTAACTTACAGCGCTTCCTGTCGTTGATTACTTTCAGAAGTGTTTCACTCATGGAGAAGGTAACATGACAAAGTTCTATCGTTCCACAACCGACAAAAAGATAGCCGGGCTGTGCGGCGGACTCGCGCAGATGCTCGATGTGGATCCAACTCTCGTAAGACTCGGCGTCGTATTCACCTGCTTCATAACCGGAGTGTTGCCCGTAGTGATCACCTATCTGATCGCCTGGTGGATCGTCCCCTTAAGGAACGACTGACGAAGACCATCAGCAGGTGGGGTTGCTCACGACATTGACCTTCTGATTTTTGCCGAGTATTTTCGATTAAGTTCAGGAGGCGTTATGCAAGGGAAACTGACGACGGCAGTTCTTCTCGTCGCGATCTCGGCACTGGCCGGATGCGACATAATCAATAGCAGGTCTGAGCACCTTCCTAATTCTGTCGCAACAACCTACGAATACTGGATGACCGGAGGCTTTGCCGGTTCCTCCATGCACCTCCAGATGGATTCATTAGGAAGTGCGAAACTAACTTACACCTCTGGTTCACAGTCGCAGACAGATACTTTCATTTACAGACTTTCCGCAAGCGAGCTGGACACACTCCGAGACGTCTTCCAAGCTTCCGGCTTCTTCTACCTTGAGGACCTCTATAAGGGGCCACTGACGATAATGGACGGCTTTAATTATAAGATCACATGTAATACGACGTCAGCTACCAAGAGCGTGAGTATCGTTGATTATCCGAAGCTCCCAAATGGATTGGGCAATCTTCTGGGTGTCTTCTATCGCATTTCAGAAAGGATAATGGAGAAGGGGTATCGTTTCTGAGCCCTTCATGGTTCAGTCTCTCAAGAGGTATTGCAGCTTTATGAAGAACTCTCTTCCGGTCTGAACGAAGCCGTAAGGCTCTCCGTAACCTTGCAGGCTGTGCGTCGAACCCGCATAGAAAATCGTGAAGGCATTCAGCTTGTAGCTGAAAAGCGGATCTATCTCGAATTCCTTCTGGAATTCATCGTACTGTCCGATGAGGCGAACGAAGAGCTTTGTGTTGAACTGGTAAATGCCGACTAATCTTGCAATGTATCCGTCAAAGAGAAGCTGCCCGCTGACGATGTTAGATAACCGCGATCTCGAATAATCAAACGTGACAGAGAGCTTGTCTGTCGGTTTGACGATGAGCTCCGCGCTGATGTCGTGGCCGCGCCCGATGGCCGGAGGATCTGCGCGGTATATGAACCTTCCGACCGCAGCGTTAAGGCTGAGAGAAATCGAGCTGGTAGGAACCGAGTAAAGGCTGAAGTTCCAACGGTTGACGCCGGTGAAATTCACGGAGTTGAACATCTCATTGTTCACGAGCATATAACTGACGTAGATGTTGGTCTGGCTTATGAGATTGAGGTAGAAATCCGGTATGATGTATTCGTGCTTTCGCGCGCCCTGGTAGTCGAATTGCAGCGCCGATTCCATGTCGACGCCCCAATTGTCGAGAAGTCCATCGTTAGGATAAAACTCGAGACTGTGAATCATGTCCAGCATTCTCAGGTCATTTGAGTAGACATAGCCGTCTTGTGCCTGGAAGGTCGGTGAGTAATCGGTGTAGGTGAGACTGAAGCTGTATGTCCGCGCGAGTCTTCTGAACCTGGCAAGGAATCCGGTCCCGTCGTATTCCTGTCCGTCAAAAGCCTTTGTGAAGCGAGTGTTCCCAAAATAGCTCGGATCGGAAACGAGATTCGTATCGTTCAGCTCGCGGGTGTTCGAGAATAGGAATTGCCCGTCGAATGTATAGCTGTTGTCGAAAAACAGGCTCCAGTCGAGTCCCCCGACATAGTTGTGAGCCCTGGTGAAATTTCTCGTTGTGGCTAGAGCCCCGACATATGAGTTCAATCCAAAGTTGTATCTCGCCCGGAGTATGTTTGAAAACGACCTGAAGGGTGAGAGAAACGCGTTGTTACCATTGTTGTCTGCGACACTTCCTTCTTCGCCCGCGACGATGAACGGAGAATTTCTGTCCTCGGCGCCGAGGTACGCAATGGAGAGCGGTCCGGTCTTTTCGACCACCTTTGCCGCCGCGATAGGATCGTTGATTGTCCTGGAATAGTAGGCCTGTATCAGTGTCGAAAAAATATCGCTTCCATCCATGAAGAACGGTCTTTTCTCGGGATAGAAGAGCGCGAACGTATTGTTAACGCTTATTTGCGCCGCGTCCGACTCGACCTGGCTGAAGTCCGGATTGACAACGCCTTCCAGGGAGAGGGTGGGATTCGGAACGAACTTCATGCCGACACCGAATCGTCCCTGGACGGGCCCGTTTGAAAACCCGGAGGTAGGATTCGAATTATCGTTTATGTTACCACTTTCCAGCGCCATCGCGTACGGAAGGACTTCTGTCGAACCGGTGGATTGAAGTCCTTTTAACCCTTCCAGCGTGCCCATTTGGCAAAGGAGACAGGGATTATTTAGATTCAACTTTACCCAGGATATCTGAATCCTGCTTTCCCTCGGAAGATTCCTGATGAATTCTATTCCCCAATTCTGGATCTTCTCCGCTGGAAAACGAAGGCTTGCGAAGGGGATCGCCATTTCAGCCGTGTAGCCGCTGTCGTTGATGGCGGCTCTCGAACGCCAGATCATGTCGAAGCTCATGTCTTCATTGTTGCCGTTTCTAAGTCCGTCCATCTGAACTCCGAACGGATTTTCGAAGACCTCGTAAGCACGCTGATGGTCGTCGTAAGTATCCATAATGACACCTACGAAGTCGTCGTCGAAAGCGTTGTCCCTTTGGGTCACATGTGCGCGGATCTTCGAAGGCTCGGTATCGTGGCAATCGTAGCCGAAATAAATATACCTTGAATTGTACAGCACCATTACCGTTGTCTTCTGCGGAGCGGGAGTATTGTTGCCCGGCTGTATTTCATAGTCAAGATGAACTCTTTGCGCCAGCTTCCAATGAGGGTCGGTCAACTTCCCGGTGAGATCGATGTCTCTGTGAATTCGGACCGCCCTTATGACAAACTTTGTCGCGTTGGATGTGTCATCTGATGCCTGAGCCGCTGATCTTGAAACGACCGAAGCGAGGATGGCGAGTATAGCTAAAGTCCTTCTCAATCAAATTTCCTTTTCGTGACTGTACGGAAAGGAAATGAATACGTTACAATTGTGCTTGTACCATCATCGGAAGTTTCTCGTGAAGTATTGAGTGGAAGAGAAGAGGGAGAAGGTTGTCCACGCGGCACCATCCTATGAATTGGATGGATGTCTCCGTGGACAACCTCCGGCGAAACAGATTATTCTTCTCGGCTCTCTATCTCGGCGATCGCGTTCTTCGCCATTTGAACAAGGCGGCCGTCCGGCTCGACTTTCAGCCGTTCCTTAAGAAGAGGGATGACAGACTTGCCACCAATTTTGCCGAGCCCGTTGATCGCGCCCGCGCGGACCCAAATGTAAGGATCGGAAAGATATTTTGATAACAGCGATATCGTTTGCTTGTGGTCCTTGTCCATTTCAGTCAGGACTGATATACCCGCGGTTCGCAGATGTTCAGGCTCACCGTACAACGAATAATTTACGGCGATTTCGTGCGCCATGTTCGGCCTGATTTTCGTCAGGTTCTGGAGAGCGGTTGTGCGCAGAATCTGATGATACGAGCGCCTGTCCAGAGCGGTATAGATAACGTGAACCGCCATATGTGGATCGACCTTTGCGATCGCGTTGATGGCTGCGGCTCTGACAAAGTAATTCGTCCTGTTGTAAAATATTCCCCACATGAGTCTTGCGATCGCCGTGTCATTCTTGAATTCTCCAAGAGCGTCGATTGCCGCGGCCTGAACCCGCGGATCCTTGTCGTTAACTGCGGCGATCAACGCATTCTTAGCTTCATCGTTCTTGTACATACCAAGCAATGTCGCGCACTTCTGTCGTACGGCCCAGAAGTCGTCTTCCTTTAGAGCGGTAAAGAGAGCGCTCTCGGCTGTATCCTTGTAAGCGCTTTCGAGTTGCTCGGCGGCACGAATTCTTCCCACGACATCCGCGTCGTGCTTGAGCTGGTATTCCAACATCGAGACTGATTTGGAGAAGTAAACCTGGTCGAGCAGCCAATGACCCTGGTCGAAATTGACCATAAGCGGCTTCCCGCTTACATGGAATTTGTAGGTGTTTGAAAGGGAATCGATCCAGACTCTTTTCAAGTATGTGGAAGTTGGCGTGACGATTTGGATGTCGACAGGCATCCTGTAAACAGGCGTCAGGCTGTCGACGGTCTGGATCTGCTCGACGCGCATCTTCACTGTATTATTCCCTGGGTTGTAGGCATAGCTGACGTTGAAATCCGGATGACCGCCTTTATACAACCATTCCCTGAAGAACCAGTTCATATTGTAGCCTGTCGCCTCTGTTATCGCCTGGGCGAAATCATGCGTGTCGACGTTCCTGTACTTGTATTCTTTGACGTAGAGTCTTATAGCTCTATCAAACAACGTATCGCCGAGGAAGTATCTCAACATATTGAGCATTGAAGCTCCGCGCGGATAAATGTAGGTGTTGAAGACATCCACGGGTCGGGCGTAATGCTTCCAGACGGTAGGCTGACGTCGGACGTTGTCGGCGGCTATGACCTGCTTGTGATTGTTATACATTTCATATTCGAATTCCTGCTTACCGTACGCGTGTTCGCGGTAAAGTGCCTCGAAATAAGTAGCGAATCCCTCATTTAGCCATGAGCTCGCCCAATTGCGTGTCGTCAGGAGGTCACCGAACCACTGGTGCGCGGTCTCATGTGCTATCAGCGGAACGCTTGATATCTGTGGATCCGCGTCCTGATCATGAAGCGTTCCATCGGTAAGGGTAATTGCCGAGACATTTTCTTCGCCGCCCCAGGTGAAGTCCGTCACCGTCGTTAGCGCGAGTTTTTCCCATGGAAACGGCTGGCCGGTAATCTGCGAATAGAATTTTACTATATCAGGCTCCTGGGCGAAGTTCGACTTTATTAGCAAACCGTAGCTCGGATCGCAGTAGAAATCGATCGGCAGCTTCCCGAGGTGATCGGTGAATTCTTCGAACTTTCCCGCGATTATGGAGATGAGATAAACGACGTGCGGTCTCGGCTCAACCCAGTCGAACCGCTTTTCGGCACCTCCGTCGACTGTCGATTCCCTCTTGAGGTAGCCGTTTGATATGACCGTCCAGCTTGCCGGAACGGTCGCTATCATTTCGCTTGCGGTAAAGTCGTCCGGGTAGTCGTGGCACGGGAACCAGTATCGGGCATCTTCCGGCTCGCTCATGCTCCATACCTCAGGATTCCGTTTAGGATATCCCTTGTCGGGAGTTATGAAGAATAACCCTCGGGATGGCTTAGTGGAATAAGATATCGAGTAGGTGAGTCTTGAATCTAATCCGTACTGCCTGGGAAAAACGATGGTGAGTATCTTTCCATCGTACCGGTAGTGTAGTGGGACATCTCTCATCGTCACGCTTTTTATATTCATGCCTACAGCATTCAAATGAATCGAGTCAAGAGAAGTCCGAAACGGAGTGATTGTTTCAGAGACTTTCCCGAAGACTGTCTTAGTAGTCATATCGAAGTGAAGCCGAATGACTACGTTGGACATGTGAAACTCCCTGTTAGGGGCGTGATGCGCGGGCGGCAGGGTATGGGCAGAGGTATTAGAAACCGCCAGGATTACAAGTAAGGGCAAAAGGTACTTCTTCATCGCTCTCCTCTTGGTTGTTGTCGGGCGAATGCCGGACATATGTTACAAATGTTACTTAGACTTTTCCCACTATCAGCGCCACAAGCCCGAAGATCATCATGAGCTTATAGCCGAAACTCGCTTCCGAGAAGCTGCTTCTCGTGATAAGCAGGTATGTTATGTAAACTCCGATTGGGAATATTGTCAGACCGCACACGGTTAGAAACTGAATCGGCAAAATTCCCAACTGAAAAGCCCCCCAAGCGGCGAAAAGGAGTATAATCGTCAAAGCAATTGAAAGCCAGGCAGATGTTCTTGTCCCGTATCTCGTGGCTATCGTGCGAACTCCGATCTCTCCGTCGCCTCTGACGTCTTCGGCATCCTTGATAATCTCGCGGATGAGATTTGCCAGGAAGGCAAAAAGCGCGGCAGGGTAGACGTCTCTGATGTCGCCCACGGCGGCTCCTCCGTAAAGGAAAGCAAGCCCTGTAACCAACGCCACAACGAAGTTGCTAAGGAAGATCATCCGCTTGAACTTGAAGCTGTACGCGAACACCAACCCTCCAGCGGCCAACGCAATCAGCAATGTCCAGATATTTACGGCAGCGCTGATTATCAGTCCGATTAATGTGGTGACGATATAGAAAATTGTCGCTTGCCTTTTTGAAAGTTTCCCTGAAACCAAAGGGCGTTTCGGACGATTTATCCTGTCAATATCGATATCGAAGAGATCATTAATCGCATTCCCTCCTGCGGTGATCAACGATGCGGCGAGTGCCGCCGCGAAGATATGCCAGTTTCTAGCGATGTCCAGACCGCAAAGTATTCCCGCGACCTCCACGCTCAAGAAGGCTAGTATAACGTTTCCGATGCGGGCGAGCTTTAAGTAGCTTGACATTGAGTTTATTACAGTCCTTAAAATCGATTTACCAAACCGAAATGTATCTTCCCTTGCGTGAATGAATCGCCCTTCCCAATGGCGAAGCTTGCTTTCAAAATGCCAAGCCCCGTCTCTACCTGCGTGCCGATCCCGTAGCCGTAAAGGGTAAACGAGGTAGCGGGCGTATCCGCGAGCGGATCGCTCTGTTGGTAAATATATCCCGCATCGACGAAAGCGAAGAGGAACGATTCCCGCCCAGTCGCGAACCTGTACTCTACGTTTGTCCAGGCGGCCTTCGACGCGAGAAATTGATTTTCCAGGTAGCCACGAATCGTATTAGTGCCGCCTATCCGGTACATGTCGGTCTGATCGAGTTCGGTGCCGGTGACTTGCTCACCGTGTATTCCGATCGCTAGTATCTGCCTCGGCAAAAACTCGTGGTAAATAGAAAGATCCACATTAAGATGCTGCACGTAGTTCGTCAGCCTGGTGTCAGGGAGGATAAGCTGCGGTGGCCCATATATTTTCTTCTGGCCGAATTCGACCTGCGTGTCGTAGAGCAGACCTTTCGTCGGGCTGTAAAGATTGTTCCTCGTGTCGTAGGTTATTCCAATGCCTAGGTTGAGGACGCTGCTTTCGTAAACGGAGTAATTGTTTTCGGCGCTCAAGAGCGGCGTAGTGGAAATGTCGCTGAACGAGAGGTTTGCGTTTAAGTTGTCGTTGAATGAGAAAATGCCACTTGCGCCGAAGTTCCTCGTGACCGACGTAGAATCCTGCTGGCGCTGGGTGAAGCTCAGCTGTGCAGTTATAGGCAGCCCGAAAATATAAGGTTCCGCGTAGGCTATTTCGAGCTGCTGCGTTAGCTTCGTCTCCTGGTGCCATTGCGCGCTGAACTTCCTGCCGGTCCCGAAGAGGTTTAGCATTGAGATGTTGATCATCCCCGTGAAATAGCCCGGCTGCCCGAATTGGCCCGGCATATAACCAATAATACCGTCGAACGTATTGGTGTTCCCTTCGGCGACGCTCATCAGTATCCCGGTCGTGTCGCCGCTCTCGAAGAGTTGAGGCTGGCTGACGCTGCGGAAGAATCCGAGTTTTTCGACTCGCTGCCTCGCCTGGCTCAACTCGTTTTCGTTGTAATATGAATCCGGTGGAATCGCCAGTGCCCTGAGGATCACGTAGTTCTTGGTGACGGTGTTTCCTTTTATACGGACCGCGTCGATGCGCACGCGTTTCCCTTCATGGAAATCCAGCGATACGCAAAGAGAATCGTGTCCATTGTTGTTGTAGATGAAAAGGCTGTCTATGGAAATCTTGGCGAGCGGAAACCCTACGGCATTGTATTGCTTCAGGATGTAGTCCATGTCATTTTCAAGCACAGCCTGGTCAAAAGGTTTGCCGCGACTCGTATTCATTTCTTCAGCGAGCCGAACTGCAGACATGAATTTGTTTCCGTGAATGAAAATCCTCCCTATTACTATGCGCGGACCCTCTGTCACAAATATATCGAGGCGCGATCGAGCAGAATCTGCGGGGACCGCGACGCGGAAAGAGTCGACCCTGAAAAGTATATAACCGTTAGCGTAATAACTTTCGCTCATTTGAGCGAGCCCGGACTTAATGCGGGAGGTGTCGTTGGCGTTGAAACCCAGCGGCTGGAAATACTCCTGCAGTGTCATATCGCTAAACACGGAAGTCCCTAGAAATTTCACCGAGGTTATTTTTGATTCCGCCCTCAGGTTCGCGGCAAACATAAAAATGATACATAAAAAAAAGCCTGGTAAAGGAAACTTCATCCTGTGTTGAAAATACGGCGAGAACATGAGAAGAAACAGGGGCGAACATTGGAAAATGCGCGCCCCTGTTGAAGAAAAGGACTTCGTATGAAGCTTCAGCGATTTTTTATCTGTGATAGTCCTGGATCGGTTTTACTCCGAGCTGGCCCGATTGAAGCGATTTAATCGCCTTGACCGCGGCCGATGCTGCGGAGAGGGTCGTCGCGAACGAGACCTTGTGCTCGATTGCGGCCCACCCGATGGCATATTCGTCGTAACGCGCCTCTTCTCCCAAGGGCGTGTTTACTATGAACTGTATCTTACCATTTTTTATGAAGTCGACTATGTTAGGTCTTCCTTCGCTGACCTTGAAAATTTTCTCGTTTGCTATGTCATGCTCGCTGAAAAACTTGGCGGTCCCCTCGGTAGCTATGACTTTGAATCCAAGATCGATGAAATCTCGAGCTATCTCTACGGTGGATTCGTTTTTGTCGTTGTCGTTGACACTGAACAATACGGATCCCGTCTGAGGAAGGGGGTTGCCCGCCGCCGCCTGCGACTTTGCGTAGGCCGCGCCGAAGTTCGTGTCGATCCCCATCACCTCGCCGGTGGATCTCATCTCCGGTCCGAGGAAAACCTTGACGTGAGCGAACCTGTTGAACGGGAACACCGCCTCCTTTATGGCTATGTGCTTGAAGTTACCGTTCACGGGACCGATTCCCATCTCTTTAAGCTTTTTTCCGAGCATTATCTTAGCGGCAATCTTAGCGAGCGGTAACCCAATACTTTTGCTCACGAAAGGCACGGTGCGGCTCGCGCGGGGATTGACTTCAATAACGTAGACCACATCATCCTTCATGGCGAACTGAATGTTCATCAGACCGATGACGTTCAACCCTTTCGCCAGCATGTGCGTGTAGTCTTTCAGTTCCTTGAGACACTTGTCGGTAATCATGTAAGGCGGGATAACTGCCGCGCTGTCTCCTGAGTGAATTCCCGCCTCTTCGATGTGCTCCATTATGGCGCCGATGATAACGTCATCGCCATCGGCAACGGCGTCCACATCGAACTCGAACGCGTCCTCGAGAAACCTGTCGATCAATACCGGCTTATCGGGAGAGATGTCCGCCGCGGTCTGCATGTAATGTTTGAGCGATTCTTCGTTGTAGCAGATTTCCATGGCTCTGCCTCCGAGGACATACGAAGGTCGAACCAGAACCGGGTATCCTATGAGTGAAGCGACGTCGGTCGCTTCCGCTACTGAATAGGCGGTTCCGAATTCCGGATGCGGTATCTTCAGCTTCCTCAGGAGCTCGCCGAATCGCTTCCTGTCCTCTGCCACGTCAATTCCCTCGGAACTCGTGCCTAAAATTTTCACGCCTGCTTCTTCCAGGGGCTTTGCAAGCTTAAGCGGCGTCTGCCCGCCGAAGCTTACGATTATGCCTTCGGGCTTTTCGATGTCAATCACGTTCATCACGTCTTCAAATGTCAATGGCTCGAAGTAGAGCTTGTCCGCCGTGTCGTAGTCCGTCGAGACCGTCTCGGGATTACAGTTGAGCATGATCGCTTCGTAGCCCTCTTCGCGGGCGGCCATCACGCCGTGCACGCAGCAGTAGTCGAACTCGATTCCCTGGCCGATCCTGTTCGGACCGCTCCCGAGTATGAGTACCTTCTTCTTTCCGCTCTGAACGGACTCGGTCTCTTCCTGATATGTGGAGAAATGGTATGGCGTCTCCGCGTCGAATTCTGCCGCGCAGGTGTCCACGGTCTTGAAGACCGGAATGACGTTGTTCTTCTTGCGAAACTCCCTTATCGCCTTTTCAGTCGTCCCGAGCATCTCGGCAATTTGCCGGTCGGAGTAACCGAACCGCTTGGCCTTCAGCAACACTTCAGTATCGAGGGGTTTCTTCTTCATTTTATCCTGGTTCAATGCTTACTCTTGTCTGTTGGGGTTACAATTTTCACGCTTCAACGAAGTAATTTTCACGAAGGGTTGTTTCGAAATCGACGATCTCTTTTATATTCTTCAAAAACCAGGGATCTATTTTTGTCAAATCATGAATCTCTTCGACGGTCAGACCTGCCTGTAGAGCGTAACGAATGTAAAAGATGTTGTCGGGTTTCGGCTGCTTCAGTTTGTTGGCTATTGCCTTTTTTGCCTCGGAAGACTTGGAGCTTCTCAATTTGGCGTATTCATAAACGTCCTTACCGTCGCTCCCTATGCCGAAGCGTCCCTGTTCGAGCGACCTCAGGCCTTTCTGGAGCGCCTCCTTGAACGTGCTTCCGAATGCCATCGCCTCGCCTACCGACTTCATCTGTACGGTCAGAGTGTCGTCTGCACCTTTGAACTTTTCAAAGTCCCAGCGAGGTATTTTGACGACAACATAATCTATCGACGGTTCGAAAGACGCCGGGGTCTTTTTCGTGATGTCGTTCGGGATCTCATCGAGCGTGTAACCGACTGCGAGCATCGCCGCTATCTTGGCGATAGGGAATCCCGTCGCTTTCGAAGCGAGGGCGCTTGAGCGCGACACGCGCGGATTCATTTCGATGACAACCATTCGGCCGCCTTTCGGGTCCACGGCGAATTGAATGTTAGAACCACCTGTCTCCACGCCAACCGCCCTTATGATCTTCTTTGCCCAATCTCTCATCTGCTGGTACTCTCGGTCCGTCAGTGTCTGGGAAGGGGCCACCGTCATAGAGTCGCCGGTGTGAACGCCCATCGGGTCGACATTTTCGATGGAGCAGACTATTACGACATTGTCGCGTCTGTCTCGCATTACCTCAAGCTCGAATTCCTTCCAGCCGAGAACCGATTCTTCAATGAGTATCTCGCTGATGGGACTAGATGTCAAACCGTGGCGTGCGATTTCACCGAACTCCTCGATGTTGTAGGCGATACCGCCTCCCATGCCACCGAGCGTGTACGACGGACGGATGATTGCGGGGAAGCCGACGTGGCCGATTATGTCCATCGCCTGTTCCATGTTCCTTACGAAACCGCCTTTGGGGACGTCCAGCCCGATGCCAGTCACCGTATCTTTGAAGAGCTCTCTGTCTTCGGCTTTCTGGATCGCCTGCAAGTTGGCGCCGATCATCTCCACGCCGTATTTCTCAAGCACTCCGGATTCGGCCAGATTAACGCCAATGTTAAGCGCGGTCTGTCCTCCCATCGTAGGGAGTATCGCGTCAGGTCTCTCGGTTTCAATGATCTTGGCAACGAATTCAGGCGTGAGTGGCTCAATGTAAGTTACGTCGGCAAGTTCGGGATCCGTCATGATCGTCGCGGGGTTGCTGTTGACAAGTATCACCTTGTAACCGAGCTTCCGCAAAACTTTGCAAGCCTGCGTTCCCGAGTAGTCGAACTCGCAGGCCTGTCCGATCACGATCGGGCCGCTTCCTATTATCAGTATCGATTTGATATCTTCGCGTTTAGGCAATTGTAATCCTGGGTTTATATACACTTCTCCACGCAGATCGATGAAAAGTGAATGCGTGGCTCCTCGTGAATTGTCGATTAAAAAGTTAAGAATTGCGAGAGGTTGAATCAACCCTGGCCAAAAACTATTTACGCGCAGTCTTTCTACCGCGGTATGCAATTGGGTCGGCACCTCGGTGTTTGGAGACTTGGTTTGCGTTTCGCGGTGCTGGGGTTTAAAATGTCGTGGAGGCGGCGATTCAAACCGCTTCGTTTGCCTACTTGTTTGTCGGAGGGGATCATGGAAATGAAGGATTGGCGGGCGTCTCAAGTCCTTGCATCACTGAAGCAAATGGCCAACTCCGCAAATGTCGAAGGCATGGCGCGCTTCGGTATTAATCCTGAAAATACTCTTGGAGTACCTGTCCCAGCTTTGAGGGCGCTCGCAAAGGAAATCGGAAGTGACCATAAACTGGCACTCGATCTGTGGAAGTCCGGCATTCATGAGGCGAGACTCCTCTCGGGCTTCATCGACGATCCTGCTGCCGTGACGCAAGGGCAAATGGAGAGGTGGGCTCGCGATTTCGATTCCTGGGATGTTTGCGACCAGCTTTGCAGCAACTTGTTCGATAAGACATCTTTTGCAGTTGAAAAAGCAATAGAGTGGAGCGGGAGAAAGGAAGAGTTCGTGAAGAGGGGCGGCTTTGTCCTGATGGCCGCGCTGGCGGTACATGATAAGGAGGCGGACGATGCGATCTTTGAGTCGTTTCTTCCAATCATCGGAAGGGAATCGAGCGACAAAAGGAACTTCGTCAGGAAGGGAGCCAATTGGGCGCTCAGACAAATAGGGAAGAGGAATCTCTCGCTGAACAGGTCGGCTATCCGCACGGCTAAAGGAATTCTTAAGTTGGATTCGGCGTCGGCGAGATGGATTGCGACTGACGCACTCAGGGAGTTGCAAGGACCGGCTGTCGCTAAGAAGTTGGCCGCACGATAACCCGGCACCAGGGAGCGAAGATGAAAATATTTATTCAGACATGAGCAAAAATAATCTCACCTTCTGGAGGGCTTATGGCAGAACTTAGGCAGAATGTCGTCACTCGCGAGTGGGTAATAATAAATCCGGAGCGCACAAAAAGGCCTCACCAGTTTGCTGGAAAGAAGCCCGTGGAGACTCAGCTTCCGATGTCAGAACCCGAATGCCCGTTCTGCGTGGGGAACGAGCATTTGACCGTAAACGAATCTTTCAAGATCTCGGAAGGAGGCAACTGGAGGGTCAGGGTGGTGGGGAACAAATTTCCCGCAGTCGAGAGCACGGGTGAGCGAGTGAGAAAGATCGACGGAATATATCGCTCCATGTCCGCTGTCGGTTTTCATGAAGTTATCATCGAGCATCCACTCCACAATATGACGATGGCGCTGATGCCCGACGAGCACGTGGCCGATATTCTGACGGCCTACCGCGAGAGATATAGAGAAATCAGGTGGGACGAACGAGTTGAGTCGATCATCATATTTAAGAATCACGGCGAAACGGCAGGCACTTCACTCGTTCATCCACACTCGCAACTCGTGGCCACTCCGGTTGTACCGAGTCAGATCAGGAACCGCATGGAGGAAGCGATGAGATATTTCGACGACACCGGCGAATGCGTCTGTTGCAGGACAATTAAAGATGAGATAAACGCGGGAGAGCGGATCGTTTATGAGAACGAAAACTTCGTGGCGTTTATACCGTACGCCGCCCTCTCGCCTTTTCACACCTGGATATTCCCGCGAAGGCATTCGTCGTCGTTCGATGAGACTACCGACTTAGAGATCCGCGATCTCGCCAGATGTCTGAGGGCGGTGCTCGCGAAGCTTCATTACGGTCTGAACAACCCAGACTTCAATTATTCCATCCGCTCGGTACCAACACGTGAACTTCATGTCGAATATTTCCATTGGTACTTCACGCTTGTTCCGCGCGTCACCAAGACTGCGGGGTTCGAGATAGGAAGTGGCATGTATGTGAACAGCGCTCTGCCGGAGCAGAGCGCTGAATTTCTGAGAAATGTTGTTGTGCCCTGAGGAGGTTCTTACTCCAGCAGCATTGCCGCCGGGTCTTCGATTAACTCTTTCACCTTCACCAGGAACTGCACCGACTCACGGCCGTCAACTATCCTATGATCGTACGTAAGGGCAACGTACATCATTGGGCGCACCGCGATCTGTCCATCGACCACTACCGGCCGCTCGGTAATTTTATGGAGCCCGAGTATTCCGACCTGAGGTGGATTGAGGATGGGGGTGCTCATCATCGATCCGAATACTCCTCCGTTCGTAATCGTGAAAGTGCCGCCGCGAAGATCCTCGAGTGTCAGAGTTCCGGAGGATGACTTGTCGGAGAAGTTCTTTATCGCCATGTCGATTTGGGCGAATGACATCAGGTCCGCGTTTCTCAGTACCGGCACCACGAGGCCTTCCTCGGCGCCTATCGCCACGCCGATGTCATAATAATACTTGTAAACCAGTTCCTCGCCGGCGATCTCCGCATTTAAGCGTGGAAACTCCTTAAGCGCGGCAATGGCTGCTTTAACGAAGAACGACACGACGCCAAGGTTGATTCCATACTTTTGCTTGAAGTGCTCTTTATATTTTTTCCTGAGTTCCATCACGCGGCTCATGTCGATCTCATTGAAAGTGGTTAGCATCGCCGCGTTCTGCTGTGCCTCTACCATTCTCCTGGCTATCGTCTTGCGGCGCATCGACATCTTCACGCGCTCTTCGGCTCCTGTCTTGTGGGTGGCCGCCGGCGCTTGAGTCTGCGGCTTACCGTTTCCGCTCTTCTGAGCCGGTGCTTCCGCCTGCGACGGGGTAGCGCGGTTCGAAATGAAAGCCTCCACGTCGTGTTTCGTCACTTTGCCGCCGGTCCCGGAACCTGCAATCTCTGAAATCGCCAGTCCGCTTCCCTCGGCGACACGTTTCGCCAGCGGCGTCGCCTTGTCTTTGGAAGAGGTCTCGGCCGCGGATTGAGACACGTGGCCGTTCTGCGATGCCGCGACAGATTCCTCCTCCTTGGCGTTAGGCTGGCCCCTTTGTGCGGGGACTTCGCTCGGCTGGGCGGAGGAGTCGATCTCCGCTATAGCGTCGCCGATATGTACCGTCGTGTCTTCTGCGGAAATTATTCTTACGATGACGCCTTCATTCTGCGCCGCGACTTCGACGTTGACCTTTTCCGTTTCAAGCTCGACGAGTATGTCTCCGATGTTTACTCTTTCGCCTTCCTTCTTCATCCAATGTGCTATGCGTGCTTCTACAACTGATTCTCCCAGCGCGGGAACTACAACCTTGTTCTTCATATACTCTTGCCTTTATGAATTTAACAGACTCTTGGCGGCTTTGACTTGCGCGGCCCCTTCTTTTACAGGGCCGCCCTTGAAAGCGCTCTCAATGACAATGGTGTGATGGGCTGAATGCAGAGCCGTAGAGCCTTCCGCCGGACTCGCGTTCGGTATTCTTCCGACATAGCCGAGCGGAACATCTTCGCCGAGAAGAATCTCGAGTCTCGGGCGGACGAAATGCCATGCTCCCATGTTCTCCGGCTCTTCTTGAACCCACACGACCTCTTCGACTTTCTTGTAGCTTGAAATAACGGCTTTGATCTCGTCGGAAGGGAATGGATAAAGCTGTTCGATCCTGATAATTGCCGTTTCCTGATTATTTTCTCTGAGTTTACTGTCGATAAGGTCGACGAATATTTTGCCGCTGCAGAGGAGCAGACGTTCGGCGGTGTTTTTCAGCGTCGATGAGTTTGGATCGTCAAGCACCGGCTCCCATTTGCCGGAAGCGAACTGATTCGGGGCCGAAGCGGTCTTCGGATGCCTCAGGAGACCTTTCGGTGTCATCACCACAAGAGGTAGAGGATCGGTTTTCAGAAGGAGCGCCTGGCGCCTGAGCAGGTGGAAGTATTGCGCGGATGTCGTGCAATTGGCTATGCGCATATTCGTTTCTGCAGCCAGATCGAGGAAGCGCTCCAGCCTGCCGCTCGAATGATCCGGTCCCTGGCCTTCATAAGCATGCGGAAGGAGGAGGACGAGAGATGGTGTCTGTCCCCATTTCGCTCTCGCGGAAGTTATAAATTCATCGACCATCATCTGTGCGCCATTGATGAAATCGCCGTACTGTGCCTCCCAGACGACGAGGCGTCCGGGTTCCTGAACGTTGTAGCCGTATTCGAAACCAATCGCCGCGTTTTCTGTAAGAGGGCTGTTGTGTCCCTCGAACGAAGCCTTTGCCGAATCAAGCGCTTCAAGCGGCGTGTAGACGGCACCCGTCTTGACGTCGTGGTACTTCATATGCCTGTGGCTGAACGTTCCGCGTTCCGCGTCCTGGCCGGTGAACCGAATTGGAATTCCGTCTTCCAGGAGAGAAGAGTAGGCGAAGAGCTCGGCGGTAGCCCAATCCACTGTGGGAGCGTTGTTGTCTTCGAAGATGTGTTTCCGCTTTTCGACGAGGCGCTCGATCTTCGGATGCAGGGAGAAGCCTTCCGGAAGTCTCAGTAATTCATTGTTTAGCGCTTCCAGTCGCTTGATATCGACCTGCGTCTTAATCCGTCTCGCGGCGCCGGTCGGCGGAGCTGCGGGCCGTGACTCGATTCGAGCTTTATCGGCATCGAGGGAAGAGAGCGCGTCCTGCAACCTGTCGAACTGTTCTTTCACCATCGCGGCCGCTTCGGAAGATGAAACCACTTTCCTCTCCTCTAGAGCGGCGGCCCATTTCTGACGGACCGTCGGCATGTTCTTGATCTTCTCGTACATGAGAGGCTGCGTAAATGTCGGCTCGTCGCTTTCGTTATGGCCGTGACGCCGATACCCTACGAGGTCAATTAGAAAATCTCTACGGAATTTCTCGCGATATGCCGATGCGATCCTGATAGTCTCGATGCACGCGATCGGGTCGTCCGCGTTGACATGAATAATCGGGATCTCGAAACCTTTGGCCAGGTCGCTCGCGTACTTCGTGCTTCTCGTCTCGTCAGGCGATGCCGTGTATCCGAGCTGGTTGTTTGTGATTATATGGATCGTGCCGCCGGTGGAATATCCATGCAGCATGGAGAGGTTCAGAGTCTCCGCGACAATTCCCTGGCCTGGGAACGAGGCGTCGCCGTGGATGAGTATCGGAAGCGTAATACCCGGATCAAATACCGGCCTTCCCGGCTTGTGAGCGTTCGTCCCGGCGGCTCTTGCCATTCCTTCGATCACAGGATCGACAGCTTCTAGGTGACTCGGGTTTGGGGCGAGATATATCGAAAGGCCATGTTCGGTGCCGTTTTTCTGCACCTTAATTGCGCCACGGTGATATTTGACGTCTCCTGTCCAGTCAAGGTCGGCCCTGGAATGCTTCTGCGGGGTCGGATCCTTGAACTCCGCGAGTATGGCGGAGTAGGGGAGTTGGAGTATATGGGCGAGCACATTGAGCCTTCCTCTATGCGCCATTCCGATCACAATCGCTCCAATATCGGATTGCGTGGCGAGTTGCACGATTTCTCCTAGCATCGGGACGAGCATATCGACCCCTTCGCCGGAGAATCTGAATTTGCCGGGGAATGATCGTTGAAGAAATTGCTCGAACACTTCCGCTTCAGTGAGGCTCCGAAGCAGCGCCTTCTCATTTATAGAAAGATTCGGAGGCGCGAATTGTTTTCCCTCTATGGCATCACGAAGCCAGCTCCGCTCGGCCGCGACGTTAACGTGTTCGAAGTCGAAGCCTATGGTGGACGTATAAATTCCGGTAAGCGCCTCGATTGCCTCGAGAGCGTTCTGAGTCCGGGCGGCAATTGGCCCGCCGACAAGATCCGCGGGAAGGGCACGCAGTTCCTGGTCAGTTAGACCGTGCGAGTCCTTTCCAAGGATTGGGTCGCCGAGCGTAAGAAGTCCCAGTGGGTCTATCTTCGCCGCGAGGTGGCCGAACTGTCTAATGTCTTGCGCCAATCTCGCGACCGCCAGAACCGTTTCCCAATTCCCCTGGGAGACTTGACCGGAAGTCTTTGACGGCGTGGCGGTTTGATCTTTAGTAGGTTTCCAACTCCGGAAAAATTCCCTCGTTTCCGGATCTACAGATGATGGGTCTTTTAGAAATTTGTCGTAAAGTTCTAAGACGTAACCGGCATTGGGTCCGTAGAACTCTCTGAGTGTATCCATTTTGGTTCGTCATTTTTTATTTTTTTCCGTAAGACGGTGCGAATCTCGAAAAGTGCTTATATGCACGAAAGAAGATGCAATAAGGGCCACAGAGGCCATTCGTATCCCGTCACACAGAAGTATCTTTCGCTTTCGTCCGCGTTTAGTATAATAAAAACATTCGTCTTTTTCATCTGATTTGACAAGCATTCCCGCGAAGGTTAAGTCGTATTTGACTTCCATGATTAACAACTTTTGGCCTGCTAAAGAGGGCCAAAACGTTTGTTCAGTAAAAATGGCGAAATCGTTGCATAAAAAGGGGGTGTTCGTTAACTTTTCCAAGCTAAAATTTTCAAGGAGATAACGATGGCATACCAAGCAAAACCACCCGAAGGATGGCTTAGAACCAATCTTAAGTACACGAAAGATCGGGGAAGCGTGGCGTGGGTCCTTCACAGGATCACCGGGCTCGGTCTTACGGCGTACATCTATGTACACATTTACGCGCTCACTTCTCTTACTCAGGGGCCGCAGGCATTCGACAACGAAATGAAGCTTTTTCAGACACCAGTGTTCCACGTCCTGGAATGGCTCCTCTTTTCACTGGTAGTGTACCATTCGCTCAACGGTGTAAGAATCGTCATTGTCGACTGGGCAAACGGGGCAGCCTATCATAAGAAACTTCTCGCGGTCGTCTATGGACTAGGCGTTGTCCTTTTCATAGGAATGGGCATCCTCATGTTCAGGGAACCGATTGCTAACATGTTCGCATCGTTAAGGTGAGGTGACAAATGTATAAACACACGGGTTCAAGAGGGAGCGGAGCTCCCGGATGGGTACTTCAGAGAATCACAGGGATTCTGCTGTTTGTCGTGGTACTGACGCATTTTTTCGTAATGCACGCTAATCCTGCCAGCGGCCACACGTACGCCGCGGTGCTCGCAAGAATGCACGATCCATTCTGGAAAATGTTCGATCTTACATTCATCACTGTGGGACTGTGGCACGGTTTGAATGGGACGTGGGGAGTATTCCGCGATTACAAGATGAAACCTGCCGTTAGCCTGACAATATACGGCGTAATCATCTTGTCGGGGATCGCTTTCTGGGTTCTCGGAGTCAATACTATTCTTTCTTTCTAAATCGAAAAGGAATTTGTGATGATCAAGCATCAGTATGATGTGGTTATAGTCGGAGCGGGCGGGGCAGGACTCCGCGCAGCGCTTGAGATACCAGAAGGGTTCAGCTGCGCAGTGCTTTCCAAAGTGTTTCCTACCCGTTCGCACACCGGCGCGGCGCAGGGGGGAATAGGCGCGTCGCTCGGTAACGAAGAGGAGGATAGTTGGGAATGGCACATGTTCGACACCGTGAAGGGAAGCGATTACCTCGGTGACCAGGACGCGATCGAGATAATGGCGAAGGATGCACCCAGGGCTATTATCGAACTCGAACACATGGGTATGCCTTTCTCGAGAACTCCCGAAGGAAAAATCGCGCAACGGAGATTCGGAGGCCACACGAGACCGGAAGATCCGAGTGATCCGGATTCGAAGAGAGTCGCGGTAAAACGCTCCTGCTATTCCGCGGACAGAACGGGGCATGTCATGCTCCACACCCTTTACGAGAATTGCCTGAAGCAGAAGGTGCATTTCTTCTCCGAATTTTTCGTAACCGATATGATAATGTCCGGAAAATCATGCGCTGGAGTCGTGGCGATGGATCTCGCGACGAGCGAAGTGCACGTGTTCCACGCCAAGGCAGTCATGCTTGCAACCGGCGGTTACGGAAGAGTCTTCAGAATCACTTCGAACGCGCATGTCGGAACTGGAGACGGATATTCGTTCATCTACAACAACGGTTTGCCTCTGCAGGACATGGAGTTCGTACAGTTCCACCCGACCGGCCTTTGGAAGCTCGGTATTCTGATTTCCGAAGCGGCCCGCGGTGAGGGAGGCATTCTTCTGAATAACAAGGGAGAGCGTTTCATGGAACGCTATGCTCCCACCGTGAAGGATCTTGCCCCGAGGGATATGGTCTCACGGGCTATAATAACAGAAATCCGAGAGGGGAGAGGCTTCAAGGGAAGCGACGGTACCAGTTACGTCCACCTGGATGTCTCACACCTTCCGAAGGAAGTTCTGAACGACAAACTCCCTGAAATAACGGGGTTTGCCAGGACTTATCTCGGTGTTGAGCCGACTAAGGAACCGATTCCCGTTCAGCCGACTGCGCACTACGCGATGGGCGGCATACCGACAACCATCGACGCCGAGGTCACCCGCGACAAGAAACGGACGACGGTCACCGGTTTGTACGCGGCCGGCGAAGCCGCCTGCGTTTCGGTACACGGATCGAACAGACTCGGAACGAATTCCCTCCTCGACCTGATCGTATTCGGGCGCAGGGGCGGGAAGGCAATCGCGAAGTTCATCAAGGACGCCGAATTCGCCCCGCTTCCGGAAGACGCCGCCGACAGGACAATCGCGCGGATCGACGCCATCATGAATTCCAAGGGAAAGGAGAAGGTCGGCGCCCTTCGCACAGAACTTCAGGAAAAGATGATGGATAAGGTGGGCGTCTTCAGGAATGAAAAAGACCTCACCGAAATGACTACTGAAATAATGAGCCTGCGTGAGCGTTACAAGGGAGTCTCCATCGACGACAAAGGAAAAATCTTCAACACGGATCTGATGGAAGCCATAGAGCTCGGTAACCTCATCGATACGGCCGAACCTATCATACATGGTGCGCTGGTGAGACAGGAATCGCGCGGCGCGCATTCGCGCGAAGATTTCCCGAATCGTGATGATAAGAAATGGCTCAAGCATACTCTTATCTATAAGACCGACGGGAAACCTAAAATTGATCTCAAGCCTGTCTCCATCACTCGTTTCCAGCCAAAGGAAAGAAAGTACTGAAAGGACGGCCGAATAATGAAAGTAACCTTACGTATACAGAGATATAATCCCGAGAGGGACTCCGAACCTTACTATCAGGAATTCATCGTTGAGGCGGGAGACGAAAAGGAGAGGATACTCGATCTCCTTCTTCAGGTCAAATGGAAATATGACGGCACCCTCACCTTTCGGCGCTCATGTGCCCACGGCGTCTGCGGCTCCGATGGTATGAGGATCAACGGGAAGAACAGGCTCGCCTGTTCCACTCTCCTGAGAGACGTCAACTATAAGAAGCCCATAGTGATTGAGCCTCTTCCGTCGATTCCGATTGTCAAGGATCTTATCGTCGACATGTCCGACTTCTACAAGAAGTATGAAGCGGTGAAGCCTTACCTTATCAACAATTCGCCGCCTCCGGAACACGAGCGCTACCAGAGCAATGAGGACGCGGAAAAACTATTCGAGTCCGCCAAGTGCATTCTCTGCGGGTGCTGCACGACATCGTGCCCGTCGTCGTGGTCGGACGAGAACTACATTGGGCCGGCGGCGCTGTTGAAGGCTTACAGGTTCGTGTTCGATACGCGTGACGAAGCGGCAGACGAAAGGCTCGACGTTGTGGACACTCCCGATGGCGCCTGGCGATGTCACACAATCTTCAACTGCGTCGAAGCGTGCCCGAAGGAAATCAACATCACTTGGCACATATCGAAGCTGAAGAAGCGTCTCGCCGAAAGGGAAATGTAAGCTCCAGCGTCATTTGTGAGATTCTAAAGGCGGGTTCTTTGCCCGCCTTTTTTTGTGTGTGCCCGGCAGGGCGCATCTGCTTGAAGATGACCGCGCTTTTGAAGGATGCGTGGAAGTTCTTTACACACCCGACAGGGGGAAGTGTTAGCCGAACGGCAAGGGTGGCTATCGAGA
>JAJYRM010000059.1 GCA_021794075.1 Bacteroidota bacterium | reverse complement strand
CCCAGTCCCTGTCACTTTGATATTCGAGCTCTTTACGTCCCTGTGTACTACTCCTCTTTCATGCGCATATCCCAATGCCTCCGCTATTGGCACCACTATCCCTACGGCTTCTTCTACACTCAGCTTCGCTTTCTGCCTTATGAGCGTATGTAAGTCTACCCCGTCCAGATATTCCATGGATATGAAGTGTACTCCGTTTTCCACCCCTTCATCATAAATCGTAACGATATTTGGATGGCTGAGTTGAGCTGCCGCCCGTGCTTCTCTGTGGAACCTATCCAGGAACTCCTTGTCGTGTGTGAACTGCTGCGGCAGGACCTTCAAAGCCACGATACGGCCCAGGTTCCTCTGTTTCGCCTTATAAACAACTGCCATCCCGCCGCGGCCGATCTCTGAGATTATTTCAAATCGGGAAGCGAGGGCGTTGCGGACAGGTGTCTCGGGATCTGACGGCATTCCGCCATCCGGTGCGTCAGTCAGCATGCTCCCGCAGTGCTTGCACTTGATGGCGTCCGCCTTAATCTCTTCTTTGCAGTACGGACAGAGTTTGGTATCGTTGTTCATTGTTTAGCCAACCATATTTTTCTACATGCAGATTTTAGCACGTAGCCGTCTTTGCCATGGTAATCGATTTTGTAGAGGTTGCTGCTCTCAAAAAGGATCCGGAACGTCTCGCCAGCTTTTGCCTCGCCTAGCTCGACAACGTTGTTCACTTTGCCCACAATCTTTACGCCGGTCTTCAGAAGGATAGTCGCCGCCCCAATCCGCGACCTCATCTCGTCCGGGCTCTCCTGAGCATGAGCAAATTGGCTGGTCAAGGCGAGCGCGATACTTACGATAGAAACTGATCTAGAAATGACCTTTCCCGTACAAAGATTTCCTTTCATTCCAGACTGAGTACGGACTTTGAATGAATTGCGACTTTGGCTACCGGAAAGCTCGATAGTTTTACCGTCGGGCACAGATTGAGTGTGCTCTGCTGGAACCGGACGCCTCTTGACCGGTCAGGGAACTTTGAGAAGTCAATATTCCAGACCAAAAATAGCCCCTTATTCTTGTATCTCATTGCTTCGATAGCTGAACTGTGCGACATCCTAGCCTCCTCTCCTAGTAATCGGCTCATGATCAGGTCTGGCAAAGAGGCGTTTGCTCTGACCACAGGTTCGAATCAAATTGCACGCTACCATAAAGTGTGCCTCCAGATGGAGACCGTTGTACAACCCCCTGAGCGAAGAAGGTAGTGATTTCGATAAGTACGGACATTGAGACTGCAGGAATGAAAGTTCTTGGGTTGCGGCTCGAGCAGAATACTCGTCCTCTTAATTGTGGGAACAGACCAGAAGTCTTGCACATGCATGGTTTGCAGGTTTCCAAGTCGTTCCATATCCCTTCACTCTGGCACACAGGCACCTCGCCAAACAAATTGTTTTGGGAGGAGACGCCTATACGAATTGTTTGAACCTTTCGCACTTCTAGTTGGCCTAGTTGTCAATTAATCTTCAAAGCGTCTTTTTTCAAGATGTAGCCCTTGCGCCCTTGATACTGTATGACGTAAAGGTCATCAGCTTCATTTATCATAATGAACTGATCGCCCTTTTTTGCGATCCCGAGTTCAACTAATCGATCACCTTGGACATCTTGAACGGCAACACTTGCAGCAGTGATCACGACGTGAGGCACGATAGGGCAACGGAACACACCCTGATTCTGACATTCCGCAAATATGTATCCTGAACTCGAGACGACTAACGCTCCAACACTGAGGTTTGTGAGCCCGTCATTAAATGCGGTCCAAGTTGTCCCATGATCTGATGAACAATACACCCCATGCTTACCGACTCCGACATAGATGGTGCCGGAGGCGGACAGCGCTATGGAATTGACCTGGTCACCGACGTCGGGTACCCTTCGCCACATTTTGACTCCCATCAAATCGGTAATAACATAAAGACCAAGCTTTGTTTTGGCGATTAGGCCCCTCTTGGGATCAACGACCATTCCGGTGACAACCCAGGCGTCGGGTCCGAAGTCAGCACGCTGCCAATAAGAACCACCCCGCTGCATTAAATAAAGCCCATCACTGTAAGTTCCGTCAGAAGAGGTTGATGCCCAGACATTTCCAGTCGAATCAGATGCAAGACTAAAGACAGCATCTCCCTTAGGCAATCCAGCCGATTCGCTACGCCACTCAAGCGCCATGCCGCTGGACTTGAAGACACCGTCAATTGTGCCAACGTACAGCAGCCCGGTCGAGGTAATCGTCAACGCAAAGACCTCCAAAGATCCCAATCCGTTCGTTCTAAGTGTCCAGCTTCTTCCGCTGTCTGATGTCACGTATACTCCACTGTAAGTTCCCGCAAAGATATCTCCGTTGGGAGATACTGTCAACGAAGTGACGCTCGCGTCAATCATTTCTTTGCTTACGTCACTCCAACTGTCACCGTTGTCCGTCGAGCGCCATACGCCCGAAGTATAGCTTCCGAGGTAGATATACCCATTGCTGGCCACAGCCATCGAAGAGCAATTATGTGGGTGCCACTGCAAATCATGCCAACCCAAAGTCTGTGCTCCCAAAGGCCCGGGAAATTCACAGCAAGATAGAAGAGTGACGACGAAGGCAACTGTTTTCATTGGCCTTCCAAATTCCTCTAGTCTTAATCTTGGACGTTCCATTTCATCTCTCGGTTTCGAATTATCGCTGAATAAGTTTCTGGAACAATCTGATGCGTTGAGCGAATGTCGTTATATGATAACTGACATCGACGCAAGGAGTCTAATCAACCGCCTCGATTGTTTCATGATTGCTTGACCGTACGTGTTTCAAAGGCGTAAACAAACTCAAGGTGGAATCCTCAAATTCAGGATTAGTGAAAGTGAATCGGGCGACCAGGTCAAGGCACTGCCGACAGTGCATGCACTTGATAGCGTCCGCTTTGATTTCCTCTTTACAGCTTATCATATGCCAGTTGTCCAAAATCCGAGATTTCGCTTCGTTAAGGTTGACCGGTCACGACATTAACCCTTTCGGCGGTTCGACTGGGCCCTTAGCTGAATAAATCGGCTTTTCATTGTCCCTGTAACTTCTCTTGCGTTTTAGTAAGCTTAATCATCGTGGCCATATCGCCTGGCTTTATTTTCAAAGCCAGCTGATAGTAGGCCTCAGCCTGATTGTAATTCTCACTGTTATACAGATTGTCTGCGGAACTGACGACCAAATCAAACAGGTATTGCAGTCGATCCTGCAATCTTGTGTTGGATGGGCTTATACGTGTTACCTCCATATAATTCGAGTAAGCGTCGCTAAACTTCTTTGACGATATATCGTTGTCTGCTTCGGAAAGCAAAGAAGCAATCCACCGCTCTTTGAGCGTGCTTTTTGCCTGCAATGCCGTTTCATTGTCAGGGCTGATTTGCAGTACCTGGTCATAATACGACCCCGCACGGTTCCACTCTCCGTTTTCCTCGCTTCGTCGTGCTGCTGCCAAGAGTTCGCTTACGCGCTGCCGGTTTCTCTCCGCTTCGGTTTCCTCAGGGCTTTGCTGCTGAACATTCCCAGATTGGCCGTAGTTTTGGGAAGAGCTTCCCTGGGAAGTATAAGGCTGCTGTGGTGGCGACTCCTCCTGCATGCCCGAGCTCCCAGTTTGGCTGCGGTTGGCCATCATAAAAATGACAATACTGAGTACGACCAACCCAACGATGAGAGGAATGTATGAACGGGCATCGCCCCTCTCGCCTTGGGCCGCGATGGGTCTTCCGTTCCTTTGGAGTTTCTGCGAACTAACCGGTCCGCGCGTAGGAGGAGGCGGAACTGACTCTCTTTTCGGCGCTGCTACCGGAGATTCGCGCCTGGGTGCCGACGGGGGCTTCAGCCAATCCTGTTCCTTCTGCGGATCGAGCTTTATCGTCGATTGCGCATTCGTCTTTGGAAAAGGACGTCTATCAACGGACTCCTTGTGAGCCAATAACCGGGACACTTCCCGTGCAAACTGGATACGTCGCGCAGGGTCTCTCTCAAGGCATCCGTCTATCACACTCCCCAGCCAGTCAGGGACTGGCGTTAGCTGGCTTATGGGTGTATACCTTTCGTGCAGTATCTTGTAAATCGTAGTTATCGGGTTGTCTCCGCTGAACGGGAAGCGGCCTGTCAGAGAGTAATACATCACTATTCCCAAAGAGTAGATATCACTTCGCCCGTCGATATCCTTCCCCTCTGCCTGCTCAGGACTCATGAATTCCGGCGTCCCAAGTACGGTGCCGCTGACAGTGAGTTGAGTGCCTTTTATCGCGTGTGCTATACCAAAGTCTGTCAGTATCACCCGCCCATCTTTGTTCAGGTAGATATTCCCGCACTTTATATCCCTGTGCACCAGCCCATTATTATGAGCATAGTCAAGCGCGTTTGCGATAGGTACAATTACTGTCACGATCTCCTGCACTGACACCGGTCCGCTTTTCTTTATCCTCTGTTGCAGATCGACGCCCTCGAGAAGCTCCATAGACATATAGTGTATACCGTTTTCAACACCCTCATCATATATGGTCATTATGTTAGGATGCTGAAGACGGGCTACCGCTCTGGCTTCTCTGTGAAACCGGTCCACGTACTCCTTGTCCTGGGCGAGCTGAGGCGGCAGGACCTTCAGAGCTACGGTCCTGTCGAGATTCTTCTGCAGAGCTTTATAGACAACAGACATTCCTCCTCGGCCGATCTCTTCTATTATTTCATACTTCGATGACAAGGCCACCTTTACATATGTTCCCGCATCCACCGTCCCGGGTGTCGGTCCCTCGACAAGCATGCTGCCGCAGTGCTTGCACTTGATGGCGACAGCCTTTATCTCTTCACCGCAATATGGGCATAGCTTGGTGTCTGACATAATTCCTTTAATCAGTTAGACATTCGGGTAATGTTTCAATTCTTCTTAATCTGTTTTGGCTTTGCCAGGATAGAATCAGAGCCCTTGGAAGATTTCTGGGGCACATCCTTTGTTTGCAGGCCAGCGCCATTCTTTCCCCCTTTGATCGTGGGTTCTTCCAATTGCTTCAGGGCATCATTCCGTCTTTCGAAATTAGAACGGCTTTTGTCACCCGATGGCTCCATCACCGGGCTTGCTGGTGAAGCCTTTGGTTCATTTATGCTGGACTCGTGAACGGATGAGTCGCGAAATTGAGTTGTCTTCTCTTTAGAGATTCCAGTGCTACCGTGAGTCTTCGATGGGCTCTTGAGGATAACATTTGGCCTTAAGTACAGCAGCACCGCGACTCCGGCCACAAGGACCGAGAGAATCGCCAGCCCTTCCCTTCGCAACTTCGCAGTAACTCTTGGCTTACCAGAAAATCCAGGCTGCCTTTTTTCGGACGACTTTCGAACCGGTTTCCTCTTCCCCACCTGCGCAATCACCACGGTAATATTGTCTTTGGAACCGTTTTGATATGCGGCAGAGATCAACTTTTCCGCAGCTTCATTAAGACTTCTAGGGGATTGAAGGAGTTGTTTTAGAACCGCGGTGTCCTTTTCCGATTTGTCCGTTATTAGCCCATCAGAACAAAGCATAAACATATCCCCGTTCCGTGTCGACTCGAAGTCTTTTCCCTGCGGAAAGATGTCGGGCTCGTCTGACCCTCCATCCAAGGATTTGAGAAGGTAGTGGCTATACTGGGACAGGATATTGTCGGACACCTTTTCATTTGTGCTGTCAACGTAATTTTGCACAAGAGTATGGTCATGTGTAACCTGTGAGAGCTTATCATCTCGCAAGAGGTACACGCGGCTATCACCGAGATTGCCCCAAACAAAATTATCATGGTCGATCAGAACACAGGTGAGTGTGGTTCCCATACCTGTTAGGGATGAATCACTTTTTATTCTTGCGGCGATGGACTTCTGGGCTGAAAGGAAAACCCGTTCAAGTATACCCTTGAGTTCCTCCGGTCTCACTTCGTAAGAAAACTCTTCGCGAAGGATCTTCTCCGCCACTTCGATGACAAGCGAGCTGGCTATTTGCCCTCCGGCCGCGCCGCCCATCCCGTCCGCTACCGCAAGGAAGTATACCCCCGGCCTGATCAGCTTGGCGAAGCAGGCATCTTGATTGTTGCTTCGCCTCCCGACAATCGTCTTACTGAAAAGACTTATTTCCGCCATATGACGTCGATATCCAGGAAATATTTAAGTGATTGCTCACGTACCGTTCGCCTGCGCGAGCGCTACAAGATGCAGATACTTGTTCGGATGCCGAACAATATCCGGCATCCCAACATATGCACAGACAGATCTGAAAGGATCATCAGGCCGTGTACTTGAGTTCGAGCTCTCCAACGCGGACTACGGCGCCCGGCTTCAGCTCCGCCCTTTCGCCGACTTTCAGTTCAACGCCGTCGACCTGAGTATAGTTGGTCTCGCTCAAGTTCCTGATAGATACTTTGCCATCCTTCTGGATTATCTCTGCCTGTTTCCTGGAAATCGTCTTCTGCATGAGTTGTATATGTGAATATGATCTATCGCCTTTGACTTCCTCTCGTCCAATTGTAACGATGCTCCCCTCTGCCGTGGGATATCCCGCAATCATGAAGGACTTTCCTGTGTCCTCACCCGATACGATGGTTAGTTTTCCGGGAATGAATTTCAGAGTCTTCGGGCTTGAGTTTGTTATCCTTATAGTTTTGAATTCGTCGCTACTCTGTGACTGCATATCACGATAGTCGATATGCGGAGCAGGGGCTGAAGCAACGGGCTCTGATTGCCTTTCAATAAATTCCGGTTCTTGTGACGGCTTCCGGCTCCTGAAAAGGAAGAATCCCGCCACAAGCAAAACGACAACCGCGAGTAGCACGTACAAGAGCGTGTTATTCTGCTCTGGAGGCGGAGGCGGGGCGGGATTTGTAACGGGAGGTTGGGGAGCTGTTGTTTGTTCTCCAACGAGTGAACGAGATCTTTCGCTTATGAACGGAATGTGACTGCTCGGATTGATATACACGATCCCCTCCACGGTGTACTTCTCATTTATCTGAGGAGGCGAACCGGCAGTGTTTACCTTTATTATGGCGCCGTAATCGCCCTTGATAAGATAGTAGCTCGTGTTGCCCTCACCGTGGACATATTGAGTGACCAGCCCAGTAACGGTTACCGCGTTGCCCGCATAGGCGCCGGGGTTATCCCGGATGTTTTCAATTGTCGTAGATTGAGCGAATGCAGCCAAAATTGCAGACAAGACAAAAAGTATCGAAAGTGGAAAAAACAGGAAAATCCTTCTCATTGAATGTCTCCTATCTTATATTTTTGCCAGAATTCTGCGGAACAATATTTAAGCCACTCTCAGCACACTCCGAGGCTGGATGTACCAGCATATTGGTCAATTTTAGTAAAGGGATTCCAAATAAACAAACACGACCCTCACGTATCAGGCCGAAAGAATGCCCTCGGTTTAACCCACCGGGTGTTTTCAAAGCCAAGTTTGAACCGGCTTCTGCCCGCCGGTCCATTTCTTAGCTTCCTTGCATTTGGGGTCGAGTGCTGAAAATTGCCGAAGATTCTCTGAGACTCTGCCCAGACACATGTCCCATATAACACGAATACGTATTTCGTAATAACCCATAGCGGTGTGGACAAGGCTAATTACATAGTTGTCAGCAATCCTTTTATAGTTGGAGAAGGTTTCAAGCGCGATGCCCAGATCACCTTCCAATCTGTTCTTCACACGTCGTCATGGAAGCAAGACGTGAACGATAATGACGAAGTACTGACACTTGTCGCCATATAATCGCCATGGAACTGTTATCGGCATTGGATGCGGATGGATTTGGGCATGAAACGTCGCAATTCATGAAGCATTGGAAGATTTTGATGTTAAACTAAGGAGAATCAAATCTAAAGCGCTCTGCTTACTAAGCAGGAGGCCACTTTGGAAAAGAGAAAGCCCGTTGTCAGGGTATAAGTCTTTGTATAACGGGGAATTATAAGGAAAGAGATGCGGGGTTGACGAGGCTCGAACTCGCGACCTCCTGCGTGACAGGCAGGCGCTCTAACCAAACTGAGCTACAACCCCATCAATTTCAAAGACATTCAAGAAACAAAAGAATCATCAACTTCGACTCAGGTTGCACTCTAATCAAATCGAGTCACGAACGAAGTTCACGACGAGATCCGCTACATTCCTTTGCGGACTGAGCTACAACCTTTCATTTGAAGCAAGTAAATTTAACACTCCGGAACGGGACTTACAATAGACAAAAAGTCTGGTTTATTAGCGAAAGTACGCTGGTCTCACTGAAAAGGGATTAGGCTCTCGACGGTCTCTCCCCAAATATCGCCGTCCCGACTCTAATCATTGTCGCCCCTTCCTCCACGGCAATTTCAAAGTCGCCCGACATACCCATGGAAAGTTCCCCCATCTCGACACCGTCGATCCTATCGTCCTTTATCCGCTCGGACAAATTCCTGAGGTTCGAGAAGCATTCTCTCGTGATCCTGCTATCTTCAGTCAGCTTGCCGATCGTCATCAGCCCTCTGACCTTCAGCGTTCCAAATCTCGCGACTTCTCTGACGAGTTGCGCAGCTTTCTCAGGTTCTGTCCCACTCTTGCTCTCCTCGCCGGAGGTGTTGACTTCTATGAGAATCTCGCGCGACTCGCCCCTCTTTTGAAGCTGTCTATCCAACTCAATTGCCACTTCAAGCCTGTCGACCGAATGGATGTACCTCGTCGGCACTGCGAGAAGTTTCTTGATTTTGTTTGTCTGGAGGTGCCCGATGAAATGCCACTCAACGGGTACTTTCTTTCCGTCATGCCCCGCGACGAAGTTTCGCATTCCAAGAGCTTCGTACTTCGCGGTGATTTCCTGCACGCGGTTCTCTCCAAACCTGTAGAGTCCCGCCTCCATCGCCGCCGCCACGAGTTCTGCCGGAAAAGTCTTTGACACAGCGATCAGCTTCACTTCCCGCGCGGGCGTTGGCGATCTCTTTAGCGCTTCAGAAACTCTCCGGTAAATTTCAGCGGCATTCTCCGGTATGCCCAAGATTAATCCTGGCCGAACTTCTTTGTCAGGTACATCGATAGCCCGATTATTTTTTCGTCTTCATCGCCCTGCCGGGTCTTTAGATCGTAGGTCTTGCAGATGCTTTCGAAGGCGCGTATCACCTGGGCGCCGGTTTGATGCGATGTCCCGACCTCCTCGGAAAGCCTCTCGATCAGTAGCGGCGAAAACTTGTGAACCAGTTTCCACGCGTCTTTGAGATTCCTTTTGGTCTTGAAACCGTTCGGGAAAATGCGCTTCATCGCGTCGATATCTTCGAGCAGCTGTTCGGACGGACTGACGTCCTCGTAGTCGGCTCCGTAAAACTCTCTAACCGTCATCCGGACTTTCTCTATCGGCACGTCACGCTTCGACCGGGTGTTGACCGGCTCCTTCCGGCAGATCTCTTTCATCTTTCTATCGACATATAGAAGTTTCTTGATAGCGGGTGTCTTGCCGTACATCCTGCGCCATCCGCTCATCGGCGTGAGCCAGACAGCGAACGTTTCTGCCCAATCTTCATCCGGGTGCTTCTGAGCGTAGTAGTCGGGGAGGTGCTTCACATGCCGCTTGCTCCAGGGATTGAAGCGGTAATAATCGTTATACTTCCGGTTAATGTTCCCAAACAGCGCCTTCCACTCGGGATCGAGGTAGAGCCGATAGGCATAGTTGACGGCATGACCAAACTCGTGTCGCAATCCCATCTTGATTTCGTTTTCATCCTCGACACCATCGTATGCCATCTCGTCTTCGATCGAAACAAGCGTGTCGTTCTGAAACCAAAAAGGTATTTCAATGGAAACGCTCTTGTCAACGCACCCCCAGCCTGTCCCCAAGTAATACTCCGGTCTGAATCTTATTCCTTTCTTCGACACTTCGCGCTCGACCTGCCGGATAAGTCGGAGCAAAGTTCCGTTGATTTTCGGAGAAAGTTCGCAAATAGGAACGTCAAAATACCTTAATTTATCGAGTGCCTCTTGAAGCTGAATTTTTGTCATCTCTTAAAAACCCTTCGGAAAAACCCTTGGAATCACCGTTTTTTCAGCGAAATTTGTGCTTGATGCCGCTTAAGTAACACTAACTATTCTGAAAATGCAAGTCATTCGCCAACTGGAGTTACCAAGTTTTTTGGCCGATATGTGTAAAAAGTCCTCAAACCGCGCCGATCCAATCCGATACTCAATTTGGGATGCAAATACCGGCCCGATGAAGGACGCCTTTTCCCTCTGCCGGCGTGTTCAAAATCACGTCACATTGGAAGTCGGAACTTCATTTCAAAGAAATCCATTTTGTTTTATATCCGCAATCATTAGTATGTAATTACCTCAAGGAGATGCATGAACGTCCTAATCGCACTGCTTATGCTAACGGTGCAACCGAAAGAGCCGCACATTTACTACTACAATTCTGACGCGCTTGTGCCTCTAAGCACCATCACGATGCCTAACGAACGTCATGGCATGCTTGAATTTTTTGTCCATTCCCCCTTTGAGCTCTACGGAGCGACCCTCGATTCATCCATTGTACAGGTGTGCCTTCCAGATCTATCGATGCGAAAGGATCTGAAATTACAGGGAAGATGGTACGTCATCTGGTGCGACGCATCCCTTTCGACTGGATCATCAAGACATGAAATTACCTTGTATCTATTTCGCCACAAAAATTTTACAAAATTCTTCCGAATAGAGATTGAAGGAACAGAACGAGTTGAAAAACCACAGGGAGTCAGATAGATGAGAAGTTTGATATTGTTTCTTGCCATGGTTGTCAGTTCAGTGCCCGCTGCGCTTCAGGCAGGGACATCAAAACGCGCGGCAAACGGGCACCAGCAGAACGTCGGGCACACGCAGGCAAAGAAAGCGAACATTATTAGTACAGCGACCGGCTCGGCCTATTCAAAGGAATTATCCGGAGAAAAGGAAGATCGAGGCGCGGTCAGGCTTTCTAAACCATTCGGTTGGGAACTTAAGTCAACGCCAAGCATCGCGCCCGAGAGATTGTTTAGAACCGAGTCGGCGCCGACATGGAGCGGATTCGGACCGCAACCGATGCAAAGCCCCCAGTACGCTGACGTGTCAGGAAGAGTGACCTGCCTCGCAGTCGATCCTACGGACTCCGACGTAGTTTACGCCGGTGCGGCTGACGGAGGATTGTGGAAATCGACGGACGGCGGCACGACTTGGTCCCCGCTTACCGATAATCTCCCCCGCATGTCGTCAGGAGCAGTCGCGGTGGATCCCAACAATCCAAAGATTATTTACTATGGCACCGGCGAGCTCAACTTCAACATTGACGGTTATCCCGGAGCAGGCGTGTATAAATCCACAGACGGCGGAACGACATGGTCTCTCCTGACTCTTCCTCCGGGAGGCGGAATCTATTATACCAGCAGCATTGCGGTCGCGCCGAGCAACAGTAACGTCGTCTACATCGCGGGATACTACGACGTTTACAAGTCGACCGATGGCGGCAGCACATGGACAGGGCTGAATTTGACCGACGGCGCCGTCGACGCCATCGTCGTCGACCCGAAGAATGCCGACGTCATTTACGCGGCTTACGGCTCGGGATTCGCCGGTGACAGCACGAATTTCGGCATTTACAAATCCACAGACGGCGGCACGACCTGGTCGTGGCTGACCAATGGCCTTCCCCCCGCGAACCAGATAGACAGGGTCTCGCTTGCGATCGCGCCGAGTGACAACCAGATACTCTACGCCGGCATCAATGGGAACAAGCCCAACAGCTCATCCTCCGACACCAACCGAGTTTACAGGTCCACTGATGCGGGGGCGTCATGGTCTGTCCTTCCGCCGGTCCAGACTAAAACTTACAATGCTAACGGATTCGGAGGGTCTCAGGGATGGTATAACAATGTTATCGCAGTCGACCCGACACATCCCGATACTGTGTATCTCGGCGGCATAGATTTCTGGAGATCGTCCGACGGCGGGCAAACCTGGTCAAATCTAACTAACGGCTACGGTACGTATGACGGCAAGAACATACACGTAGACCAGCACGCTATAGCCTTCGCGAGCGGGCAGACATTCTATATCGGGAATGACGGCGGCGTTTGGAGAACCAATGACGGATCGGCTTCATTTACGAATTGCAACGCCGGACTACAAACGATACAATTTTATGATATCGCTGCTTCCGCGACTGACCCTTCAATTACCGTCGGCGGTACGCAGGACAACGGGACGGAGTCCAACAGCCTTCCATCATCAAGTTGGAGCGAGGTATATGGAGGTGACGGCGGCTATGTCATGATCGACCCGCAGAACGAGCAGATCATTTATTCAGAGTATGTGAATGGCGGGCTCGTGAAATCGACTGACGGCGGGTCACATTGGCAGAGCATCACAAACGGCATAGGAGAAAAAGGCTACTGGCTTCAACCTTACGTCATGGATCCTAATGATCCCAATATTCTTTACACCGGCACGAACAAGATTTACAAGTCAACAAACGGCGGGACCAACTGGACAGCCATCACCGGCGATTTAAGGTCTTCGAGCAAACTCTTCACGACAATGTCGATATCGCCTGTCGAAGGAAACGTTTTGTACGCCGGCATGAGCGGATACCGCGGCGCCGATAATCCGGACAGCGCCTTCCTTTACGTAAGTACTGACAGCGGAGCGCAATGGACCGATGTGTCAGGAAATCTTCCTGCGGGCACGGATTTTTGCCAGGTGACGGCAGATCCGACTCATCTGGGAGTTGCCTACCTTGCCGTGCTCACTTACGGCCCGTACCTGGAGTCGCCGCACGTCTTGAAAACTTCAGACTACGGTCAGACGTGGGTCGGGCTCGACTCAAGCGGGGCTTACGGCAACGGCTTCGCAAACGTTCCTACCAAGATAATATGCGTCGATTCGTCAAACGGCTACATTTACGCAGGAACATACGCGGGAGTTTTCCGGTCGACTAACGGAGGGGCGACATGGTCGCAGTACGGTGTCGGGCTTCCGAACTCCGTTGTCGACGGATTGGCAATACAGTATTCATCCGATCAGCTCAGGGTCGGCACGCACGGGAGAGGCGCATGGCAGATAAACCTCATCACTGGAATCGCCTCGCCATCCAGGACGCCGTCCACATTCGCGCTGGGACAGAATTATCCGAACCCGTTCAATCCGACAACAACGATTAATTACTCGCTCGCCAAGGCTTCGAACGTAGACATCAGCATATACAACATCCTCGGCGAAAAGGTGGAGAGTCTGTTAAGGAGCTTTGAGGCGGCGGGCAGCCATAGCATAGTCTTCAATGCTTCGGCGCTTCCAAGCGGAGTTTACTTCTACAGACTCAACGCAGGAGGCTTGTCGCTCACGAAGAAGATGGTTCTAATCAAGTAAGGACGTCAGTGCGGCAATCCGTGACCGTCACAATTGTGGCGGTCACCCCCTGCAACAGTTTCGTAATTCACCCCTATCTTCTTATTTTAATCGCATGAAATTTTTTCGAACGAGTCTCAAACCCAAGTGGGTGTTTAAGACAGACAAGAAAGTCTGGCGACTCCTCCCGGGCAGCGGCGTGCTCGCCACAGAACTACGAGACCCCAACTTGAAAATCACCGAGTACGCGGCGATCGACCTTTCTTCGGGTGCGCCTCTCTGGCAGGGACTCCGGCTCGAAGAGTCGTGGTGGATAGCAATGAACAGGATATATAGGGATATCTTCCTTCTCCAGCAATTCGTCAAACCGGATATGCCGACTGCCGGGAAAATATACGCGATAGATCTTTTCACGGGGAAATTGCTCTGGCAAAATCACGAGCTGACCTACCTTAACGCATCGGGCGATACGATTTACGGCATCAGAGAAGCAGTCGGGTCCGAGGGCATCGTCGGTCTGGACTTCAGAACCGGAGAGGAGAAAATTGTCCTCGCAGCCGATGATCCGAAAGTTGACGAGCTTTCATTTCCGTCGCATGAGGATGAATTCGTCCTCTCCAGCTTCTTCGAAGAGATCGAGGATACGCTTCCCCCCGAACGCGCTGCGATTCTCAAAGAAACACCGCCGGAACAGGCCAAGAATCCCACCTGCATTCCTTCTGCCTTCGGCAAAGACATTGTCGGGTACTACACCGAGGCGGGCAAAGATGAAAAGGGGATTCAACTCTACGATTCGCACTTAACAGTCAGCGATCAATCCGGGAAAATACTTTTCGAGGATACGGTTGACAAAGGAGTTTACACAACTCTCGGTGACTTTTACTTCGTTGTTGGAACAGACCTCATTTACGCCAGGAACTCAAGCGAAATCGTTGCCCTCGACCTCGAAGCCTGATTTTTTTGATCCGCTCCTCGCTCCACCCGAGTCCGCCATCGTCCCGCTAGCGACGTTCTAAGATCCGCTCCCATTTTCCTCCGCGTCCGCCCCTTCGCTGCCCAGCTTGATCCTGCATGCTTCTATGTACGGACAATAGACGCACACCTTCACTGGCGGAAACTGCGTGAGATTAAATCTTCCTGAGCGTGCTGAGCCCACTTTCTGTTTGACAAAGGATTCGGTTTCTTCCAGCAAGCGCTTCATGCTTGCCGGATACCCGTCAGTGCTGGTGGTCTTCCTTATACTCTCAAATGTCTTGTTGAACTGAAGTCCAGCCGCATCCTCGCGCACGATGAAGTCGATCAACTTCGATCCCGAATCCTCTTTTATCAGGCGCTCCCTGTTTATTGATATGAACGCGGCTCCAGAGACCTGTTCGGCCGCTTCAGCGCTTTCCATCAGCTTGCTCAGAGCGTTCATATAAATGAGAAGCTGCGGACTTATTTTCTCCCTTATTACATCCTGATGCGTCGCGTTTCTGGCCGATGTCTTGTAGTCGAAGATCATTAAACCGTTGGGGCCAGCGTCTATCCTGTCGATCTTACCCCGTACCTGCACGCCACCGATTTCGACGGGGGCCGCGTGAACCTCCCCATCGCCGCCTTTCATTCCGAAGCCGACCTCGAAGCTTTTCGGTTGAAATCCGTACTCAGTCAACTTTGACTGGACCTTCGCCAGAAAAAGCTCGAGCGTGCCGGCTGAGTCTGTTGTGCCAAGTATCGCGTCCCTTTCCACTTCAAACAGGTCGCGCCCGAAAGACCCGTCCGACGAAATACCCAGCCCGTCGAGAACCTCCCGAGCGACGGAAAGGAGGAGGTCAAGCTCTTCCTTCGCGCCGGCAAGATTCTTTCTGTTGGATAATTCCGAATAAAACTTGTAGAGTATCTTGTGAAGCACGGCTCCGCGCTCGATGGGGCTTAGCGATGTCTCAATCTCCGGCATCTCCGCTGCCCCGAGAATTCGTCCGGCAAAAAACTGAAAGCCGCACCTGGATAAAGACTCGAGTTGCGCGGCAGAGAAAACTCGCTTCGCCAGCCTCTCGCTTAGATCTGAGACGAACTCCGGTTCGGTAATCCTGCCGGCGAACTCACTCTCGGAATCTCCGCGGTACCTGGCCGCTTCCGCCCGGATGCACCTGTTAAGATTCGGCGGCAAGAGTTTCGCCGAGGATTCGTCCGACGCAATTTTCTCACGCGCGCCCTCGATAGCTGAATCGGCTTCTATGAGTTGATGTATATCGTATATGTTCTTCGTGCGAGATTCTCCCGCGCCCTCCTTCAACTGCGTAATATCCGCTACGGCGTTCAACGCATCTATAAAAGACGACCTGAAGAGTTTCACCTCTTCCCGCTGGACAGGATAGACGAGGTACAATTCCTTCTTGAACGAACTCACCGCCTGGTAAAACAGATGCCTCTGCAGAAACGGTTCGGTTTCCCTGTTTTCATCCTGCGACCTGAGCGGCAGGAATATCTCCGGATTGTATTTCGCCGGGAGCTCCCCTTCGTTGAGTCCAACGATGAAGAGGTAATCGAACTCGAGACCTCTTATCTCGTCGAGCGAGGTAACATATACGCCATATCCGTACTTCTGACGGACGTTGAAGCGGGTAAGCGATAATGCGGCCCTCAGGCTCTCCAGCCAAATCGGGAGCGAAAGTCTCTCACCGCTCCGTTCGGTTTCAACTTCAACAACTTCGTCCAGGACCTCGAAAAAGGCTGCGAGAGCTCGCGCGTCTCTCTCTACAATCTCCGTCGGTATTCCGCCTGGATCAAGTTTCACGATGTTCCCGTGAACCCCGAGTTCGTTCACCAGCCGCTTGATCTTCTTCCTAAAATCTTCTGGAGAGAGGATGCCGTTTAATCCTGCCAGCCTCGACTCGATCTCGTCGAGTATCTTCCTGGCCTTCACGAGCGTGTCGGCGTTGCGCATAGCTTCTCCGGCGCCGTCGTCGTTTTCTGAGGATCCGAGTCTCTTCATGAACTCTAGTTTGGAGTCTATTGAATCTCTGAAATTCCTCAGCCCTCTTTCGAACCTGCAAATCCTGGCGGCATCGTAAATTACGCCTCCGGCTCTGTCCGCGCCGAACTCGTCCGAAACGGTCAGCATGCGGTTCGTGATCGCCCTCATGAGCGTGACACGTTCGTAATCGGAAGCTTTTATGTCGATGAACGAAAGTATGGCGTTGACTATCCCATTGCTCTCGAGTGTGAACCTGTCGGTTATGTTCGCCGGGACGCGATACTTTCTGAATACCTCACGAAATATCCCGGTATAGTTCTGTGGGAGGTAGGAAGCGACGCATATCCTATCGAGCTTCTGGGCTGGATCACGCTGGACGATTTCCTTTATCTTCTCCGTGACGAACTCTGCCTCGCGGAGCGTGTCACGCACGCCCGCTTCGAATATTTGCCCCCGCATGTCGACTTTCTCCGCGGGAGGATCGTCGCGAAATAAATTCAGCGAAAGGAAATCGGAGATCTCGCGGCCCGATGGGCTGCCTGTGATTTGCGACTTCTTCTGCAACTGGAAACCTCTCACGGCTAGATCATTTGAAGTCGATATCATCGTCCTGAAGAGATTCTCATTAGACTCGTTACAGTCGAGCTTCACGAGGAACGCGAACCGTTCGTCCGATGAAACGAGATGGAGGAAATCAAGCTCAGGCTTCTTGAAATTGTAAAATCCCTCGACAAACGCGGTCAGATTTCCCGGGAACCGAAAGTCAAGCAGCTCGCGTGAAGCCGCAAGCCTTTCGTTGACGAGAGAAAGGATGCCGGCGCTGTCCACAAGTCTGTCGCCAAGCTGGGAAATGTATTCCCGGTATATTCGATAGAACTCCTCGAGTTTCAGACGCTCAGATTCTTCGGCGACAGACGCCATCGAGCGATAGTCCTCAGGAGTGATGCCGTTTTCTTCAAGGTACCCGATCTGGTCCACAATCTTCTTGATCGTCCCGACCGGAGCGGCTCCTTTTCTCGCACCCGGCCGGAAAGAGGCGTATTTGAAAAACCTGTATTCACCTTCGGAGAGGACTCGCCCCACGATCATCCCCTGCATTGACGGCGAGATGACTCGCCTCCCAGTCGACATCATCATGAAAAGTTCATGCGCGAACAGCTCCAGCGTATAGATCGGGAGTTTTCCAAAAGTCACCCCGGTCACCAGCTCGCGCTGCAACTCACGAACGCGCCTCCGCGTCGGGACAATGTAGATAAAATCACTCGCGCCGGAAAACGACGCGGCTCGCCTTCTCACTTCCGGCAGAAAATCATCGGGCGGGATACCGCCGAAGTTCCTCTTTAGGATGATAGCCATTATTCTATTTTCGGCTGATCCTCGTCGAACTTCGCAATTCCCTGCAACCTTTCCTTAAACCTCCCGAGCGCTTCGTGCGAGTCGCTGTACTTGTTGGACGCGTTGCGAAGATGATTACCGAGAGTCTCAAAATTATCGCTGAATTTGGACAGTGAATTCTCCAGCTGGGCGAGCTGGTCTCTCACCCTCTCGGCGTTCCTCTCTATCTGCATCCCTTTTAAGCCGATCGCGATAGCTTGTATATATGCGTAGAAACTATTCGGCGAAGCGGGCACCACGTGTTTCTTCATCGCGTAGCGATAAGCGCTGTTCTCATCATCGTCCGAGATCAACAGCTCATAATACATGCTCTCCGAAGGGATAAACATGATCGCGAAGTCGAAGGTGTTCTCGGCAGGCTTGATATATTTCTCCGCTATATCGTCGATCTGTTTCTTCACAACCGCGGCGAACCTGTTAAGGGCAAGGTTCTTCTCAGCGTCCGTCTCGGCCTGAACATACCTTTGGAATTCGTCCTTTGGAAACTTGGAGTCTATCGGGATAATCCTTTCGGACGTCTTTATGATCGCGTCAACCTTCGATCCGTCCCTGAAGGAATACTGGAACTCGTAGAATCCCTGCGGTATCACCTGCTTGATCAGCTCTTCGAGAAGGGTTTCGCCGAGGTTACCGCGAAGTTTCGGGGAGCTGAGTATGCTCTGCAGTTCGTTTATCTGCTTCCCTATCTCGAGCATGTTGTTGCTCGACTCCTTGAGCTCACCGAAGTCCTGCTTGAGTGATGAGAAGAGCTTGTTTGCCTCCGAAAGCTGCCCACCGAGCTGTCCCTCGAAGCTCGTCAATCGCTGCTCAACCGAGCCGCGAAGGCTCTCGACCTGCTTGCCGACTATCGTGGAGAGATCGGAAATCTGCTGCGCCATTTGGCTGATCTGCCTGTCCGTCGACGCCGTCGACTGGCCGAGCCGCTGGTCCACGGAACTCGTTAGCTGCTCCACCTGCTTTCCCATCAGCGTCGTGAGCTGTGAGATCTGGTTGGCGAGCTGGACGACCTGCGCGTTCGTGCCGGCCCGGTTCTCCTCCATGCTCTTCGAAAGAGAATTCGTGACAAGCTGAAGCGTGTTCGACATCGACTCGCTACCGGCCCGGCCCGTTTCGGCGACCGACTTAATCACTGACTCGACGTCCGATTTGAATATAGTGAAGAGCTGCATTGTCTGGTCAGACGAGGACTGCTGCTTCGCCGTAATGTTCCTGAATTGCATGAGCATGAAAAGCAACGCGACTATAATTACCGCCGCGGAAGCTATGACAACAACATCCATTGTTTCTCCTTCAACCCTGTAAAATCGTAAGATCCGGATCCCGCCGGACCGCGCTTAAAACATCTTCTTTCGTCTTGTCAGATAAGCAGTGAGCGCTCTGTCGAATGACGTGGTCGTTGTGAGAAGTGCGTAATCGATATCGTTCTCAAAGCATCTGCTCTTCAAATCGTGCACGAACCTTTCGACATTCTTCCTGTATGCCGCTCGCACGGCCGAAACTTGTGTCGAAATTCGCTCCCCTGTCTCCATGTCCGTGAACAGCGCGTCCGCCGGGAAATCAAGATTCAGCTCCGCGTCATCGAGAACCTGGAACGCGATCACTTCATTTTTCCTGTGCCTGAAATGCTTGAGCGCCGTGATGACATTCTTTGTGTCGTCGAGGAAATCGCTTATCACTATGATCAGCCCGCGACGCTTGATCCTCTCGGCGAGAGTGGAGAGAGCGTTGACGGTGGATGTCTTCGATTGCGGTTCCAAACCCGACAGCTCCGTGAAGAGGAGCTTCATGTACGAATAAGTGAGATGCGGTTCATAAAATTTTCTGACCGTCTCATCGTATATCGCCAGACCGGTCGCGTCCTGCTGCTTCATCATAAGATAGATCAGCCCCGCCGCGAGATAGCCTGCATAGTCAAGCTTGCTGACACTGCCGTCTCTCTTGAATCCCATCGAGCTGCTCGCATCGATCAGGATGTACGCCTTCAGGTTGGTTTCTTCCTCGTACTCCTTGATGTACAGCCTGTCACTTCTCCCGTAAACCTTCCAGTCGATGTTCCCGACGTCGTCACCGGGGAAATACTGCCGGTGTTCCGCGAATTCAACACTGAACCCGTGGTAAGGACTCCGGTGCATCCCTATCAGGAATCCCTCCACAATTAGCCTAGCCCTCAATTCCATGTTTGAAAGCTCAGAAATGAATTTAGGCGATAAAATCTTGAGGGCATTCTCGCTCATACGTAAGAGAATTTACGGAATTGAAGGGCGAAAACCATCAGATTTCAGGACTGTTTCGCTCTGCTTTTTCCGCAGACCGTTGAATGATTTCTTTCGACTCCGTCTTGACAATTTGGCAATCATTTCATAATTTAGACATGGTCTTAATAACGAAATTAACAAGAAATAAAATCGGTCTTCCTAATTCAGAATCCCAAATATGAAGTTCATTACCGCGTCGGTTCTACTCATCTGGTTAATACCCGCTTCGGCCACATTCGCACAAGATGGGACCTACATCTGGAGTGACCAGTTTGAAAACGCCGAGGAAGGTGAATGGGATTTAGAGAGTTATACAGACTTCAACTCGACAGATTTAAGTGGCGGCAAACGTTATCTGAATCAGACATTTGAGCTTGGGTACAGCGCGACCCGCTCCCTCTCCTTCGGCGCCAGTCAGACAATCGGGAAGGACATCAGTCAAAACGAACTTGCCTTAGGGCATTTCAGTGCGGAAGGTCTTTACAGGTTTGAGGCGCCCCACGGATTCCCCATTAGCCCTGCGCTCTCACTGGAGTATTCCCGAACATGGAGCAGGTCAGTTTCAAGCCGGATCGAAATGGAGCTAATACTTTCGAGAACTTTAGGACCTCTCACAACTATCGCGAACGGTGGATTTGAATTTCAACCTGGAAACAAATCTGAGGTGGACCCGGAGTTTAGCGGCGGAATCGGTATTGGGTTCACAGAAAACTTCAGCGGCGCATTTGAAATGTTCTCCACCGCTTCAGATTCCTACAGGCTTCCCGGCCTGGAACTGCGCGGAACAGGAGTTGGCCCGACGTTATCCTTCTCGATCGACGGATTTTCAATCGCATCAGGAGTCTCCTTCGGACTCACAGGCGGAGCCGACAAATTGAATATCCGCACGAAGATGGTGATGGACCTGTAGGCGCAAAGACATAAAGAGCATTATCGCTTGAGGATGTGAATGGAAACAGCTAAACAACATCTGGAAGAATATCTTCGGGAAGAGAACTACCGTGTGACGCCGGAGCGGTTCGAGGTGCTCGACGCGGTCATGGCGACAACGGGCCACTTCGATGCCGACGAACTTTTCCTCGCGTTGAAAAAAACGGGAAGCAAGGTTTCGAGGGCGACCGTTTATAACACCCTCGATATCTTGGAAGAGTGCGAGCTTGTGTTCAAGACACGGCTCAAAGATCATGGATCAAGATACGAGAAAGCGTTCGGCCGCTCTCACCACGATCATCTAGTTTGCGTCAAGTGCGGCAAGATAGTCGAGTTCGTCGACGACGGAATCGAACAGGGACAAAAGGCCGTGGCAAAGAAATTCAACTTCACGCTGATCAGCCATTCGCACCAGATCTTCGGGCTGTGCCCCGATTGCAAGAACGGCGACTGAAAGAGAGACTTCACTTAACAATGGTAAGCCTGAGAGAAATATTTTCAAAGACTGACGACGAAACAATTGCCGCAAAAGAGACCGGCAGCCCATCCGACGGAAAGAAGACTTTGAAAGAACTTAAAGTCGGAGACACAGCTCAGATTGTCGGCTTCCTCAAGCAGAATGAGACAGTTCAGAAGATCGAAGCGATGGGACTCCGCCCCGGAAAGAAAATAAGGATCACGCAAAAGCTTGGGCGAGGGATTCTCGTAAAGACCAACAATTCGAGGATTGTGATAACCTCGGATGTCGCGAAGAACATCGAGGTAAAATGAGCAGGAGCATAAAGGTCGCCCTCGCAGGAAACCCTAACGTCGGAAAGACGACGCTTTTAAACCATGCCGCGAAGACGAACCTGAAGGTGGGCAACTGGGCCGGCGTGACGGTCGAGAAGAAAGAGGGATTTCTTAACTATAAAGGTCACGACATACATTTCATCGACCTCCCTGGAATATACACACTTGAACCGATCTCTGAAGACGAATGGATAGCATATAACTTCATCTCGGAGGAAAAGCCGGATATCGTCGTCAATGTCGTCGAGACGACAAACGCGGAGCGTGACCTTCTCCTGACAACGGAACTCCTCGAGTGCGGCATACCCATGATAATCGCCCTCAATATGTCCGACGAGGCAAAGAGGATCGGCATTGAGGTCGACAGTAAACAGACCAGCGCGCTGCTAGACGTGCGTGTCGTGAAGACGAACGGCAGAAACGGCGACGGAGTACAGGAGCTGCTCGACACAATAATCGAGTGCGCCGATAACCCCAAACCCCCGAAAAAGATCACATACAGCGTGCAGGTCGAGTCAGCGCTCGCGGCCGTAGAGAGTCTCGGTCATGACGGCGCCCTCGATAAGCGAACCCTTCTGGCACGACTGGCCGAAGGCAACGGAGAGAACCAGGAAAAACAAAAGCTCGAAAACTTTTTCAAGAAGGACATCAAAAGTGTCATAAAAGACGAGAGGTACGCATTTGCGCACGGCTTCTATAATGAGGTCTTCAAAAAAAAGAAGAACACGGCAAGGGACATTACAGACAGGATAGACAAGATCGCCCTCCATCCGATAATCGGGTTCTTCATATTCCTCTTCGTAATATTCATGCTGTTCAAGATTTCATTCGACTTCTCCACTCCATTCATGAATTGGACGGAGGGCGTGATAACCAACCTCTTCGCGCCGCTTGTACTTTCGCTTCTGTCCAATATCGGCGCCGGAAAGTGGCTCCCTGAGTTTTTCTCGCAGGCAATAGTAGGAGGCGTCGGGTTTGTAATTACGTTCGTGCCGCTTGTCGGCATGATCTACTTTCTACTCGCCATCCTGGAGATGTCCGGCTATATGCCGAGGATCGCCTTCATTATGGACCGGTTCATGCACAAACTTGGCCTTCACGGCAAAGGTATGATACCGCTTCTCCTCGGATTCGGGTGTAACGTTCCCGCGGTAATGGCCACAAGAACGCTGGAGAACAAGCGCGACAAACTTCTCGTGATGGCAATGATACCCTTCATGAGTTGCCCCGCGCGGCTTGTCGTCTTCTCGTTTTTCGCCGTGCTCTTCTTCGCCCACCCGGCTGTGGTAATATTCGGCCTCTATTTCCTGGGAATAGCGATCGGCCTGCTGACCGCGTTCATTCTCCGGAGGACTGCCTACCGCGGCAGGCTCTCGCATTTCGTCATGGAACTCCCGCCGTACCGCATCCCGAGACTTAGAACCGTGTTGCAGATAGTCTGGGTTCAGGTGAAGAGCTTCCTTTACAGGGCGGGAACCGTTATTTTTGCCGCATCCGTCGTGATTTGGATACTTCTAAATACTCCTCCAAATCTCAAGAGTCAATCGGACAGCGCCGCCGCCTATGTCGGAAAGGCTATAACGCCGGTGCTCGCGCCGATCGGTATCAAGGATTGGAGAATCTCAACTTCGCTCATCCCGGCATTCCTGGCGAGGGAGATAGTCCTGAGTTCGATGGGAACGATATACTCGGTAAACGTTCAAAAGAAAAGTACCAAGTTTCATTTCATTCCCGAGCTGGAAAACCAGGTTAAGCAGCTCGGCGAAGCGACAAAGAGCGCCTTCGAGTCGCTCGTCACGCCAGGGTTGCAGTCGATGCAAACCGAAGAAGGAGACCAGGGGCTGCGCAACGTGATAAGATCGAGCTTCACTCCGGCATCCGCTCTTTCCTTCATGATATTTCTGTTGTTGTACACTTCATGCCTCGCGACAGTCGCGGTGATGGCGCGCGAAGGCGGGAAGAAATTCGCTTACCTTTTCCTGGTTTACAGCTTCGTGATTGCCTGGGGTGTAGCGTTCGTAGTTTATCACATAGGAATGTTGATATGACAGGAGAAATTGTTTTCATGGCATTGCTCGCCGTCGGCGCGGGCGCCATTATCTGGAAGAGCATAAGAAAGAAATCAAAGAAGAGTTGCTGCGAGTAATCGGGACGGAGTCACCGTAGACCTGCCTGTTTGTCAAATGCGGCGAGACAGCTAACCGTCTTCCCTACCACCTGTTACTCACTTTCGAACAACCGCCGCTTCCTTCCTCTTCACGAGGCACTTCTTATTCTCGATCCCTGTGTAATATTCACACTCGCTGCAGTGCGGCGAAAACGTCGGGAGCGAATCAGCCGAAGGAAACGCGCCGTCCCTTGTCTCCATTCCTTTTATGTTCCCCAGCATCCCGGCAAGTTCCGCCTCGAACCGTGAGAGATCTTCGGCTGTATAAACCTTCCGCAGATATTTCCCGGGTTCCCGCGTGAAAATGATAGTCACGTCGAACTCCCTTTGCCCCTCCTTCAGATTGGCACAGAGCGACGCGTACAACTTCATCTGTATCTCATAGCCGGCGTAAATCTCTTCTTGGCTCTTATCAAGACGGTTAGTCTTGTAATCATATATATGGAAGCCGCGATCGTCTTCCATTAGCAAATCGAGGGTGCCTGTTAAGAAGTCCGAGCCGAATTTCCTGGTGATCGTCTGCTCGACGTACCTTTTTCCCCCGCCGGCGATTTCGCGGAGCGTGGCGACGGCGTTCCGGGCATTCTCCGCGACAACTTTCACAAGATCGGATTTCACTTCTTCATTCAAAGGACTTTCCACCATCGATCCCACGACTTTCTTCGCCAGAGCATTTATCGCTTCATCGCCCGCGTCTCCCGAACTAACGACCTGCTCAAGCACGGCGTGGACAAGCTGCCCCTTGACGGTAGACAAAATAGCATCATTATATTCGTCCAACGCGTCCCCCGCCTCCGTCATCCTTGCACCATAATCTGGAGTGGGCATTCCCAGCCGGTACCTGAGGAAAAACTTTGTCGGACAAAGCCGGAACGTTTGGAGCAGCGTGGCGGAGTAAATCTCTCCGTCAATGTCAGCGGGCACTGGGTCGAGAAAAAGTTCGCCCATCCTTATTGGTTCCGCCGCTTGCGCCTGCGCCGGAGGTACCGCGTTCGGGATAGTCGAATGGGCCCTGATCTTCTGTCCGTCGAGCTCAAAGTACCCTTCCGCCGGAGCCGCAGAAAGATCGAGGCTCTTGGCCAGAATATCAGTGAAAGAGTTTATCGCGCGAACCGACTTCTTTGAGGCGGTCGTCAGCACAAGTTTATCCATCGCCCTGGTGCAGGCAACGTAGAAAAGCCTCGATATCTCGGCCCGCTCATTCATCATTTCGAAACGCTTGTAAAGTGAAAACGCTGCCGGGACTTCATCGCCAACGAACGGGAGAATACCGACCTGGTCGTTGATTATCATGCTCATTCCTCGTCGCGATGTTGCATCGCAGAATGGGACGAAGATTACAGGGAACTCCAGCCCCTTGGCCGCGTGGACGGTCATGATCTTCACGGCATCGACCACCTCTTCTACCGGAGCCTGTCCTTCGCGCGCTGTATCTTTGAGATACTTGATCCGCTCGACGAAATCGAAAAGCGAATTAAAGCCGCGGCCCTCGAATTCCCTCGCGATGTCGAGAAGTTTCCTTAGATTGGCGATCCGCTGGTCTGCCGTCGGCGAAAGGCTGTAAGCGCCGAGCCAGCCTGTCCGTTCCAGGATGCGATTGATAATGTCAGGAATAGTCTGCCTGTGAGCGAGCTCAATTTCCTCCCGGAGAACGGAAGCCGCGTACCTCACCTCTTCGCCTCCACTTTCGGAATCGGAAAACGAAAGGAACCTTTCGTAGAGCGTCCCCCCCCCGACAAGCGACGTGGCGTACAATTCGTTCTCAGAGATACCGAACATCGGCGAGCGCAGCACAGCCAATAACGATATATCGGCGTTATTATCGAGAAGAAATGTAAGATAGTTGGTTAGGTCAAATATTTCCTGCGCTGAATAGAAACCGATGCCGGCCGAGACGACATAAGGAATTCCATATTTCGTCATCGCCTCTTCAAGGAGAGGAAGCTTCGCCCTTGTACGGAGCAACACAGCGATATCGGAGAACAAAATGTCTCTTTCCTTTTCGCCGAGCTTGACGCTTCTTATTTTCTCTTTCGAGTCGACCATCTCCCTGATTCGTGCCGCGGTAAACATCGCTTGCGTGCCGCCGGGCATAAGATCCGCGTCTCCATTCTCATCATCAGAAACTTCATCCTGCCCGCCCCCCTTCTCCATAATGAAAATTTCAATCGGATCAGAACCACCTTCCGGCCGGCGTGTTATGAGCGCGTTGTACTCGGTCTGATTCAGGGAAGGAA
>JAJYRM010000200.1 GCA_021794075.1 Bacteroidota bacterium | reverse complement strand
CTTATGTGGTTTTCAATGGGAGGGTTGGGGCTCTTCTCGGAAGCCACGCGATCACCGCTAAAGTTGGCCAGACTGTGAGGCTCTATGTCGGGAATATTGGACCGGACCTCATATCGTCGTTCCATATAATTGGTGAACAGTTCGCGGATGTATACGGTGACGGCGGTTCAACGATAACGGGTCATAACATTCAGACGGCTCTTATCCCCGCAGGCGGAGCCGCGATCGTGCAATTCACGGCCGAGGTTCCCGGAACTTACAATATTGTGGACCACTCGATCTTCAGAGCCTTTTATCAGGGCGCGCTCGGCCACCTGAAAATAACTGGGAAGCCCAATCCACATTTATTTTCGGGAAAAGAGGCAGATGAACCTTATTCGGGGCAGTAGGCGCTCCATTTGCGAGGTCGTTGCTGAAATTTTTCCGCGAAAGGCGAATCGTTTTCATTTGTACATCATCTCACCGGAGACAAAACAGCCATCAACGTAAAAGGGAAATTGACGATGCCTGAGCAATTGACGAAACAGACATTTTTGGAAAAGATTTTCAACTACGAACAAAATAAGGATTGGAAATTCGCGGGGGCATTGCCTGCCGTTGTAGATTTCTGGGCGCCCTGGTGCGGACCATGTCGCGCGGTGGGACCGGTAATCGAGGAACTCTCCAAGGAGTACGAGGGTAAAGTTGACTTCTATAAGGTGAACACCGATGTGGAACAGGAACTTGCGGGGGTATTCGGAATTCAAAGTATTCCGTCACTCCTTTTCATTCCAAAGGTGGGAACGCCGCAGATGGCGGTCGGCGCGCTGCCTAAGGAGCAACTGAAGGAAATCATTGATAGTGAATTGATGACCGCCAACCAGCCGACTGCTGAATAACAGGCGCGATTTTTTCTGAAATAGATTCCCGGAACCGCTCCGGATATTTCATTGATATTGCCGTACGAGTGGCGCCGCTTCCCCGATTATTTGGACAGGGAAGCGGCGTACGTTTTAATGGTGAAGATACTTTCCGAAAGCATCGAAACTTCTTCAGGGGGAAATGTCGAAAGACAGTTGGGGCAACAATAATTATTATCATCTCATGATATGATATCGCATTTGTTTGAATGCTATGTTTAGCCGGACAAATTAGAAAAGGCTGAACATGCGGCAGAGAGATGTGGTGTTGAGGGAAGTCGTCGAGGCTTCGGCAACTTACTGCGGCTCCTGGAAGGCGCCCGACTCGCTATGGATGCCCTAAAGCGCCCACTGGCTGCATCTTCCAATTCCTAAGAATCTTGCCAAGTGGCTGAACGTCGAGATCGGCGATTCGCAAATAACGCTTCGTCCCCTTGGACGCAGTCGGGTGCTCGCCGAGCTGGCGAGGAATTAGATCGAAGTATTTCTTGAAATCTAAATATATATTCTAAGAATTCGACGGAGAACATAATGAACAGTGAAAGTGAAGGATTACTTTTCAACACTGGTGGAATTATTGCGAAGGCGGTCGACTTCGCGGCCATGAAGCATGAGGGAAAGCCGAGGAAGAATCCGGAAGCCCGGATCCCGTACATAGTTCATCCTTTCAGGGTCGCGATGATGCTGAGAGACGCGGACTTCGATGAAGAAGTTGTCGCCGCCGGACTTCTTCATGACACCGTAGAAGACAGCGACGCGACGATTAAGGAGCTGAATGAAGAATTCGGTGAAAGGGTGGCCGGGTTGGTTAAGACTGTGACAGAGCCGGGCAAAGACATGTCGTGGAAAGAACGGCAGGAAGCATATCTGAAGAATATCGAAATGGCGGGGGAAGAGGCTTTGGCATTGTCCGCTTGCGACAAGATAGACAATATGCGTTCCATGCTGCAGAGCCTGGATGCAGGGTACGACGTGTTTAAGAGTCTTAACGCGCCCGCTGAAGACCAGCTGGCCAAGTTCGAGAGGCTCCTCGGAGTGTACAAAGGAAAGGTGCCGCAGAGTATTGAGGGACTATTTGAGCAAACGCTTCGGCGGCTGGCCTCGGTTGCGGCAAACTTCTGCTGATGAGTCGCGGTGACCAGGCCAACCTCTAGGGATATTAATGTGCGGAAGTAGCAGAGAGATCCACGGAGAGGGATTCTTCTCTCTGTGGAACTTTTTCTTTGCTCTGGGTCTCTCCGTGTAATGGTTCAGCACCTTCCCGCGCTTCGATTCGTCGCACGTCGAGATCGAACCTAGTCCGACTCCGAGCTTTGAACAACGCCTGTCTCTTGTTGTCTGCCACCTAGGAATTCCGTTTTAGCTTGGAGACTATACCGGCTTCTCATTAACTTGAAAAAAAGAACCGGCAAACTCATGTTCATACATATAGAATCTTTTATGGAGATAGTCTTTCTTGGGTTCATCGCGTTATTTCCGGTGGTGAATCCAATTGGGACAGCTCTAATGGTCGACCAGTATTTCACGGGGCTGTCGAGGAGCGAAAGAGTGAGGGCGGCCAGAAAGATTTCAGTCTATGCGTTGGGGCTCTGCGTCTTCACACTGTTAGTTGGTCATTGGATACTCGAGCTCTTTGGTCTGTCAGTGCCGATAATTCAACTCGGTGGCGGAATCATGATATGCAAAATCGGATGGGAGTTTCTAACGACGGATAAACCAACGGATTCGCCAGAGCCTGTCCCGCCGGGTCCCGGGGACACTGAGTTTTCCCAGCTGGAAGGCAAGCTCTTCTATCCTATCACGTTTCCTATAACCACTGGCGCCGGCACCATCGCGGTGCTTTTCACTTTGAGCGCTCATGTGCAGGAGAAGACTTTCTCGGGTTATCTGCTCAACAACGCGGCTCTTTTGATATCGATACTTGCCATCTGTATACTGATTTTTATTTTCTACGTAAATGCTGGGCGTTTGATCAAATACATGGGATCCCATAACGAGAAGATCGTAAACCGCCTGATGGCTTTCCTTATCTTTTGCGTCGGTTTACAGATCGCCGTTGGAGGCATTACAAATCTAATTCATCGGTGATCGGAGCTCTGGCGTCGATGCAAGACCACTACATGAAATACAGTGACACAAAGGAGGTCAAATGAATAATAGATTGATATCGCTTCTACGGTTTGGCGCAATTATAGTCTTCTCTCTCTTCGCTCTTTCAGTCTCGGACTGTCATGCGCAGGAACAGGGCTACGTTTACAACGTGACGCGTTATGGTGCTATCGGTGATGGAAAGACTCTGGATACTCCGGCAATTACCAGGGCAATCGAAGCGGCCTCAAAGAACGGCGGCGGCACCGTGTTCTTTCCTGCCGGGACGTATGTAACCGGCACGTTTGAGCTCCTGAGCAATGTCACACTTAGGCTGGGGGACGGTTCCGTACTCGAGGGGAGCCGCGATACATCCCAGTACAAGTTAAAATCGTATTTCAAACTAAGAGCCTATAAAAGTGGCCAATCCGGAGAAGGACTTAGAGCCGGAATCATTGTCGCGAACCACGCGAACAACATTGCCATCGTGGGACATGGGACGATACAGGGAAACGGAATGTACTTCATGAACCCGAAGACACCGCATTACGGCGGCGACTTCGTGAAAAGCATGACATGGCAGGGGGAGGCTTTCCTCAGTCCGAAGTTTGGCGATTCGGACGGTCCAATCAAACCGTGGATGCCTTGGGCCGACCGACCGGGGGCGCTCATCATTCTCGCGCAGAGCGAAAATGTCCTGGTGAAAGACATAACGATCAAGGACTCTCCAAACTGGACGGTCAATATTGAAGATTGCAAAAACGTGGAAGTAAGAGGCATAAATATTTTGAACAGCCCGCTGATTCCGAACAACGACGGTATCAACATCATGGCTAAGAATGCCAGGATTTCAGACTGTAATATCTGGACTGCGGATGACGGCATCGCGGCCAACGAGTGCGATAATCTAACCGTAACGAATTGCGTGATATCATCACGTTCATCCGCTATCCGATTCGACGGCGGAAGGTACTGTACATTCGACAATCTAATCTTCCGCGATACCAATCGCGGAATAGGAGTTTACGACTCCGCCCGATATGTCCTCTTCTCGAACATCATCATGCAGACCCATCAATTTACCGGAGACTGGTGGGGCAAAGCCGAGCCGATATACGTGGTCGTCAGGCTCGAACAGCCGTTCAATGGAAGGACACTTATCAAGGACATCCGTTTTACAAACATCACGGCGAATGCCGAGGATGGCATCATAATTTATGGAACTCGCGATAACGTGATAAAGAATATTACGCTAGACCACATCAGGCTAAAAATAAAAGGCGGGGTTCACTCTGACGCGGTCGGAGGAAATTTCGACCTGCGTGGACTGGGAGCCAATCCCGCCTTAAGCCTTTTCAAACACGACATCCCCGGAATATATGCGCAGTACGTTGACGGCCTTCACATAGATGACTTAAAGCTAGAATGGGCCGATTCACTTCCTCCCTATTTCTCTAATGGAATTTACTGCGAGCATTTCAAAGATATTCGCATCGATGGTTTTAGCGGTAGACAGGCTCAACTTCACGGTTCTAAAGCCACAATCACGTTAGAACATGGTGAAGATGTTTCGATCATGAATTCCAGCGCTCCGAAGGGCACAGGGACCTTTCTGTATTTGAAGGACGTGAAAGATAGGCGTCAATTCCTGGGGAATGATCTCAGAGACGCGAGGCGGCCTTCTGAGCCTTCAAGAGCCGGGTTCATGGTTATGTCTGGAAATCTTCTTACCCACATGGTTTCAAATACCTCTCGACACCCGAAGTAAGGAGATAGTCGGTTACTCGACCGGCAGGGAACTCGCTCGGACATTCAATAATTTTGTCCACTTATTGCGAAGTCCCTGCCGGCCAGCCAGCGGGTAGCTCCCCCCGTCTGTCACAAAGCCATCCTCTCTTCCCGACCACT
>JAJYRM010000199.1 GCA_021794075.1 Bacteroidota bacterium | reverse complement strand
TCCATCCAATTAGGACATTCAATAATCTCACCGACCTAATTTTCGGTCCTATCCGATTTGTAGCATACACGGTTGACACACTTAAACATAGTCTCGCCTACCCGCGTGACCTATTCTACCGTAACACTTTTCGCCAAATTTCTCGGTTGATCAACGTTGCAACCTCTTTCGATCGCCATATAGTAAGAGAGGAGCTGCAGCGGTATTACCGAAAGTATGGGGCTGAGGATTTCGAGCGTCCTGGGAATTTCGATAATGTGATCGGAAAGGTCCTTCAAACGCCCATCTGCCTCGTTTGCTACCACGATCACCTTGCCCTTCCTAGCCAGGACCTCCTGTATGTTGCTCAGGCTCTTGTGGTACGTGGAGTGACCCAGTGCTATGAACACAGCGGGCATGTCCTCATCTATAAGCGCGATAGGACCGTGCTTCATCTCTGCTGCAGGATAGCCCTCCGCGTGTATGTAGGAGATCTCCTTCATTTTCAGCGCGCCCTCGAGAGCCACGGGAAAATTCACGCCCCGTCCCAGGTACAGAAAGTTTCTAGAATCTCTGAACTCTTCAGCGATCTCTTTAATCCTTTCTTTCTGGTCCAAGATCTGACATATCTTTTCGGGCAGGCGATGCATCTCCTCGATGATTTCTTTACCTTGTTTCGCATCCAATGTTTTCCTCTTTCGAGAGACAAGCAGATTTATAAGGTTAAGAACCGCAAGCTGCGACGTGAACGCCTTCGTAGAGGCCACGCCGATCTCGGGTCCCGCGTGAATATAAACACCGGCATCCGTCTCCCTGGCAATCGTGCTTCCGACAACGTTTACTATTCCATAGACAGGAACGCCTGCTCTTTTCGCTTCGCGGAGAGCGGCGAGTGTGTCGAGAGTCTCACCGCTTTGGCTGATCGCCCAGACTACGTCGCCTTCCATAAGCACAGGTTTGCGGTACCTGAACTCGGACGCGTAGTCAACTTCTACCGGTATCCTCGCGTGCTGTTCCATGATGTATTTCCCTACCAGGGCCGCGTGCCAGGACGTTCCACACGCGATAATAACGAACCGTTTCGCGTTAGTGACTTTGTCCTCCACGTCCCGCAGGCCTCCCATCGTGGCGATGCCTTCATCGTCTTTCAACCTTCCTCGGAACGCATTCAGAATAGTTTCCGGCTGTTCGCTGATCTCTTTCTGCATGAAATGGTCAAAGCCGCCCTTTTCGATCTGCTCTAGATTGAATGTCAGATATTCAGCTTCGCGATTTATCGTCTCGTCATCCAGGTTTTTCAGAGAAACGTTATTTCTTGTAACGACGGCGATTTCGTTGTCGTGCATGTAAACGACGTTCCTTGTGTGTCTGATCAGCGCAGATGCGTCCGATGCGATCAGCTTTTCCGATTCACCGAGTCCGATAAGGAGTGGACTTCCGCGTCGCGCAGCTACGAGAACCTCTGGTTCCTTGGCCGACATGACGACAAGACCAAATGTCCCATCAACTTCCCTCAATGCGAGGCGGACTGCCACCTCGAGATTGTCAGCGCGCGAATTGAATTCTTCTATCAAATGCGCAAGCACTTCAGTATCCGTCTGACTCTTAAACTCATGTCCCAGGCATGAAAGCTTCTTTTTTAAAGCGACGTAATTCTCTATAATGCCATTGTGAATAACGGCGATATCGCCGCTACAATCTGTGTGAGGATGCGCGTTCACGCTGTTCGGCTCGCCGTGAGTCGCCCACCGCGTATGACCTATTCCTATCCTGGCAGACTTTGAATCATGGATTATATTCTCAAGGACCGATACTTTACCGATAGTCTTCACAACATTAATATGGTCGTCTACAAGTAGAGCAACTCCGGCAGAATCATATCCTCTGTATTCAAGTCTTCTTAGGCCTTCGACCAAGACGTCACAGGCACACTTCTCACCGATATATCCGACTATTCCACACATACTGAGACCTCCTGTTTGAGATTTGCACCATAAGTCACGTAACCAATATCTATCCGCCCAAAGCCCTCATCACATCTCGTGGCTCTCATGACTCGCAAGCTCGGCCCACTTTCAATCGTCGTTCCGGAGCTGCGACGATGTCTGCCGCGACAAGAATACGCCCCCAAGTCACTTAGGGTTAGCGGATACCCTCTCAACGAACCAACTGTCAGCCCCGCCGACGAGCAAACAAGCGCGGCTACAGTCTATCAGCGCATGATGAGTATCAGGGTCCCAACCGCGGTGACGAGCGAGAACAACGGCCCGAGGATGGCCAGAACTACCTCCCAGGAATGCTTCGACGAGCCAGGGACAATAATAGTATCGCCCGGCGCAAGTAGCGGAGTTTCTTCGCCCTTTGCCTTGAACTCCTCGAGATTCACTGGAATGATTTCCGATTTGAATGTCGAATCGGCTTGCATAGTCTGACGCACAATCTCAACTCTATCGAGCTCCGCACCCTCAGCTGGACCGCCTGCAAGAGAGATCAGCTGGACGACGTTCGTCGAGCTCAACACCTCATATTGCCCGGGCCTTCCGACGAGGCCCCACAGATTGACCGAGATCCTTAGCCCCCCAGCCCCTCGAAGGGCGTAGGACGCTTGTGACATCGACTGGGTTGTCACTTCACTTGTGCCCGAGTACGTCTGGGCAGAGAGCGACGAAGTGACGGAAACAATAGCCAATGCCATTATGATGCTTTGTTTTACGTGAGAATTCATTGAAGTCCTTTCGTTTAGGATTGACTCTCCGGTTAGTTCCACTCATTCGCCGCGCTCAGCACCCAGCTTGCTCGGTTGCACCCCGTCCTGAAGAAGCGCACGACTCCGGCACCCATTTCAAATCCCGCTGGTCCAAACCGACGTGCACGCGCACATCAATGAGCGAGGAAAACAATGGTGAAGTATTGGAACAAGAGAGGTATGAATCCTTAGAGCACTCAGCCGCCTAATCAGGATGCTTGATGCGGTGGTATTTTGGCGCAAAGGCAAAAGGCAACCCTACGACATCTCGTCAACCTTAGTACCATTTCCTCCTACGTAACTAAACTCGTGCTTGCCCATAAATGACTCGAAAACGCTCTGCACATATTCGATTTTCCCGCTTGTAAGGCCGGGGAAAGTGCCGATGAAGAAGGTGTTGTTCATAATCATGTCCGTATACTTGAGAGAGCCTGCCACTCTATGTTTACTTCGCTGAAAGGCGGGCTGCCTTATCAAGTTCCCCCCAAAGAGATTTCTGGTTTCGACAAGGTGCTCATCCAGGTACTTCACTATTTCATCGCGCCCAAATGGAGCATCTTTCCTAACAGTTAAGACGTAGCTGAACCAAGATGGATCAGCACCGGCTGTCGCCTCCGGGAGTGTAAAGAAGTCCGAATATTTGGAGAAGAATTTCGTGTACTCACGAAAGTGCTGCCTCCTGGACTCGCAGAAGCTTTGCAACTTATCCATTTGGGCACTGCCGGCGGCAGCTTGCATATCTGTCATTTTAAGATTATATCCGATCTCGGAATAGACATATTTGTGATCGTAGCCATATGGGAGGTCTCCAAACTTCTGAGAGAATCTCCTCCCACATGAATTGTTCTTTGCGCCGGCGCAATGACAATCTCTCCCCCAGTCCCGGAAAGAATGAACCAGTCTGGATAGCAATCTGCTTCGAGTCACCACCGCCCCACCTTCTCCGGTGGTGATATGATGCGCCGGATAAAAAGAGAAAGTAGCGAGGTCCCCAAAAGTTCCGGTAAATTTTCCGTTATAAGTACTCCCAAAGGCATCACAGTTGTCTTCAATTACCCATAGGTTTCTTTCCCGTGCAAGCGACAACACCGTGTCGATGTCAAACGGGTTGCCAAGCGTATGGGCCAGGAAGATGCACCTGGTCTTATCACTTAGGGCCTGTTCCATGGCTTGCGTGTCGATATTGTACGTCGGAAGACTTACGTCGACGAACACAGGTATTAGTCCATATTGGATAATAGGCGTAACGGAAGAAGGAAATCCCGCGGCGACGCAGATTACTTCATCACCAGGCTTGAGCCTTCGGTCCGCGAGTTTCTCAGAAGTGAGGGCTGAAAAAGCAAGAAGGTTCGCCGAAGAACCGGAGTTGGTCAATATTACGTTCTCGATCCCAAGGAAATTCGAAATCTTTGTCGCAAACTCGTCCAGGAATTTCCACTTCGTAAGTGGGAAGTCCAGTGACGATTCAACCAAGTTCGTCAATTCCTTTGCGTCGAATACTTTACCGGCATATCTCACGCTATGCTTGCCTGGGATGAAATCATCGGTCGCGTATCGCTCCCGATAGTACGCTCTCGTCAGCTCTAATATCTCAGACCTTATTTCATCAGCCTTTGATTCCATGGCGCATCCTCCTTTACACTGTTCACAAAAGCCATCGTTTTGTTAAATAAACCGGTGGACCCCGACAACACATCTCGTCATTTGTTACGCACTTTGATGAGAAGAGCAAATTGGGTAGGATCCCGAAAACAGGTCACCCTTAACCTCGTAGTTAAACCCGAGCGATAGGCGGTGGCAAGTAATGACATCTACGAGCCCACTGACATAAAGCGTTTAAATGCCAGCCGGCGTCTATCTCATTTGAGTGTCCACGAATTTTCCCCCGGCAGTTCTAATTGACACCAGACTATTTTCTTGAACTAAATTGATAGCGAAGGGCTCAAAATGCGGCGACACAATTTCTAACTGCCATTTGCGTTCGCGCGGTAAATTGAGAATTAGTGACCAACCTATTGCGTCATCATAACGTCCGGCAGTAATACTCTCACTCCAGGCTGCAATTTGACTTCGAACTTGTTCGGTCGGTAAGGAGGCTTAGAGACCTCAATCCGATAAACCGAACCATTATTCGAGGCCCAACCTCCAAAGCTGAACTGGCCGATGCTCGATGTGATCCTTCTCGTAACAAGTTGTGTCTTCGTACCGGTTAACCTATTTACCGTTATCATTGCGTCCGCAATTGGCCTT
>JAJYRM010000198.1 GCA_021794075.1 Bacteroidota bacterium | reverse complement strand
AAATGATGTGATCGTGAAATGGGCCATCGAAGGCGAACCCAATCCTTCGAAGCCGCGTGAGATGAAGATAGTGAGCGGCGCGTCGAGCCACACTGTCGCTGATACGGCACTTCACGAAGCAATAATTAAGGATTTCATATCGGCAGTGCGAGGGGACCGGGAACCCGCGGTCACCGGAGAGTCGGCGAGACTTGCAACCGAAATCATTCTCATGATTTACGATGCTTCAACAAAATGAACGACTCCAACGATATCAATTCTGCGAACATCACTTGCAAAGTCGCATTCGTGAAGGCCGGCACAAGCATTCCGATCGAAACTGTCATTAGGCACGCTTCATTCTTCTGCTTAGAAGCTAGAAAGGAGCGTTAGCTTGCTTTCCTGAGTTCCCTTTTCTACATTTCTCGACAAAGGTTAAGTTCTTTCGATTTATTGATAAATTTTGGAGGAGAGCGTATGAAATCGTCCGGTATATTATTCGTTTTGCTGGCCGTCTTGGTCGCAGGATGCATGCCATTAGTGCTGAAGCCTGCCGACTTCGCATGGCCAATCGAAGACGAGCTCAAATCAGATTCCCACGGCATGATACACGTGGACCGATACAGCCTGTCGTTCAGCATAAAACCGCTGATGTATGCAGAGCTAAAAGATTCAATCAATGTTGCAGACCGTCCGATAAGAATCATTCGCGGCACCAGGGGACATTATTATATCACCGCGCCGAAATTCAAAAACGTTTATGTCTTCACGCAGGGAGAGGGCGGACTAGAACTCAAGAAGAAGATTCCGGTATCGAAGGAAGGGCTCGGAGCCCCGGCCTTCAATCAGCGAGCTCCATTCATCGAATTGATAAATGGAAACGAAAAGCCGATTTATTTAAACGCGGAAGGCATTCGTGAGGAGGGGGAGAAATGAAGCAGCTAATTGAGAGAGTAAACAGATACAGGTTCAGTCTATCGGCGGTCATCGTACTCGGACTTGCCTGTAGCGCATTTGCCCAGCCGAAGTCGGATTATGAAATTGTGAAATCATTTCAGACAAAGTATAAAGCAATCAAAGAGGCAATTAGGTCGGCGAAGACGGTGCAGGAGTGTGCGGATATAAGCGCGAACATAGCCGAGCTCGAGACCGAGTACTCGGCCGACACGACACTCCTAAATAAGGCACTTTATCCAAACAAATATGACGACGAGATCAACAACGCGCAGATAGACCTCCAAATGGCGCAGAGCAGACTCGGCATTATCGAGTCCCAGGTCAACAGGATTTCGGAGCTCGAATTCCAGGTAAGGTCGCTTTCGGGAAAGATTGACAGCCTGACCAACGCGAACACGAAACTCATGGCTTCGCTAGATGTGATGGCAAAAGCGCTCGTTAGGAACAGAAGCGAGATCGATTCGATGAAGAGAATCATCGGCAGGCTGCGACAGGGACTGAGGGCGCGGGATGCCGCGATCTTCGCGCTCGTCGACAGCATGTTCATGCAGTATGGAACGAACCTGCAGACTCTTCCGGAACGCCAGAAAGGGATGCTCATCGGAAAGATGCAGCGCCATAATGTCGTGGGAACGATCCGGCAGGCCGCGGAACAGAATCTCAAGTTCCTGGAGACGACCGAGCTTTCCGGCAAAGATCTCGTTCAGACGCTGAGAGAACAGCATAAGTTCAAGTCTTATTGGAAAGGCCTCGGCCCAAGACTAACCTCCATATATGTCAACAGCAGGGATAGAGAAAGAGAAATCGCGAACATCGACACCGTCATAGCTCAATGGGGACGGAAGGCGGATTCGGCCTTGTGGGCAGGGCTATACAAAGAATTCACGAGCAACAAGGTTCCTGTCGACTCTTTCAGCAACGCAAATGAGTTCGTGGCCAGCCTCAGTAATTATTTCGATACACAGGGAGGAAATTTGAAGGCTCCCGGCACCGAGAGAGCATCGAGGCTGCGATATTTTCTAAAGAACGTTTGGAATCCAAGCGTCAACTCGCAATGGCTCCCGATGCTGGTCGACGAAGGCATTCTGACGCAGGCCCAGGATAACCAGCTTCAGAACAAACTGCTGGCGTGGGAGGAAGGTACGAAGCCGTCGTATACCCTCCTTTACGTCGTGATCATTTTAGTGCTCATCGCCGTAATTGTTTTCTTCATGAGGAGACGAAAACACTTGCCTCCTTCGCAATTTACATCGCAAAACTGATCGCTAGTTCTTTAGAATTGGAGACAACGGGAAGGCGGCGGACAATTGTCCGCCGTTTCTCTTTATTAAAGTCTCCGCGGATTCCAGTCTTCTTCAAAGGCGAGTGGACTAATTTTGGCGACTATGTCGTTTGAACTGAGAGAATTTATCCTCTTCAACTTATTTGTCGTGGCCATGCTGGCGCTGGATCTCGGTGTCTTTCACCGCAAGGCTCACGAGGTGAGAGTCGGCGAGGCGCTGATATGGACCGGCGTCTGGATTGTTCTGGCTTTGCTCTTCGCCGCTGGGATCTATATGTGGCGTGGACATGAAGATGGGCTCGGTTTCATTACGGGATATCTTATCGAGAAATCGCTCAGTGTCGACAACATCTTCGTCTTCGTACTGATATTCTCATTCTTCAGGGTAGATCCCGGTTGGCAGCACAAGGTCCTTTTCTGGGGAATACTCGGCGCGCTCGTGATGCGTGCGATCTTCATCTTCGCTGGCATCGCGCTCATCCAGAAGATTCACTGGGTTATATATTTGTTTGGGGCGTTCCTTGTGTATACCGGCATAAGGATGGTCTTTCACCGGGAAGCTGAAATCCATCCCGAGAAAAACCCCGTTCTTCGAACTTTTCGCAAACTTGTTCCGGTCACCGAGGACTACAGGGGCGGTAGTTTTTTCGTCAAAGAAAATGCGCGAACGCTCGCGACTCCGCTTTTCATAGTCCTGCTGTTTATCGAGACGACCGATATTGTCTTCGCGGTCGATTCGATCCCCGCGATAATCGCCATCACCCGCGACCCGTTCATAGTTTACACTTCGAACGTGTTCGCGATACTTGGGTTACGAGCTTTATACTTCGCTCTTGCAGGCACAATGAAGATATTCAGGTTTCTGCGTTACGGGCTTTCTTTCATACTGGCATTCATCGGGGGCAAAATGCTGGTTTCCGGCATTTTTGAGGTTCCCGTTGTTGTAGCGCTCGGCGTTGTTTTAGTTACACTCGCGATATCCGTGATCGCATCGCTTCTCAAACCAACGGAAAAAGAGGCGTAGGCGAGCGCCGCTTAACGCCCGCCACGCAACTCATTTTTGAGCTTACCTGTCGACCGCCTTCATCATCTCGTCGGTATATCTCGCGCCGGCCGCGACACCCATCGGAGCGATCTCATTTAGCCGTGCAAGGTCATCCTTCGAGAGCTTCAAATCGACTGCCGCCACGTTCTCCTCGAGGTACTTCCTTCGTTTCGTGCCGGGGATGGGAACGATGTCGCTGCCCTGTGCCATGACCCATGCAAGGGCGATCTGGCCGGCGGTGCATTTCCTGGCTGCCGCCATATCTTCCAACTTCTTCACGAGATCCAGATTCTTCCTGAAATTGTCGCCTACAAAGCGAGGATTATCCTTCCGGAAGTCCTTTTCCCCGAAAGCCGAAGTGTCTTTGACCTGCCCCGTGAGGAAGCCTCGACCGAGCGGACTGAACGGCACGAATCCGATCCCGAGCTCGCGGCATGTCGGAAGGATTTCCTTTTCGACATCGCGCGTCCAGAGTGAGTACTCGCTCTGAAGCGCGGTCACCTTGTGGACTTTGTTCGCGCGCCTGAGCGTCTTGGCGGACGCCTCCGACATCCCGATGAATCTTATCTTACCCTCCTCGACGAGCTTCGACATTGCGCCAATCGTTTCTTCGATCGGCGTGTTCGGATCGACGCGGTGCTGATAATAGAGATCAATTGTATCGATGCCGAGCCGTTTCAGGCTGGCCTCGCACGCCTGGCGGACGTATTCCGGCTTGCCATTGATCCCCAGCCTCGTGCCGTCTGCCGTCCTGACGTTTCCGAACTTCGTCGCGATCATGACCTTGTTTCTGAAGGGCTTCAACGCCTTGCCCACAAGGATCTCGTTCACGCCCGCTCCGTAAACATCAGCCGTGTCGAACAATGTCACTCCGAGTTCGATCGCCCTGTGAATCGTCGCGACAGATTCTTCTTCGTTCCCCTGTCCATACGACTGTGACATTCCCATGCAGCCGAGGCCAAGGGCAGAAACTTTCAGACCATTTTTTCCTAATTCACGATATTCCATGATGTACTCCTTCGCAATTCAAATTGAAACTCAATGAGCTTAGATGGTACTTCGCGTTTTTCTCTACCGGAGATGACTTCGCCATATTCGCTCTACTCCAAGCGCATCAGCGTCATTGAAAGTCGGCATTATCTAGCGCGTCTGGTAGCCATCGATCGCCTAAATGTTTACCGCTTTCATTCCGGCTTCAGGATATCTCAATCCTGCCGCGGCTCCATGAGGGGCTACCTTGTCGAGCCTCTTAAGATCGTCCGGCGTCAGTTTGACATCGGCCGCCGCGGTATTTTCTTCGAGATACTTGACGCGCTTCGTTCCCGGAATCGGAACGATGTCCTTTCCCTGCGCGAGAACCCAGGCAAGCGCTAGCTGTGCGGGCGTGCATTTCTTCTCGGCGGCCATCTTCTCGATCTCCGAAACAATTCTCAGGTTTTTCTCCATGTTGTCACCCTGGAACCGCGGATTGTTCCGCCTGAAATCCGCTTGGTCAAGAACATCGAGCTTCTTGATCGCGCCCGTGAGAAATCCCCTTCCAAGCGGGCTATATGGCACAAATCCTATACCGAGCTCGCGGCAAGTCGCCAGAATTTCGTCCTCCACGTCGCGGGTCCACAAGGAGTACTCAGTCTGGAGAGCCGTGATCTGATGGACCTTGTTGGCCCTTCGCAGCGTAGCCGCGGATGCTTCCGACATTCCGAGGAATCTTACTTTTCCTTCCTCGACC
>JAJYRM010000058.1 GCA_021794075.1 Bacteroidota bacterium | reverse complement strand
GGATAAGACACCGTCCGCCTCAAATTCCACACTTCGTTCCGGAACGAATTGTCGCGAAATCGGTTTTGGTATTTTATGGAGGTTACAAGAGATGAATCGTAAAGTATCCAGGTATGCCGACCCGACGGCAAACGCAGGACGTTCGGACGAATTGGGGGGGCGGCATTTCGCCAGTGTAGCCGCCCTCATCGGTGAAAAATCTCGGGCCGTAATGCTGTGGAACCTGATCGAAGGGAGAGAATACACGGCCACAGAACTGGCCGACTGCGCCGGCGTGTCAAGACAAACCTGCAGTGACCACCTTTCTAAATTGGTCGGGGGAGGCGTGCTGACTTTCCTTCAGCGGGGACGGCACAGGTACTATAAATTCGCGAATGAGAATGTCGCGCAGGTCATCGAGAAGATGGCTTATCTCATCTCCCCCGACGGCACCGCCCGCACTCCCTCGCTCTCCGCTGAAAGCGGCTTCCGATACGCGCGGACATGCTATGACCATCTCGCGGGCAAAGTCGCCGTGCGGCTGACCGACGCTTTGGTGTCCGCGAAAATAGTTACCGGACATCCTGATAAATTCAAAGTCACTCATCGAGGAGAAGAGTGGTTCCGGATACGGGGAATAGATATCGACGAGCTTTGCCGGATGAAGCGCAAATTTGCCTATCCATGTCTGGACTGGAGCGAGCGTAGGAACCACCTCGGCGGGGCATTGGGCGCCGCGGTCTTGAAACTTCTTCTTCACAACGGCTGGATAAGACGAAAAGAGGAAAGCAGGGAAGTCGTCGTCACGCCGAAAGGGAGAATTGAACTGAGAAACCAATTTGCCGTCGAGATATAATTCCTGATCATGCATTGAGAATAATAAGGCACGAATGAACCTGAGGTAGCACGGATTCAAAGTATTCTGTTTCATCAAATATGAAATCGGCAAAGCCCTTCTCACCCATGTTACCCGCGTTCTATCGGCTTATTCGTCATAACTAAGGCTATGCAAAACGGTTCATGAGATTGTCGTAACCGAATTCGAAAGGAAACGCCATGGAAGTCAACCCTCTTCCTCCGCCCGGAGGCAACCTTACGAAGGCAATTGTCGGAATGTGGGTGCTGAAGTCACGCGAAGACCTGGACGCCGCCGGACAAATCGTTATCGACCCGTTCCTGGGTGAAGATCCGCTCGGGATCATCACATTCGGACCGCGTCATTTCGCAGCCCAGTTCATGAAACGCGATCGCTCGAAACCGGAGCAGATCGTCCAGCGCGCGAAGGCGTCCAATAATTCTGCCGGAGTCAACGGCTATGATGCTTACTTCGGAACCTACATCGTCGATGAAACGGCGGGAACGCTAACCACACTGATCGAAGGGTCCGTCTCTCCGGCCAACATCGGGAACAAGTACGTCAGGGACGCGAGGATCTTCGACGCCATGCTTCTCATTCGTTTGAAGACGACCGCGATAGACGGCACCGATGTAACAAGGACAAACACCTTCCGGCGCGTCGGCTGAAGATGCATCGATTGACTTGACAATCGGGCGCGGGATCGGAAGGTGGAATAAATTGCCGTATCTAATAGATACTGATCGTCCGGTGAGCTTCACAAGTTTATTGAGGAGGTAAAATGTCCGAATACACGGCGAAGATCAAATGGGAACGGCCGTCAGACAACAGGTTCATAGACGGCAAATACACCAGGGGGCACACCTGGCGGTTCGATTGCGGAATAACCGTGCCGGCATCTTCCTCCCCGCATGTCGTGCCTCTGCCGTACTCGGTGGAGGAAAACGTGGATCCGGAGGAAGCCTTCATCGCGGCAATATCCAGTTGTCACATGCTGTCGTTTCTATCGATAGCGGCGAAGAGGCGTTTCATCGTGGATATGTATGTCGACGACGTTTCGGGATTGATGGAGAGGACCGCGGAGGGGAAATATGCGATAACAAAAGTCACGCTTCGTCCCGTCGTCAGGTTCTCCGGAAGCGAACCGCCGACAGCCGATCAGATTAGAGAAATGCACCATGAAGCGCACGAGGAATGTTTTATCGCGAATTCGGTGAAAACGAATATTTCCATAGACTCCGGATTACAGTAATTCGTCCGCGGGGCGCCCCGGAACAAGGGGAACGACGGAACTTTGCGGAGCTGGCAAGGGATATCCTTGAGTACCTTCGCAAAGTAGTTGAGGTCCCGGTCTTGCAGGGCATCCAGGAAGCGGCATTTTAGTCCCGAAGGTGGGAGGCTATGAAATTCGAGGTACGGAAAATCCTATCACATCCATTATAACGGAGGCGCGAACAAACAAAACAGTCTCCGAAAGTCCGTCAATTACAGCTATTGCCTGTCCCTCATCCGAAAGTACATTCCAAAATATCGTGTCGAGGTCATGGTATGCTGTCTGATACCTAACCATTATCATTCCATACTCCGTCAGGGCGACAACGATGCAATATCCCGTTTTATCCTGACCACCTTCAACGCCTATACCCGGGCCGTCAACCTCGCGACCGGGCATAGTGGAACACTCTTTCGGGGAAGGGGCAGGGGTTGGAAATCACGAGCGACGATTACGCTGTCCGGCTGGCGCGATACATTCATTACAATCCGATTGCCGCCGGCATTGTCAATAAGCCTGAAGCGTGGGAGTTCTCAGAGTACCTGGATCGGGCAGGAATCAGGCAGAGAGGGTTGTCGGACCTAACTATGAGGGACACGTATTACAATACTCCGCAAGAGTAGACAGATTTGATGAACGAGTACATCGTTGAAGAAGAGATCTCAAATCTGACAATCGAAGAAGAGTGATGGGACCTGCCTGGCTACCTTGCGAAGGTGGCTAGGGAGACAGGTAACCATGAGAAGTTTAATTCATAGATGTATCCTTATCGCAGTCGATAGATCGAGACCGGAGAAATTGACCGAATGGTAGGTCAGTATTTTGGTTGAATTATTTGACAGACTGTAATTTGTTTCCGGCACATTGACACCTTCTGGAATCAGGTTGCCGCTGAGACTGAGCTGCAGCGAAATGAGTCTGGAAAGATAGTAGTCATAACTCAAACGTAAGATGAAACCCAGGGTGTTCTTTGACGCGTTGATTTGCGTTGGCAGAAGACCTGCAACCGCGCTGTTGTAAGAAGAGATGCTCCCGCCGACGTTCATGAGATTGTAGCTCAATCCAGCGGCCACCCCAAACTCCGATCGTGTTATGAGCGACGGTTCGACAGGTGAGGGAACGTAGGTCAAGATAAGAGCGTAAGTTTGCGAGTGGGTGCTTTCAGATTCGCGATCTCTCCCCGCCAATTCGTTGACAGGATCACTAGTCCATGATACTCCAAATCGCAGGTTGTCAGAGATGCTGTACTCGCCGGCGAGGCTCCAGTAGATAGGAGTCCCCTGATCGGTAGGATACGTGGCAGGCCCGAACAAGCCGTCGACGGTTCCCCCGAATCCTGAGCTGTTGAACGCATCAGTTATGTTACCGACCGCCGGGCCGGCAAGGCGAAGTCCACCACCGACGGCGATGTGGAACTTCTTGATCAAAGGCTCAGGCTCCCTGTTTACCGTCTGTGAAAGCTGCTGAGAAGGTTGAGTAGGGTAACTATCTGTATCAGCCGAAACTTTCCCGGCTTCAGGGACGGACTTGCGCGAAGCAATTTTTTGCAATCTTGGGAGGGCGGCCAGGTATCTCTCCGCATGCCCGTTGATGAAGAATTCGTCATCTCTCCCATGCGAAGCACCGATGATTCCACCCACTATTGCTCCGACAACACCCAGTGGAACTCCGATAAGGAATGCCTTCGCGGCGGCGGAGAAGCGAAACAAACCGGACTTGTCGTCGCCTGAAGCCACGCCGATAATGGCGCCGGTGCCAAATCCGGTCAGGAAACCAAGGCCGAGGCCGGGACCGAATTGCGACTTTCCGGGAATGATTATACGATTTATTTGAATTGGGAGTAAACGGTCCCTGTAATTGGAATTTCTTGCCGACATGTATGACTCGCTGCTTTGCCTCACAGTAAGACCCGTGCTGTCGGCAAAAATGACTTCGCATGTATCGGATTTGTCGTAAACCGTAGACAAGATAATGTTTTGCGCGTCCGCGCAGGACGCCGTCATTGAATTGAACAAGAGTGTCGCTCCTATCATCAACCCGGCTAGTTTCATTCGCATTCTTCAAACCTCCTTGCCGCATTCGCGAATATTCGCGACCATAACATGATTGGGAAGAGGGATCCGTATGTCATAAAGATGTAAGAATCGAGTAAAGAAATTTGTGCTGCTTATCATGCTTCTTAGGCGAGAAGCGTCAGTTGGGATTCGCGCGTTAGAAGGGCGAGCGATGAATGCTCAATCACAACCAACGCTGATGAAAATGCCCAGTCACAATTGGCGAAGTAATCTAAGACGAGAGCTGAACACGCTGCTCTTTGGATGCTTACGCTGGCCGGGGATGAAATGAATCGAGGCCGCAAAACGTCAACCCAGAGTTGCCCCGGAGTGCGATTTCGCCGGACCGAATTGCTTGATTCAGATCATTCTTCGCGTCAGGTTTTTGCTCCGTTCCTGTCGTAAATTGTTCCGTGAGCATAGAGAAAACCGAAGCGGTCGTCCTCCGCGCAGTCAACTTCCGCGATACTTCGAAGATCGTGACATTTTATACGAAGCGTTACGGTAAGATGAGCGCCATCGCTAAAGGAGCTCGGAACCCGAAAAGCAAGTTCGGTTCGCTCCTTCAGCCGCTCAATTATCTTCAAATAGTTTTTTACAGGCGGGAGAATCGTCAGCTACAGACTGTCTCATCGAGCGAGTTCGTGAAATATTTTAAGTCTCTAGCGAACGAAGTCGACCGCTTTTCCATTGCAATGTCGCTCATTGAAATCATCAACAAGGTGATGCACGATGAGGAGGAAAACGAAACTGTCTTCGACCTACTGGCGAGCTCTCTGACCGCCCTCGACACCGCCGGCACCTTCCCGCGTAATACGTTCGCGCACTTCGGGCTCAATCTGGCCATCGGGCTTGGATTTACGCCGGATTTCAGAAGTTGTCTCCTCTGCAGAAATCCGATAGACCTTGAGAGGGAAAAGAAAGTTTACTATGTTATCGAAAAGGGCGGCCCTGTATGCGAGAAGTGTTCGGCAAATATGAACGAGGGCTTTCTACTCTCTAATTCCGCTCTTTTGGTCCTGCAGAGTTTCGTCCAACTTAGTCCGGCAGACGCAGCCAAAACCGATATCGCGCCGGAACTCAGGAACGAACTCGCGAATTTCTCATTTGTGTATTTGAAGAGACATCTTGACACGCTGAAGGAAATCAAGTCGCTGAAGTTTCTCGCGGCAACGCCGCAGGAAATAACCCGGTAAGGCGCCGGATTCGATTCAGACAAAGCTCACAAGCCGCCAGGAAGCATTGGATGTTGAAAACGCAAAGGTTGCAAGAAGGAGATTAGAATAAGTTTCCGCGATGTGTCAGGGCCGCGGAGGTTGAATGGCAGATAATTTTTTTTCTTCGCGCTTCTTATCTCTTCGCGAGAGGCAAGAGACTTTGATCTCTTCCAGTAGTGTCGTACAGCAGTCATAAAAGGGTTCAAATAAGATCAGGAGGAAATAAATATGGGCAAGAGAACAGTAATCGGCGCGGCGCTGCTGGTTATGGTCGGAGTCGTGTTCGGGGCGCTCCTTATAATGAGCTTCAACGGTGTTGGCGAGACATTCGGCTATACGGGAAGGGAAGTGAAGCTGGGTGGCCCGGCGCCGATTCAGTCTTCGGCCGTTGGGATGAACATGCTCTCAATGCAGAACGCGTTTATAGAGATCTCGAAGGCGGTGACTCCGGCCGTTGTAAGTGTGACGGTCATATCGACGCCTAAGAACAAAATGCCGGACCTTCCTTTTTTTCACGACTTTCAGTTCAATATTCCGAATCCGCAGCCGGAAAAGGGGATGGGGTCCGGCGTCATAGTTAACTCCGACGGTTACATAGTCACAAATAACCACGTGGTCGAGGATGCCGAAAAGAACGGGATAAAGGTGAAGCTCTTCGACAAGCGTGAATTCCAGGCTCAGCTTATCGGCACCGACCCGACAACGGACGTTGCGGTAATCAAAATAAATGCGACAGATCTCCCCGTGGCGTCGATCGGCAACTCCGACAGCATCGAGGTCGGACAGTGGGTGCTCGCCATTGGCAACCCGCTAGGCCTGACATCGACTGTCACCGCCGGAATTGTAAGCGCGCTCGGCAGGGACATCGACGTTTCCGCCGACAGGTGGGGAATACGAAACTTCATCCAGACTGACGCGGCAATCAATCCAGGCAACAGCGGCGGCGCGCTGGTAGACATTCGCGGGCAGGTCATAGGGATCAACTCCATGATCGCGACGCGGACCGGGTACAATGAAGGATACGGCTTCGCCATACCGATAAATCTCGTCAAGAAGGTCGCCGAAGATTTGATTGCCTACGGAAGAGTCAGGCGTCCGATGCTAGGCGTGCAGCTAAAGTCCACGATTGATGAAACCGACGCTCGGGCTCTAGGTTTGCCTAAGCCGGAGGGCGTGCTGGTACAGGATGTGGTTGCCGGAAGTCCGGCGGAGGCCGCCGGCGTCAAAGCTGGCGATGTGATACTTACCGTCAACGGGAAGGAAGTCGACGCGGCGAATGAAATACAGATGCTCATTGCCGAGATGCGGCCCGGCGACGTGGTTACGCTTGGTATCTTCCGCGGCGGAAAGACTATTTCCAAGAAGGTCACTCTCACCGAAGTCTCATCGAGGGATCTCGCCAGCGGTGATGTGAACGCTCAGCCGGAGACAGTACAACCCGACAGATCGGGCCGTACCGATATCGCGAAACTCGGAATATCAGTCAAGCCGCTCGACCAGAAGACCATGAGGGAAGCTGGCACGGATCATGGCGTTCTCGTCGCGAGCGTGACCCCGGGAGGACCGGCCGCCGAACGGACGCTTCTCAAGAACGATATCATAACGGCGATCGATCACGAGAAGGTGAACTCGCCCGCTGATCTTGTGAATGCTCTAAAGAGCAAGGAGGGCGGCGACGCGATCATGCTGAGGGTCCTTTCCAAGCAGGGGAATTCATACATATCAAGATTCGTCGCGGTTGAAATAGGCGGGTAAAGTAGAGTCAGGCGGCCTTCTCAAGGTAGCCGGGAAGGCCGGCTGTCTTTAAATCAAGCCTTTTTCCGAGGCTTTCTTAATGAGAGAGGCGGAATTTCTTGCCTCCAGCTTCGTGATGAGATTCTTGCGGTGACTGTCGACTGTAAGTGGGCTTATGAACAGCTTGTCGGCGATTTCCTGGTTGGTGAAACCGTCGGCGATTAATTTGAGAACTTCTTTTTCCCTCTTGGTCAAAAGCATCTCGGTGGCTGAATTGTCCTTCAGCATCGATGCCGCATTTCCGCAAAGATACCTCCCCCCATTGTAAACGGTTTGGATCGCTTCTACTATTTCGCCTGTCTCCGAGTTCTTTAGCACGTAACCGTCCGCACCGCTCTTTAGGATGTTTACCACGGTCGAGCGTTCGTCGAAAGTGGTGAGCGCCAGTATCTTCGGGGACCCCTCTTTAGATTTTATCATCTTGCACAGATCGACTCCCGACATATCGGGCAGGCCGATGTCGAGGAGGATGACATCGGGCCTTTCCCATCGAAGGAAGTCGATGCAAGACTTCGCGGATCCCGCGACCCCGATGACGTTGGCGGCCGCGGAATCCTGGATCAACTTGCGCACGCCTTCTGCGACTATCGGGTGGTCGTCGACAATCAGGATGTCTATCACTGTTGGTTCTCCATGTTTTCGAATGAGACGGAGATTTCTGTTCCCCTGCCGACGCCAGAATCGATATCGAATCGTCCGCCGAGCGACTCCACTCTCATCCTCAGATTCTTCAGGCCGCTACCGTTGGAGGCGAGCGCCGCCGACGGATCGAAACCCGCGCCGTTGTCCTGAACGGCTACGCTTACTCTGTCCTTATCCTGTACAAGCTGGACCAATGCTTCGGAAGCTCCGGAATGTTTGATTACGTTGTTGACAAGTTCCTGGACAATGCGGTAGATCGCGATCTGGTAACTTTGTCCTATCTTTTCTTCGTTCCCAAAGAATTGAAATTTAACCGCCAGCGCACCGTTGTCGAGCCTTTCGCAGAATTCCGAGACAGCTTCTCTTATCGTTCCGTTGACGAGCGCCTGAGGCATCATGTTGTGCGCCACGCGCTGGAGTTCGGTGATCGATTTGCCGAGAAGGTCGAGTGCGTGTCTGAACGTCTCGAGTTGCCTTTCGTCATGCACGAAAGTTTCCCTGAAGGAGCTGAATGCCATTTTAGCGCCCGACAGAAGGCCGCCTAGTCCGTCGTGCAAGTCACGCGCGAGCCTGGCCCGCTCGGTCTCCTCTCCCTGTAGTGCGTAACGGACGGCGGTAATTTGTTTTTCCTTCTCCAGCTCTTTGATCTTTTGCCGCTGCAGCTCGTTCCCCTGTTCCACGAGTTTCTTCTTATTCTGATAAAACCGTACGATGAAGAACAGCGCGATAAGCATGACTAAGGAGAAGGCCGAAAAGAGGTAGACGAGCGCTTGGTGCTTTTCGATAGCAAGTTTCTGGAGTTGTTCTTGGTCGGTCAAACGTTTTATCTCGGCAGCTTTCTTTTCAGATTCATATTTCGCGTTTAGGAAATTTATTTGCCTTTGATCCTCTTCGTCGAAGATCCTGAAGATTACGTCTTCTCGCGCGCTCAGGAAGTTGTACGCCTTCCTGTAATTGCCGCGGGCAATTTCCAGGGAAGAGAGGGAGCCATAGAGCTCTTTCTGCAAAGCCGATGCGTTGATTTGCCTCGCGATGTCGAGGGCTTGTCCGAACTGCCCGGCCGCCTCGCCGTATTTCTTCTGCATCATGTAAACGCCCCCGATCCCTTCCTTCGTTATTACTTCGTCGTATTTTAAGGAAAGTCTTCTGGCGTAAACCAACGCCGTGTCGTACCATGCAAGGGCGGCGGGGTAGTTGGACACCGAAGCATAACAATCGCCAAGAGCATTCGATGCGGTCCACACGATTTCAAGGAGGGAGTTCTTCTTGCCGATCAGCATCCCCTCCCTGAGAAGGCGGTCGACCTTCGCGAAATCTTTCTTGGGATCCAGGCTGTAGGTGGCGGCTATGCAGTAGAACGCCTTCATTTTCGGAGAGGTCAGCTTGTTCGAAATTGCCGAGAGCTTCATGTCGTACACTTCGCTCTTCTGAGGCTGGTTTAGTCTCGCGTAGATGTCGCTTATCCTGTTGTATAAACCGAGCCTGTAATCGTACTCATCGTATTTTTCGAGGATGCGCTCGGCCTCCAGGTCGTAAGTGAGCGCCGTGTCGAAGTCTCCGTTTATGTGGAAAACGTACGCGTAATCTGCGAGGCATTTAGCATAGGCGATTTCCGCCTTGTGGCCGCCGGCTCGCCTGAACAACTCTATCGATTTCCTGAAGTATGAGAGCGACTCGCGAAAATTCAGCGTGGAATTGTAGTAGTTTCCGATTGCCGCATAAGCATCGGCTCTCTCTACGGGATCGGTAACGTCATCCACCTGTTTTATCAGCAATGAACAGTAGTGTTCGGTTTTCGCCGAATCGGTTCCGGGCAGCTTGAAACAGAGGGCCTTAAGGGCGTTGAACTTCGCGGAGTCGCCGATGGCCATATTGTAGGCGCGTTCGAGTGAGTCTATCTCGGGACTTTGCGCTACCAAAGACGAGGCGCTAATGAAAAGAAATGCTCCTGTGACAACAATCTGCAGTCCCTTCATGGTTATCCCTCTGTTATTATTCCCACATGCCGAAACAAATATACGCAATCGACCGGCAATAAGAATCCACGAAAACAAGGATTGTGGAACCTACGACCAAAATGTAGCTTTAGGCCAAAGTCAGGAGGCACCTCTCTTCGAACGCACAATAGGTCCCGCCTTCAAAGGGAGAAATGCACAGCCACGAAGGTTAATTGGGCAAGAGCCGTGCTCTTTCCAAGGTTCCTGACAGATTGTGTTCTAAATAATCAGGAGGCAAACATGAAAAGAGTGACAATTTACAGCTTTGTGACTATCCTTTTTTCTATTCTCCCCGGAATGCTGATGGCTCAGGTCCCGAACGCGGGATTTGAAACCTGGACGAGCGGCGAACCCGATGGGTGGTGGACCGGCTATTCAAATATGCTTGGAACGGCATCCGTGACCAAATCGAGCGATGCTCATTCGGGGAGCGGTGCCCTTAGGGGAGAGGTTATATCGGTCTCCGGCAGCGTCATAAGTCCTACCGTGATCGCCGGCAATTTCATGGGCGGGTTTGCTTACGCATCCAGGAGTGGATCCCTGACGGGATACTACAAGTTCGTCCCGTCGGGATCTGCGGCGGACGAATTTCAAGTGGATGTCATTATGTACAAAGGAAGCTGGATATCCGGCGCAATCGGAGCGGGCGATTTTTCGACGACATCAAGCGCAGCATCCTACACGAAATTCACAATCCCAATCGAGTACATTAACGAGCAGACACCAGACAGCGCTTATATTCTGGTGACTGTTAGTGGACCCGGCGGTTCAGATCCTCAAGTTGGCACGTACTACATACTAGACGACGTTGCCTTCGGTGAAGCTACTGGAGTCGCCGACAGACCCGGCAACACTCCCGCCGTATTCAAGCTCAACCAGAACTATCCGAACCCGTTCAATCCCACGACTCATGTTTCCTTCACGGTCCCGTCCTCCGGCACGGCTATGCTCAAAGTCTATAACATTATGGGACAGGAAATCACAACGCTTTTTAATAGAGCTGTGAGCGGTGGAAATTTGTATGACGCTGAGTTCGACGGAAGGGGACTGTCTTCCGGAATATACCTCGCGCGTCTGCAATTCACTTCGACGACCGGAAAGGTAATGCAATCCGTGACCAAGATGGTGCTGGCAAAGTAACGCGATGAAGGAAACCGTGCACGCGGGTCTCGAAGGCATAGCGTGCCTGTAATAGATGCGCCATGATTTTGCTGACGTCTCCGGCGGCGATTTGTCTCCGACCTTCGCTGCGACCTGGTATTGACTGGTAAAATGAGTCGCGTACTAAGGCGGCAAACTAATACTTCGAGTAGTATCTTCAAGTAGGGAGCGGTGCGCTATGAGCGTGAAATCGCGGGCGCATCCTCCCAGTTTATCCTGAGAATTGTCGCTCCCCGTTTGGGTCATAACTCCTTCCTAATTACTTTACTTAAGGGATTTCAGGTATCGGAGTGAAATGGTACCGAACAATCCGCTTTTAAGTTTATCTTTTCTTTATGACATTGATTGAGACCATGACAATAAATTCAGAAACACAAGACAAACCTTACGTCGTCGAATACTATTACAAGACGAAATGGGGACACGCCGACGAATTCGTCAGGCTCTACAAGAAGAACCACGAACCGATACTGAAGAAGCAAATGGAGATGGGGAGGATACTGAAGCTGTCTCTCGTACGTCCAAGGCTTCACGGCACGGAGGACGGGAGATGGGACTTCAGGGTGACTATCGTCTGGAAGAACATCCAGATGACAGACGATGGCTTCGACGAGCATAAACTTGCGAGCGAGATGTTCCCCGATCAGGAGACCTTCAGGAAAGAGGAGCAGACACGATTCGAAATACTCGCCGGACATTGGGATCTTCCGGTGGTCGAGATGTGATCAGAAAATCAAAGCTGAAAGTCTGACATTTTTGCGGAACGGTTGCATTCGGGTGAAGGTTGCAATTTTCTCGTATACCTGGTTGGCAAACCGCGGGAATTAATCGTCTCATTCTCCCAGCTGCGATAATATGTCCCCCTGTTATTCTCGGGCGTTTACCAATGAACGACAAACCGTCGCGCTCCCAACGGGACTCGTCGCGTTATTAAATCGACAACCGCGAGCGGAGAACGGTGTTCGGTTGGTTTGGCTGTTCTAGCTGAAAGGAAAAAGATAGTATGAAACTGTTCGGTTCGATCACGGGCATGCTCGTTTTTTTGACGGCGGTTTCCTCATTTGCGCAACAAACCATCAGCATATGGCCGGGTCTCGCCCCCGGAACAGGCACCGAAAAGAACAAGGAAAAAATTGTGAACGAGAGGATATATGACGTCTACCAGCCAGACCTGGAAGTATTTCTTCCCAAGCAGATGAACGGGAATCACCCTGCCATCGTAATCTGTCCCGGCGGCGGGTATACTCATCTGGCGATCGAGCTCGAAGGGACGAGCATCGCGAAGTGGTTCAACGATAACGGTGTCGCCGCGTTTGTTTTGAAATACAGACTTAAGCCCGCGGAGGCGTTTGAAGACGCGAAACGGGCGTTGAGCCTGATTCGCTCAGACGCGAAGAAATACGGCATCAATCCAAATATGATCGGGATAGCGGGCTTCTCTGCAGGCGGGCAGGTCGCCGCCGAAGTCGCTACTCATTATAAAGACGTACCTCCCGCAGATCTTGTGAACGGCGTATCGTGCAAGCCGGACTTCGAGATACTCTGCTACCCCGCGCTCGACTGGCTCCATCCCAATGCAGATGAAGAATACTCGCGGCTCGGCGCCAAAGCCAGCTTCGTCCCTTATTATCATCTTGTGGACAACCACACGCCGCCAACCTTCATCGTTCACGCCGCCGACGACCACACCGTTCCTGTGACGCAGAGCGTGCAATTTTTCACGGCACTTCACGATGAAGGGGTACCATGTGAGCTTCATGTGTTCGAGAAAGGCGGTCACGGCTTCGGACTCGGCACCGGCCGCGGTGCCGTCGATAAGTGGCCGCGGCTCTGCATCGACTGGATGAAGACCGAAGGAATACTGAAGGGAGAATGACGAGAGAAGAACTCATCGAGGAAAAGTGGAATAATAGAATGGCGGATCAATTGATTATTGGGGATCTTCTTTGTAAAGACTGAGAATCATTGAGCAGGCTTCGGCCCCTCAACGTCTGAGCCTCTCCCCGCAAGTCCCCCTCTCTTCGCCGAAGAGGGGGGACTAGTGGGCCTCTTTTTTGATTATTCTTCCTCGAACAGTTTCGGATCTACCTCGACATTGTGTTCCACTTCAACGATGCTCGCCCTGGAAATAGTTTTGCCGTTTACCGTAGCGACGTTCTTGAAGGGGAGTCTGACTCCATCGGTCTCACGGAAATCCGACCACGCCTCCTCGACGTTGGCAGGACCCTGCAGACCTGAAGACTGGTACGACACTCCGACCGGAAGATTCGTTGACGGATCGAGATAGAGGTGGAACGCGCCGTCTTTGCAGGAAACGAGAATGTCCAGCGCCTTTACCCCCTGGAACTCCTCCTCGCCGATAAATTGCGCCTGGTGATCATCGGCATGCGAAAAGAAACGGATCGGATCACGTACAAGATTGCCGAAGACTTCCTTCCTCATCGATTCCTCCATCTGCATTTTTCCCTGCGGAGAAACGATCCAACCTTTCTCTCCAACGACAACGATCTTCATCTCTCCCATTGGCGTCGAGACAGCCTGGTGAATGCGGTCCGGATAAATGACAGTTGCAACGTCCGATATTTCCACTTCTCCCCTTTCGGTTTGCTGCAAAAGAGTCATCCTGGTCCTCGTACTCCCGATCTTTTGGAATGCGTCGGCTCCGCCGCACGCGGCCATCGACTTGTCAAATAATTCTTTACCTTTCGACATCGATTCTGGCGCGGCGCTTGGCGATTCCTCGCCCGGAGGCGGCGGAATCGTGATATCGATCTCGTTCACGTCGCCGAGCGACGAGAGCGGCTCGCCGAAATCGTTCTTGTTTCCTACGACTAGTATCTGCAGCTCATCCGGATGTAAATGAGCCTTGGCCGCGCGCAAAACATCGCCCTTGGTCACCTTTTCGACTCCCTCCTTAAGTTTGTCGATGAAGTCGAGAGGGTAGCTGTAGTAAGCGTATGTCATGAGCCTTGTAACGATCTTTGATCTGGAATCGAAGTTGAAGACGAAAGAGTTTAGATAACTGTCCTTCGCGCGCTGCAGTTCTTCATCGGTGACGGGTTCTTCCGTCATTCTATTGACCTCGTTCAGCATGAGCCTTATGGCGTGCACGGTCGATTGCGATTTCGTCTGCGTGCCGCAGTTGAAGACTCCCGGGTGGTTGTATTCGGCCCCGTAATATCCCCATGGCGCGTAGGTCAGTCCCTCTTTCGTTCGTAGCACCTTGAACATGCGGTCGTTTGAAAGGATCGCGTTCATAACGACGAGCGCGGGGTAGTCGGGATCACTTATCATTCCGCCGATGTGTCCCATCTGGATATGGCTTTGGTTCACATCCGGCTTTTGCACTAAGTTGATAGTATACCGGTACTGATAATTTACCTGCGGCCGCTCAGGATACTCTGTCTTTGCGGAAGGCCACTTTCCGAATGCTGTTTCGAGCCTCTTCTGGATTTCGTTTGAATTGAAATCGCCCCATACTGCAAGCACGATGTTATTGGGATGAAAATATTTCTCGTAAAAATCGGTAATGTCATCTCTCGTGATGTTATCGACAGTGGCGTATTCGGGGTAGCGGGAATACGGGTGCGACTTTCCGTAAATCAGCGAATTGAATTCTCTTCCGGTGATTTCCCAAATGTTGTCGTTGCGCCTCGATATTCCCGACCTGAGCTCGACCTTGGCGAGATCGATCTTGTCTTGCGCGAATGCCGGATGCATCAAAATGTCCGCCAGAATTCCGACCCCTTTGTCGACGTCGCCCTTCAGCACCGACATCGCGACGTACCCGGAGCCTTGTTCGATACCGGTCTCGACATAAGCTCCCATCGTCTCCAGAGTTTTATCTATTTCGTCGCCGCCCTGGGTTGTCGTGCCTCCGGTCCTGAGCACAGTGCCGGTAATGGATGCGAGACCGACCTTGTCAGCTGGATCGAAAATTGAGCCGGTCCTGACCATCGCGCGCATGTCGACAGTCGGATAGTCGTGATCCTCGACCATGTAGACTTTCATTCCGTTCCGCAGAGTCACCTGTTTCACATCCGGCATCTGCACCTTGTTCAATGGCGTGAAGGAAGTGATTTCTTTCGGAGCCTTCTGCGCGAAAGATGACTCCGACAAGGCAATGATCATCAGGAGGGCGATCGCCGCTGGTTCAAATGGACAAAAGTCCCTTAGCTGCTGCTTCCTAGTTTTCATCGGTCTGTCCCTCCGGTATTAATTCTCCGATTGTCCTATTTTTCCTTGTGATGTACTTTTTGGCGACACTCTGCACGTCGGCCGCCGTGACAGCGTCAACTTCCTTTAACGTGTCGAAAGTCTGCCGCCAGTCGCCCATGACGACCTCATTGAAGGTGAGCGACGCCGCCATTCTGGAGTTGTCTTTCATGCCGTCGATAAGATCCTTCTCCGTCGAGCGCTTGTATTTCGTCAGTTCATCGTCTCTGACCGGTTCGTCCACGATTCGCTGCAGCTCTTGCTCCATGGCCTTGAGGCATTCTTCGTTCGTGTGTCCCTTGGAAGGCACCGCATAGACGGCCAGCAGGTTCGGATACTTGTAGCCGGGGAAGCCGTTGAACGCCCCGACCTGCACCGCGATCTTTTTATCCTTCACAAGCGAGGTGTAAATCCGAGACGATCTGCCGTTGCCCACGACGTTCGCGAGCGCCTCGAGCGCGGCGGCTTCCTTGTCCCTAACGCTCGGCCTGTGAAAGCCGACGATGACCAAGGGCTGTGACTGCGCTTCGACGTAGATATGTTTCTCCCCCTGTTGTTCAGGTTCCACCGTTCGGAGCGGCTCCGGCTTCGGACCGCCGGGAATGCGACCGAAATATGTATCGGCCATCCTGAAGACATCGTCGGCGTTGACGTCTCCGACGACTGCTACCGTAAGGTTGTTTGGCCCGTAATACCGTTGAAAGTAATTGATGACGTCCGTTCGGGAGATGTTCTCCAGATCGGACATATGTCCGATCACTTCATGATGGTACGGATGTGACTTGAAAGCGGCGGCCAGGAACTCCTCGATGAGCTTTCCGACAGGCTGGGTTTCAATCCCGAGCCGGCGCTCCTCCATGATCACATTCCTTTCCTGAAAGAATTCTCTGAATACCGGGTTCATGAACCTGTCGGACTCCATTGCCATCCAAAACTCCACCCGGTTCGAAGGAAGACTTACGATGTACTGAGTCGCGTCGTTGCTCGTGTACGCGTTAAGTCCGCGTCCGCCCTTTTCCCGGATTAGGTCCCAGTATTCCATGGATGACACATATCTGTTGGCGGTCGAATCGGTGCTGTCGAATTTTCTTTTCAGCGCTGCTATCTTTGCGGTGTCCGGATTCACCGCCCGTTCCTCTCCGCTCAATTTCGCGTAAATGTTGTCAATGCTGTCGAGCAGTTTCGATTCCGCGGCGTAATTGTTCGTCCCGACATCATGCGTACCCTTGAACGCCATGTGTTCAAGTATATGCGAAATGCCGGTAATCCCATAAGATTCTTGCGCGGAGCCGACATCGGCATAAGTGTGGAATGAGACGACGGGCGCATCATGACGTTCGAGCACGATGAACTTCATCCCGTTGGCGAGCGTGTGTGTCCTGACCTGGCTTTTGATGACGTCGAACGTTTGCCCCCATGCCCTCAAGCTGAAGCTGGAAACTGACAGGAACAGCAAGAAGACGAAGGGGAAAAATCCCTTGTTTCGCATGTCCTCTACTCCTTGTTTTGATTTACTTTTACTGCGCCCGTGGATCGACGTAGTGACTTACGTGCGGAGTGCAGCCCCTATATCCCACGTGTGAACATAACATGGAAGTGGAGAGATAATCAAGCGGCCTGATGTTTGTCTTCGTTGTGAAATGTGATCATCCCCCGGGGGCGAAAAACGCGTCATCGGTAACATTAATGCGAAAGGTGAGCAGGCTGCATCCTGATATAGTCGCCACGCAGGCAGGAGGGCCCGAAGGAGATATCCGTGGAATGTTGACGAATCTTAGGCCTATTGTTCGCGGGGAACTGATTATCTAATCGTGCGGTTGCTAGAGCTGAATAATCGTGCCGCGAAGAAATTCGTCTCAGCACATTTTTGATCGGAATAATGGAGAGGATGATAGGTCTCCTCGCCGGAGATGAGGCGGCGCATTTCGACAGGTTCTTCGAGAAACTGTCGAACGGAGGGACGGTGCACATGCCACTTGCCGATTATCCTTTCAGCAGAAAGTTCGGCTGGGTCGAGGATGGATACGGCAGTTCTCGTGGCAACTATATTCAGCTTGACTGAAATGTTCCGCACACAAGAAGGGAATTAGATCAGACATCTTTTTGACACTTTGCTGACCGCAAAGGACCTGTAACATTGCAGAATGATGCCGGGGTCATTTTTTCGCGGGGAAGAGATTAAATTGGGGTCGTAGGCTCCAAGGATGTTTTAACTATCGAAAGCAAATTTGTGAATGAAAGCGGTGCGCAAGATTTACAATTGAAGAAAGCAATAACGCTACGTCATGCAGTTGCTCTCTATGTCAGCTCGGTCCTGGGTTCCGGAGTCCTCGTTCTTCCAGGTCTCGCGGCGAAGATAGCCGGTCCATCGTCACTCATCGCATGGGTGTTTTTGTCGGTGGCGAGTTATCCTTTCGCTTACACATTTGCTTCGCTGTCTGCGCGCATGCCGGAATCGGGCGGAGTTTATGCTTTTGCGAAGGAGAGCTTCGGCCTCCACGCTGCCACCGTGGTGTCATGGCTCTTTGCTTTGTGGTACATTGCCGGGTCGCCCGCAGTCACGCTTATCGCCGCTTCATATCTCGCGTATGCCTTCCCAATGAGCAGGGTGGATCTTTATCTCGTCGCGGCGGCCGTCATCGTCCTAACTTTCGTCGTCAACTACCGGGGCATAAGATTCAGCAACAGGGTTCAGCTCGGTGTGGTGACGGCCATAATCGTTATGCTGGTTGCGGCAGTTGTCGCCTCCGCCGGGTCCGTGAAACTCAAGAACTTCGCGCCTCTTTTTCCGAACGGATATTTTCCCATCGGCACTGCGGCTGCTCTGATATTTTGGTCGTTCCTCGGGTATGAGAATGTTTCAAACGTGGCGGAGGAGTTTACGAATCCGCAACGAGACTTCGGCAGAAGCGTGGCGATAAGCGTCGTGCTGATAGGAGCTCTGTACGTATCCGTTGCCGTGGTTACTATCGGCACGCGCGCGTACGCGGCAGGAGGGAGCGTCGCGCCATTTGCCGAAATTTTCTCGAGAATGCTCGGCAAGTACGGCGCGGCGGGGACGGCGGTTCTGGCATTCTTTATCATATTCGGCGCGTCGAACGCGTACACGGCGGGATTGACGAGGGTCATTTACGCCGCGGCGAGGGACGGCGGTTTCCCGAGAACGCTCGCCCACATGAATCGCGAGACAAATATGCCGGATCGGAGCCTGCTAATGCTTTCATCGCTCGCGATGACAATGCTTATCGTGTTTTATATTTTCAACTCGGACCTTCAAACCGCTTTGCTCATCCCGAGCGGGGCGGCGATTATCGTCTACATTATTGGTTCGTTATCCGGAATCAAACTCCTTCATAAGTCGGGATGGAGAAGAAGTCTGCCATGGTTTGCCCTCGTTATCTCAGTTGTCGCGCTGCCGTTTGTCGGACCGCTCATCATACCGGCGGTGATCGTGTCGCTCGCGGGATTTGGATATGGTTTCAAACTAAGGAAGCGTTGGATAATCACAGAACAAGAATAACTTCAAGGAGGAATGAATTATGTCTAAGATTGCCGATAAATGGAAAAGGTTTTCGCCTCAATTGCGGAGCGTGCTTCGGATTCTGGCAGCCTTCACTTACATGACGCACGGCACGATGAAACTTTTCGCTTTTCCGGCGGCGATGATGCCAGGAGCCGGTGGTGTCCATTTGCTCTCCGAGCTCGGACTGGCGGGCATACTCGAGACGTTTGGTGGCTTGCTCCTTCTGCTTGGCCTCTTCACCAGGCCGGTCGCGTTCATTTTGGCGGGCGAGATGGCTGTCGCATTTTTTCAAGTTCATTTCCCGAGGAGCTTTTGGCCTGTCATCAGCGGCGGCGAACTCGCGTACCTTTACTGCTTCATTTGGCTGTATATTTCGGCTGCGGGCGGCGGACCGTGGAGTGTGGACCACCTGCTGATGCGACGCAACGAAAGGATGAATGATGGCAACTAACAAGGAAATAGCCGTCGACTTCCTGCAAATGGTTGTGGCCGGCAAGATCGATGAGGCTTATGATAAATACGTGGACATGAAGGGTAAACATCACAACCTGTACTTCGGTGCCGGATTTGCCGCGCTCAAAGCGGCGATGATCGAAAACCAGTCGCAGTCTCCCGACAAGACTTACCTGGTAAGGAACGCTGTTGCCGAAGGGGACACAGTCGCAGTCCACGCACATCTCGTTCCGTCTCCGGGAGACAAAGGGATGGTTGTGGTGCACGTCATGAGATTCCGCGGGAAAAAAATCGTCGAGTTGTGGGATTGTGGACAGCCGATTCCCGCGGACTCGCCCAATACCGACGGAGCTATTTAGAAGGAGGAATGAAATATGCAGAAACTTACAACTTTCCTTTTGTTTGTCGGCGAGCGGCGTGGCAAGCCCGATGAAGCCGTAAAGTTTTATGTGACCTTGTTCAGAAATTCACATGTCGAAAAAATAGAGCGGTACGGTCCTAACGAGGGAGAACAGGAGGGTACCGTGAAGCAAGCCAGGTTCACACTTGCGGGACAGGAATTTATGGCGATGGACAGTGGACTGGATCACAGGTTCACTTTCACTCCGGCCATGTTGATATTCGTGACGTGCGAGTCCGAAGAGGAGATTGACAAACTGTTTGCAAAGTTATCGGAGGGCGGGAAGGTGCACATGTCGCTGAACAAGTATCCTTTCAGCCGGAAGTTCGCGTGGGCCGAAGATGGATACGGAGTTTCCTGGCAGCTGAATCTTCCATGAATCAGGGCGACATCGGTATCTTTCTGAGTGTGCTTACGGCCGGCGGGTTTTGGGAGAGAACACGGTGACGCAGGCCGGCATTGAAATGTAATCAGGTCAAAAGAGGAGCGAGCAACGACGGATTCCACCGGAAAAATCGGCAGCACTATCAATGAAATTTACAGGAGCGAGTCCCGCCGCATCCTTGCCACGCTGATCCGCCTCCTCGGCGACTTCGAGACAGCCGAGGATGCAATGCACGAGGCGTTCACCGCCGCGATGGAACAGTGGCCCGGGGACGGGATCCCTTCCAACCCGAGGGCGTGGCTTGTTTCTGCCGGACGCTTCAAAGCCATCGACCGCATGCGCCGCCGGGCGAAGTTCGAGACTTCGATCGAGCCATACGAAGAGAATATACCTTCCGGGGACGATGGCATGCAGGATTTCGACGGCGAAAGCGTCGAGGACGATCGTCTCAGGCTTATATTCACATGCTGTCACCCGGCACTGGCGCCAGAGGCACGCGTAGCTCTCACACTGCGTGAAGTTTGCGGACTGACGACCGAAGAAATCGCGCATGCTTTCCTGACAAATCCGCCGACTCTGGCGCAGCGCATAGTCCGCGCGAAGTCGAAAATTCGTGAGGCGAAAATTCCATATCAGGTCCCCCCGAAAAGCGAGCTGTCAAAACGGCTAGAAACCGTGCTCCAGGTCGTCTACCTGATTTTCAACGAGGGTTACTCCGCCTCATCAGGAGACTCGCTGACCAGGCCGGAGCTTTCGATGGAGGCCATACGTCTCGGACGATTGCTGATGGAGCTTCTTCCCGAACCCGAAGTCATGGGAATCCTTGCCCTGATGCTTCTCAATGAATCCCGGCGAGGTGCCCGGACTACGCCGCAAGGGGATATCGTACTTCTCGAGGACCAGGATCGATCGCTCTGGAACCGCGAAATGATCGCCGAAGGCGTCGCCTTGGTGGAGCGGTCGGTGAGCACGAGACGATCCGGGTTTTACACAATTCAGGCGGCTATATCGGCAATACACGCCGAGTCGCCGGACGCGCCTTCGACTGACTGGGCGGAAATAGTCGCTCTCTACGATATTCTTATTCGTGTCAATCCTTCTCCCGTTGTCGAACTGAACCGTGCGGTTGCCGTCGCCATGCTCGACGGACCGGAGGCGGGTCTGAAATTAATAGACGATGTTCTAGGCCGCGGCGAACTTAAGGATTATCATCTCGTGCATTCCGCCCGGGCGGAACTCTGCAGGAGATTGGGCAGAAATGGAGAAGCAAGGGTCTCGTACGAGCGTGCATTGTCGCTCGCAAAACAGGAACCGGAGATGAGGTTCCTTCAGAAGCGACTCGGAGAGCTTGAATAAAGACGCGATCACCGGTGAGCACAGGTGTTTGTAGCCGAACCCAGATGTTGCACTCCCTTTGCAGATTATTTATCACGTGAATGTTTGTCATTCATTGCGTGAATAACTGATCATCGATTAAGGATGCAAATCGCCCTTCGCATCACAGCTCTCGATATGAACTCATGCCGTGGGATTTTGGTTATCCTAATTATCCAGTCCTCTCAAAACCAATATCGGCGGGAGATAGATGTGGATGCACGCTTCGCAGCTTTGACGCTCGGCGTCGATGATCTCGAAAGAGCATACAAATTTTATCACGACGGCTTTGGCATTGCCTCAAAAGGGATAGTCGGGAAAGAGTTCGAGCGGGGCGATGTGGCTTTCTTTGAGATGAAGGATGGAGTAACCCTTGCGATCTATGCTAGAGACAGTCTCACCTGGGATGCAGGCATCGCCGCCGGCGGACGCTCTTCGATTGAATTTTCCATCGGCTACAATGTGAGAGAAGAAGCTGAAGTCGATTCGGTGCTCAAACAGGCGGAGCAGGCCGGTGGGAAGATAGTGAAGCCGGGACAGAAGGCATTCTGGGGAGGATATCACGGCTATTTCGCGGACCCGGACGGACATCTTTGGGAAATACTCTGGAGTCCGCAGCTGCTTCCGGAGAATTAGTTCATTTCATATTAAGGAGAGGATTAGGGAATTAAATGCATTTGCCTTGTGTATGGCGAAGAGTGCAAGATCGCAGCGATGACCGACGAAGAGTGCATGAAGTACGACGCGGAGATCCGGAAGGCCGGTTGGTGCAAGGCGTCGGAGCCCCTTCAACAGGTGGAGACAGCGAAAAACGTTCGTGTCCGCGAAGGGAAGGTATCGATCGTCGACGGACCGTTCGTCGAGACGAAAGAGTCACTTGCAGGCAATTACCTCGTAGATGTAAAAGATATGAATGAAGCACTAGAAATTGCAGCAAGGATTCCGCCGGCCCAGGTCAGGAGCATAGAAGTTCAGCCGCTGAGAGAGCTTGTGATCACGCAGGGCAAGCATAGAGATAAATCATCCGCCGAGAAAATCTAGCGGGCCTGCGAGCTCATTCGCTGCGTCGCCAGCCATTCCGCGGTTATCCATGCCGATGCGACTGCCGTCAAATTGTAAACGTTCGCTCCCCAGGATACCTGGTTGTGAGGCGCGGCAAATATCAGCGGCGCCAACACTATGAAGCTGAAGATCAAAAGCATCAGCGCGAGAAGACGCGCGGCGAGAATGTCGAGAAGTCCAGACACGATTCCTATTCCTGCAAGTACAAAGGCAACTCCTGAAACCACAGTCCAAAAGACTCCGCCGAGTGGCATCCATGCCGGGATCATCGCGGCGACTCCATTTATTCCGGTCAAGTGTGCCAGACCGAAATCGATTGCACAGATTCCAAATGCCCAACGGGCGATTTGTGCAATCGTTCCGGAAAGCGCGCTTCGCGGTGACCTTGATGAATACACTATGAGAGCAGCTATGACAAGTATGAGCTGCGTGCCGAAAGTATCGAAGACCCCGATGTACACCGAAGGATGATTTCCGAGGTAATGGGGCGCGGTATAGAAACGTCGAAGTGTGGCGATGGCGAAGGCGCTGTAGATTATCGCCAGCGTTGCCGCGCCGTAGCGGGTTGCCCTCCGCGTTAACATTGCACCGCCGCCGGCTATCAATCCGAAAGCGCCGATGTACACAACCACCTTCACGTCGGCAATATGGCTGCCGATGGCTTGCAGCGGCTGATGGTAAGGCTCGAACTCTCTCCATATGATATCTATGATGCCCGCCGCTGCAGACATCAGGCCGAATAAGTACACACCTATGCGCGCGGCAAAATCGCTCGTGGGCGCTTGAACCGATGAGGGAGCGTTCCCTTCCTCCCGCGCCCTGCCTCTGAAAGTTCCACCCATCATGTCATTAAGTAGCCCGATCGGCGTTCGCGTTCATCAGCCTCACCTTGCTGTGCTTCCTGCCGTAGAAATAATACACCAGCAGCCCGACGATCAGCCAGATTATGAGACGCAGCCATGTTGCAAGCGGCAGGCTCAGCATGAGAAAAGTGGAGACGACTATTCCCATGATCGGGACGAAAGGTACCCACGGTGTTTTGAATGGCCGCGGCAAATCGGGCCTGCGTCTCCTCAGTATCCAGACTCCGGCACTGACGATTACAAACGCGAGGAGCGTTCCGATGCTTACAAGTTCGCCCAGCACGTCGATCGGCAAGATAGCCGCGAAGATTGCGACGAAGATTCCAACGGCAATCGTCGAGATCCACGGTGTCCGGAATTTCGGATGAATCCTGCTTGCCCACGGCGGAAGGAGTCCGTCGTTCGACATCGTATAGAAAACGCGCGACTGTCCGAGGAGCATGACCAGCATTACTGTCGCGAGACCGAGGATCGCGCCTATCTTCACGAGAATGCTTCCCCAGACGACCCCCGTAGCATCGATTCCCACGGCAACCGGATCGGCAACGTTCAGGCTCGTGTACGGCACAACGGCTGTCAATATTCCGGAAACCAGTATGTAAAGGACGGTGCATATCAGCAGCGATCCCATGATGCCTATCGGCATGTCTCGCTGCGGATTCTTAGCCTCCTGTGCTGTAGTAGAGACCGCATCGAAACCTATGTACGCGAAGAAGATGACGCTCGCAGCTCTGGCGATTCCCGACCAGCCGAAGTTGCCGAATCCTCCTTTGTTCGGTGGTATGAAAGGTTTCCAGTTCACATCTATTGTAGTGGCGGGATGGTTCAGCACGTATGCGCCCGCGATTGCGATGAATATAAATACCACGGCGACCTTGATAATGACCATGGTCGAATTAAAATTTGCCGACTCCTTTATACCGATCACTAGTATGACAGTCACGACTATAATCGCTGCCGCTGCAAGAAGATTGAACTGCGCAGTCAAATGGGGGAGCGACATTGGGTTGATATGCTGAGACATAAGTGTGGCCTTGATGCGTCCAAGGCGTTCCCAGATGCCGTTATACTTCACCATCATCTCTCCGTGTGCGCCGGAAAACTGAGGGGGGAGATGTATGCCGAAGTCCTGGAGAAAGCTGAGCACGTAGCCGCTCCATCCGGCCGCCACCGTCGCGGCGCCGAACGCGTACTCAAGCATGAGGTCCCAACCGATAATCCACGCGAAGATCTCGCCGAGCGTCGCATATCCGTACGTGTACGCCGAACCGGCGATGGGAATGAGCGAGGCGAACTCCGCGTAGCACAATCCCGCAAAAAGGCATGCGAAGAAGGCGAGTGTGAACGATAAAACCACGGCCGGTCCGGCGTATTGGGCGGCGGCCTGTCCCGTGAGGACGAATATTCCTGCGCCGATGACGGCGCCCACTCCCAGTGTGGTCAGGTTTATCGGTCCCAAGGACCTCTTCAATCCGTGTGAAGTCTCCTCCGTTTCGCGGAGAATTACATCTAAAGGTTTAGTTGAAAGTAAGCGAGAAGCCATCCTTCCTCCTTTTTTCCCTTCGATTGGGTAAGCGAGTTGGAATAACTAAGACTTTAGGCGGTACTAAAGGCCAGAGCCGGCTTTTCGATTGCCCGGCGTATGAATCCCCAACATTGGAATTTGAAGGCAAGTTCCGGTCTATGCTCCTCCGGTAAGGAGAGGTTGCAAGTTGTCGAATTCAAACGATTCCAACCGACTACTAGGTTGCCAATATGCGAGAAGCCATCCTTCCCCCGTTTTACGCATTGGCTGGGTGGGTAAGTCTAGAGAAGCGGACAAAGTCAGCTGTTAAGAACGCGGGGAATGCTTTCATTATCCCAGCGCACCCATTCCAAACACTGGAGCTTATTTCCGTTTTCCGGCGTTGCCACATCCGCCCTCTGCCGCGAGGGAGTTGTACTGCCGAATCTTCCCGGCTCCTGTCTCCTATCTCTTCTTTCTACCGATCACCGGTTCTATCTTGTTTCCAGCACCGCTTTGATTTCTTTCTGTACGATAGAATCCATTACCGTGTAACCCTCGTGATTAGGATGTACCCCGTCTATGGTGTATTTCTTGATCATGCCTCCCTCCTTATCGACCATCCGGGAGTAGTAGTCGACATAAGGAATGTTGTTCTCTTCGCAGTAAGATTTGATCATCGAATTCAGCTTCACAATCTTTTCAGCAGGATGTAATCCCTTATGCCACGGGAAATCGTAGGCCGGCGTGACGGAACAAAGGATCACTTTGATATGGTTCGTTTCGGCTAGTTGTGCCATCGAAATAATATTGTCCATTACATGCTGCAATGAGATCGGACCGGCGTTTTCAGCAATGTCGTTCGTGCCCGCCAGTATGACGACGAGCGTCGGCTTCAGGTCGATAACATCCTGACGAAATCGGAGCAGCATCTGGGAAGTGACCTGTCCGCTGATCCCCCTGTCGATATATCCGTTGTCGACGAAGAAACTGCTGTCGCGTATGGCCCAGAATTCCGTAATTGAGTTGCCCATGAAGACGACGCGCTTTTCTCCCGGTGCCGGCGGAGGGAGCTTCTCATTGGCTTGAGCATATCTACCATAATTTACCCACTCACTCGACTTAACGTTCTGGCTGTAAGCCGGGTACTGCAGAAGAATCAGTACCAGAAATGTCATGCGAAATATACTTTTCATATTTGAATACCTCCTTAATGTGAATCACGAGCGACAAATGTTCAGTAGAGTAAGAAGGAGTTCTATGCGTTAAGCACGGAACTCTGAATATCACGAATTTTCAAAATCCAAAGATCCAGAAACTTAATATGTCACACGTCGTCGGTTTTTGGAAATCTACTTTTTCAATTTGTTCAGTTTTTCGAACTTCGAGTCCGGCGCTTGAATCCGGTTCACCAGAACCGATTGCTTCCTAACGAAATATGCATCGAGGGATTCACAATACCAAAGTTTTCGCAGTGGCGATCTTTGCGGTGAAACCTTCATCGTGGCAAAGGCGCGTGTGTGGTACCACCAAGTATGGGATTGCCACGGCCTGATCAAGCATTCGCATGATCGGGACTCGCGATGACGGGAAAATTGTAGCTCGGGGCGACAGCCTCGATCATGTCCCCGCGACCAAAAACTCCTCCGAACTATTCGGCGGGCGGAGACCGTCGGTCCTTCCTGAGAAGTACCGTTCCGCAAGATCCGCCGCCGACACGTGGCGCATCTCCTTAAACCCTGCTTCGCGTGCGAGTACGAACATTTCCTCCGGTGTGAAAAAGCTGATGAAAGGTGTCCCGCTTGCGCGCGCGCCCTTCTCCGCCATCTGAAGACCGGGACGCGCTTCGGGGTCCGCAAGCTCGAGAGGCAATATGAACGTCATGGCAAACACCGATCCGTGCGCAAGCGCCGCCGCGCGACGCATCATATCGACGATCGCCTCCTTCGTGAGGTACATGCTGACGCCGAGCGACGCCATGACTGCAGGTTTGCTCTTATCGAATCCAGCCGCATCCAGCTCGTCCCACCAGTCGCTGCCGCGCTCGAAATCGACAGGTACGAACCGGAGCCATTCCGGCACTCCGAAGCCGAGCTCGGTTAACCGGCGGCGCTTCCACTCCTGGGGGCCAGGCCGGTCGACCTCGAATATTTTCATACGCGATGCGACATCGGGCCTGCGCTGTGCGAACGTGTCGAGTCCCGCGCCGAGAAGGACGTACTGGCCGACTCCCTTGCCGGCTTCCTCAACGACGAGATCTTCGACGAAGCGCGCACGTGCCACGATGGACGCACGAAAAGGCTTTGTGAATTGAGGATCCATGTCGGGACGGCTCCGCCAGTCTTCGTCCGGCGCCGCCAGCTTGAGACCGATGTCGTCCTGGAATATGTGAGGCGACGGATCGACCTCCACGTGCATCGCCCGCCAGAGTGCCACACGAAGCGCCGTGCTGTCGGGGGCCGCCGGTTGTTTTTCACTCATGGTGCTCTTTTACCGCCTTCCTTTGATCGAAAG
>JAJYRM010000197.1 GCA_021794075.1 Bacteroidota bacterium | reverse complement strand
TTGTTTCGCCGCGGGCTTCTGTCCGGAGGTGAGGAGTCTTTCGATGCCGAGGCTCATGATATCTTCTAGCGCGCGAAAAGGATCGGCTGCCTCGTCGAAGGCGCGATGGAACGTGAAGCTCATGGGGCGGGCGATCTCCACCAGCTGGCGCACGCGCGCAAAGTCGACGGAGTTGTCCGCCTTGAGTACGCCGACAACCACGCCGTTGGCGCCGGCCTGCTTCGAGACCTCTATCTCGCGCTTCATCGTATCGAATTCTTCGGATGAATAGTTGAAATCTCCCCCGCGCGGGCGGATAAGAACGTTGACCGGGATGGAGAGGGCCTTGCACGTTTCGCGAATCATCACGGCGGGAGGGGTGAGGCCGCCGATGTCGAGATTCATGCAGAGTTCGATCCTGCCTGTCCCGCCCTTTTCGGCTGCAACTGCCGATTCAGGTGATTCGACGCATGCTTCGAACAATATTCCGCTTTTCACGAATACAGATTCCCGATTGGTTTGATGTAAGATTGCGATACAAAATATTCGTCGGCGCGGAAGAGCACAAGGAAGAATGTTGAATGTTGAATTTTACATTTTGAATTGGTGACTCGGGGTAATTCCGCCCTCTGGGTCTTCGGCACATAGGTTTGGAACTCCGTGAAATGTTTCGGCCCTGGCTAAAATAATTACAGAGAGAGACGGAAGAAATTCTAAATTATGAATTCTAAATGTTGAATTGGGAACGAAAGCTAATTACACGCTCTGTGCTTCTCTGTGACATAATCGGAACGAAGAGGGGCGATTTGGCTGTTGGGCCTCCGTTGCACGTATGGCGTTAAAGCGTTAACTTGGCGTGTGATCGCCGGATTCGCTGATGAGACAACCAGGGATATATACGATGGGCTCGATACGAAAGCGGCCCGACGAATACCTCAGTCAATCTGGAGTGTCGCGCGGCGCAAACTCGACATGATCGAGGCGGCTCACGAAATAGCCGATCTGCGAGTGCCGCCCGGGAACAGGCTTGAAGTTCTGAAGGGGGAGCTGAAAGGCTGTCACTCGATCCGGATAAACGACCAGTTCCGCATCGTGTTTAGGTGGGCCGACGGCGCGGCAAGCGGCGTTTCGATAAACGATTATCATTGAGGAAGAATACATGATACCGAAAAACCGTAAACCGACTCATCCCGGAGAGATTCTGCTCGAAGAGTTCCTGAAGCCAAAGGGCATGAGTCAGGTGGAGCTCGCGCGCCGGATGAAGGTGCCGATCCAGAGGGTAAACACGCTGATCAACGGCAAACGCGATATGACCGCTGAGACCGCAATTCTTCTTTCTGAAGTGTTCGGCAACTCGGCGGAGTTCTGGATGAATCTTCAGGTGGCGTGCGATCTCTACGACGCGCGACAGACGCTGCAGAATGCCGCGTAAAGAATTCTAAATGTTGAATTTTAAATTTTGAATTGGTGACTCGGGGTAATTCCGCCATCTGAGTCTTCGGTACATAGGTTTGGAACTCCGTGAAATGTTTGAACCCAGGCGGATCTCGTTCGAACCGTGTCCGGTTCAAACTCGAGAACCCGCGCGGCGCTTAGGCCGGAGGTGTTTTAGGACAGCCGGTGAAATGGATGGGTTGGATTGTCTTGAAATGCCAGTGCCGAGAGCGGGAGTCGAACCCGCACGGAGTGTGAGCCCCGCTGGATTTTGAGTCCAGTGCGTCTACCAATTCCGCCATCTCGGCTTGTGTGAAAATATAACATTTTAAGGGATTACAGGAAAGCTATTTTCGTTTTCGCCGCCAGATTCAGCGTTGTCTAACCAAATCTTAACCAAGTTCTGGTCATCTTTAAAAAGGTCGATCGCGTTCTGCATCGTTGCCAGTCGCACTTTCGCGTAGATCATGGTCGTATTAATGTCCGAGTGTCCAAGAATCTTGCTCACCGTAAGGACGTCAACGCCGGCAGAGATCAGCTTAGTTGCGAACGTATGACGCAGGCTGTGGAGTTTGAATCCCTCCAGGCTCGCCATGTCGGCTATTTTCTTGAATTGATGCGATACGTCCATGGGCTTCAAATCCTGGAACAGACGAGTCCCCAGCGACAATAGGATCTTCCGGGCCTCTTTAGTAAGGGGAACGGCTCGGGCTTCCTTGTCTTTTGCCTTGCGTATGTGGGCGAAGTTAATGTCGAAATCCACGTCTGATATTCGAAGGCATAGTGCTTCATCGCGGCGTAGTCCGGTGCTGTAAAGGAAGTAGTAAAAGTGGGCGAGGAGCTGCAGCTTCTGCTTGTATGTTTTGGATTTCGTCCGCAGCTGGAGTCTCCTGAGGGTATTGAAGAAGCGAGCCAGCTCGCCTTCAGTCATGTACAGCCGGTGTTCTTCAACCCGCAGCTTACCGATCTTCTTAAAGGGATTCTTCTCGATGTACTCCCAGCTTTCGGCGACGCCGAATATCGCCTTCATGGTTCTGAGCTCGATGTTAAATGTCACCGGCTTCACATTCTCAAGCCTTTTTGCTCTCCATCCGGCGAGCATCTCAGCATCCACCGATTTCAACCCGGGATTGCCAACTATCTGTATGAAACGATCTAACACGATGCGCTCCCGCGCGATTGTGGATGACGATTTGGTCGATCCGACTTTCTCTTTGTATTTCGCTACGAATTCTGACAGCCTGATTTCTTTCTTTTGGTAGATATCAAGCTTGAAGGTGCCGAAGGCTATTTTTGCTTCGATGTCAGCCTTTATCTTCTTCGCTATTTTTGCGCTCGATGACTTCGTCGAAATTACATGTCTTCTCCCTTCGAAGTAGAAATCGATATAATAAGTGGCTCCGTGTTTGTTCGTTATCTTTCTTAGATTCGCCATATTTAATTCCCTTTAGTTCGATTCCAGATTTCAACAGCAGCTTTCTCAGCGAGTTCGTCTGAAGACTGTCCGTCGGGTGCGACAATTAAGCTCCGTACCCATTCTTCCAGTTCAGGGCGATAAAACAAATATCGTCCCTCTATTTTGAAGTAGGGGATTCTTCGTTCCCGGATGTACCTTCGAACTATACTCTCTGAAACGCGCAGATAATCCGCCGCTTCAGGTACATTCAGGATCGTACGAAGATCATTCAGCGTATTTTGACAGCCGTTGTTGGAAAGTGGTGTTCCACTTTCGGATTTGGATCTTTTGTCGTGCAAAATGCCAGAGAGGTGTTCGCGGCTTTCTAGTCGTGTCGCTTTGCGACGCATCAACACCCGCTCCTGGTATTAGAGTGCGCTGGCGCAATAGGTGTAACGAGTTGAACATTTCTGCATTGCATCACGTCCAGTCCTTTCTAGTCCTCAGTCAGTGCAAGATTTATCGCGATCATGGCTTGCTGCTCCCGGGCTTTCAGCAATCGTTTGTCCTTCTTGTCCCATTTGCCTGTCTTTACCGCTGCTTCGGACATTTCGTAGAGATCGTTGTAACCTCGGATGAGCTCTTGTATCGGCAATGCACGATAACGCAAGAACTCCATAAATTTCGCGACCGTGTCCGCATCTTCTCTCTTAAGTTTTGCAGATAATTGAAGTAACTCAGCAGCTTGTGGATCCAAATTCACGCTGCCTCCTGTTGTCGGATCGTTAGTCCTGCCGAGCAGGTAATCGACCGTCGTTTTCAATTCATTCGCAATTTGTACAAGCGCATCGGAACCGAGCTGGCCGATCCCTCCTTTCTCAACTCGGTAGATTGTTGCCGGCGAAAGACCGCAGCTTTGCGCCAGGTTGTACGCAGTGACTTGCAGAAGCTCCCGCCTTTGGTGAATTCTCTTTCCTAAGATGTCCGATCCTTTCATGTATTCTCCTTTTTGTTTGTGGTCTAAGATAGCATAGTATATGCGTAAATGCAATGTTTCTGCAAAACTATTTTTGCTTGCCTCGTCGTGTTGGAGTATTGGCGCAATTGGGGGCTTGAGGGATGGTGCTCGGTCACGTGCCGTACTTATCTTGAAGGTCCTGGTCTGATGGCGACGACACGTGTGCAATCGGCTGCAGATGGAGGGAATATCGCATCTTGCAGAAAAACGTATTTTGGAATTCCTGAGTGGAATGGCAAAATTGAAACTGAAATTAGTCTTGATACGAAACGATAAGCGCCCTTCGGTTAGCGCTCATCTTTCGAAATGGGGTATAAAATAATCGCGCAGAAAAGCTAGATACGCTTAAAGTGATGTCCTTGCTTTTCTGTAGCTGAGGGTAAAGGTTGTGGGGGCTCGTCATGGAGAAGAAGGGGGTAATCATTCAAAGACGTTACGCTCCGAGAAAGTCAAGCTTGAGATCGCGGGCTCGAAGGTGATAGTTGATCTAGTTGCGAAGACGTTATATGTGCGAGCCTTGCGACTGATCCTTCGCTGCGAGTTTCCTCCTGATTTTGCAGAAGTCAGGAGCATCCAGTTTGATAAAGAATTCACATACATAAATTTGGAGCTCAAGCCGAAGCGAAAAATAAATGTAAGCCAACGGATAGGCGTCGACACGACTATCGTCGGTGGGCTGATTGTAGGGTGGATACCGACTTCGGGGGAATTCCTGCAGCTGGGGGAAGAATACTACGAATTGGCGAGACGTTACAATGACTTTCAGGCCGCGGAGCGCGCCGCAAACAAAACTGCTTTCTTTAAGAGGCTAACCAAAAGGAGAAATCGTCGCTTAAATGATCTGCTCCGTAAGGTCAGCACAACGATAGTCCAAACGGCCTTGCAACGTGGATGTGGAAATGTTTTCCAGGCGCTGGAATAATTCGAGCGTTCTGCGAACTGCTATTTCTCTATCAGCTGTGTGGAGGGAGCGTTGTCTTCTGCCGCGCCCGATTCTTAGATCGAAATACCATATCCGACCCCGAAGGAACAGATGCTTTCTGATCTGTTTCTCAGTAAACTTGCTTTTAAGCGACATATAAACCACCAAAGCATTTAAGCTTCAGAAACAACCGAAGGGAATACCCTGTTCTGGCCCGATCAATTGCCGGTTGCTGCGCAAAAGTGTTCGTGGCGTCCCGGCCTCAGTGCAGTGAAGCTCGGAGCAGCCATGGAGGCCCTATCCTATTATTTCAAGTGTCCCGACATCTGGCTGGCGTTTGTATACCAAGCATTGTGATCAC
>JAJYRM010000057.1 GCA_021794075.1 Bacteroidota bacterium | reverse complement strand
GAACTCGGGCTTATCGACCAGCTAGACATGGAGAACATAATTGAGCGCTCGCTGATGTCAGGTTCTAACGTCGTGGACAGGGACGAAGTCAAGTCGATCGTGGCGAGCGTCCTTTTCGAGTACAATTCACCCGGAAAACCGGGAAGCAGGATAATGCTCAACAGTTCCGATACCATCAACTGAACTGAGCACCTGAGTGATAGATGCATTCTTTAAAAAGACTGGTAAAATTCCGACATGGCAAAAAAACTTGTAATTGTCGAATCGCCATCAAAAGCTAAGACTATAAACAGATATCTCGGCAACGATTACGTGGTCGAGGCAACGGTGGGTCACATAAAGGATTTGCCCAAGAGCAAACTTGGCGTCGATGTCGAAAAGGGCTTCGAGCCCGAGTACAAGACGATACGCGGCAAAAGCGAAGTCATAAAGAAACTGAAGGATCTCTCCGAGAAGGCACAGCAGGTGTACATCGCGACTGACCCCGATCGCGAGGGAGAGGCTATCGCGCAGCACATCGCTGAGGAACTGAAGCATTCTTCCGATAGTGTTTTTAGGGTCCTTTTCACGGAAATCACTCAAACCGGCGTCTCCAAGGCTATGGAGAATCCTCTTAAGATTGATTCTCACCTCGTTTACGCACAGCAGGCCCGTCGCATAATGGACCGGCTCGTCGGTTACAAAGTCAGCCCGCTGATCTGGAAAGCGGTTTACCCCGGCCTTTCTGCCGGCAGGGTTCAGTCTGTGGCACTAAAGCTTGTCTGCGAGCGTGAGAACGAGATCAACGCGTTTTCACCTATTGAGTACTGGTCCGTGCTCGGCAAATTCACGACGGAAGCGCAGGAGGAGTTCGAAGCCAAGCTCTACTCCATCGCCGGGAAAGATCTCAAGGACCCGCAGGGGAGCGCGAACGGCAAGGACCGCTCAAAGAAGGAGTTCTTCATCGGAAGTCAGGAGGAAGCCGAGAAATTCGTGGCGGACATCAAGACCGCCAAGTACGAAGTTGATTCTATACAGCGGAAAGAACAGAAGCGGAACCCCGCCCCCCCATTCATCACTAGCACACTTCAGCAGGCGGCTTCCACACGTCTCGGCTTTTCGCCGAAACGGACCATGATGTTGGCTCAGCAGCTTTATGAAGGTGTCGAACTTGGACCGGAAGGGCGTGTCGGCCTAATCACTTATATGAGAACCGACTCGACCCGTATCAGCGACGAAGCCATCGACGCCGCGCGAAATTATATCAAGAGCGAATTCGGCCAGGAGTTTCTCCCGAAAGAGGCGAGGCATTTCAAGAAATCGAAGTCATCGCAGGACGCCCACGAAGCGATCCGCCCGACTCACATGGAGTACCTCCCGCAGGAAATCAAGAAGCACCTTCCGAGGGAAATGTTCCTCCTCTATGACTTGATATGGAAAAGATTCATCGCGTCCCAAATGAATCCGGCCGTGTACGATCAGATTACCGTTTCGATCGAGGGAGTGCCCGATGCCGCGAAAGACGGGGAAATGTTCGTGTTCAAGGCGACAGATTCGCACGTTAAGTTTCCGGGTTTCCTGCAGATTTACGACGTCACCGCTGAAGATGCCGACGCATCTAAATCCGATGAAGACAGCGATGAGCTTCAAAAATTCGCGCTCCCGGCGACTCTCAAAGAGGGAGAGACGCTAGGGCTCGAAGACGTTTATACCAGACAGCATTTTACAAAGCCCCCCGCCCGTTACACGGAAAGCAGCCTCGTCAAGGAACTGGAGTCTCTCGGCATCGGAAGGCCGAGCACGTACTCGTCTATTGTCTCGACGATAGAGGACAGAGGTTATGTGGAGCTGAGAGAAAGGCGACTGTTTGCCACGGATCTCGGTATGAACGTCAACAAGATTTTATCGGCGAACCTACCTGAATTTTTCGACGTGAAGTTCACCGCCGAGATGGAATCCGAACTTGACGAGATCGCCAACGGCAACAAGAAGTATCTCGACGTCCTGAACGAGTTTTATCACCCATTCGACTCGGCGGTCAAAGGCGTCGAAGGGAAGATTGATGAGATCAAGTCTACTGTCGACGGCCAGCAGGTCAACTGCGACGTATGTGGTTCGCCGATGATCATCAAGTGGAGCCGTCGCGGAAGGTTCCTGGCGTGCAGCAAGTATCCCGAGTGCAAGAACACCAAGCCGATCGACGCTCATGACGACAACAACCGTCCTACCGGCGACAAGTGCCCGGAGTGCGGAAACGATCTGATCTATAAGAACAGTAGGTTCGGGAAGTTTATCGGCTGCTCGAACTACCCGACATGCAAATTCACGAAGAGTATCACAACGGGCGTGAAATGCCCGGAATGTGGCAAGGGAGAACTCGCGCAGCGCTTTACACGCAAGAAAAGAATTTTTTACGGCTGCACGAATTATCCAAAGTGCCACTATGCCACATGGGACAAGCCGGTGAATATACCGTGCCCTCTTGGCGATTCGCCATTCCTTCTTTCGAAGTACACGAAGACGAAGGGCAACTATTACAAATGCCCGAAGTGTGAGAGCGAGTTCTCACCTGAAGAGGCGCAGGCACCGCAAAGTCCGGAGAATGCCGGAGGTCAGACTCAGCAGAAGGCTGAGGCCGACGGAAAAGTCTCCGAAGGATCGTTTGGAGAAGTAACAGCGAAGTGACTGAAAGTACAGTTCGCGAATTGGCAGATTCCTTCCTCGATTATCTGAAGAAGGAAAAGAACGCATCGGCGAACACGATTGCCACTTACGAGCAATCGCTGAGGGAATTCAATAATTTTCTGTTTGAATACTCCGGCAAGCATGACGTTGCGCTCGACAACCTTTCCGAAGGGGAGAGCGTGCGAGCCTTCCTTGTCGAACTCGACAAGCGAGGCAACGACCGCCGAACGGTCAGGAAAAAATTATCCAGCATCAGGTCCTTCGCAAGGTATCTCGTGAAATTCGAATATATCGAGAGAGACTTCACGGGGTATATAAACACGCCCAAGGCGCGCAAGCCGATCCCGGTTTTTATTGAAGAGGAAGGCATCGAGAAGATGCTCAAGGTCCAACTCGATTCGCCCGCGGACTTTCGCGACAAGGCGATACTTGAGCTTCTGTACGGGACAGGGATGCGTGTAAGCGAGTTGTGCGGCTTGAATTTCGGAGATATCGACTTCGACGGTCACGTGGTTACAGTCCTTGGAAAGCGCAGGAAGCAGCGCGTCATACCGGTGATCGACAGGGCTGTCGACGCTGTACGCTCTTATATGATGGTCCGGGACGATCTCTCTTCCGTGAAAACGGATGACCGGGCGCTGTTTATTTCATCGAATGGCAGGAGAATTATTCCAGCCTCGGTCTACCGCATTGTGGCGAGGCGCGTCAGCCGGGTTTCAAACGTCGAGAGAAAGGGGCCGCATACGCTGCGACATTCATTTGCGACCCATCTGCTGAACCACGGCGCCGACCTTGAGGCGGTGCGACAGCTTCTTGGGCACGAAAGCCTTTCGACTACACAGGTTTATACTCACTTATCTGTTGAGCAGTTAAAGAAGGTTTACAGAAATGCACATCCGCGAGCAGGCAATCAGAGGACTGGCAGCTGAGCCGTCTTCGACTCGCGGGCGCTTTGAAATCCAAAGGGCCCTTAGGAAAGGTCCGGGTGGAGGCGCCAGCCAGGCCCCGGCGGTCCGGTTTGGACTCGCAGGTTTGCCTTCTGCCTCGTGGAGACTAACGATAAATTCCGACCCAGTCGGAACAGTGAACACAACAATACGGAGGAATCTTATGAACATCAGCATCACTTCCAGACATTTCAAGGCTGAACCCGCTTTGAAGACTTACGCTGAGGACAAAGTCTCGAAGTTGAACAGATTCTTCGACGGAGTGGTACATTGCAACGTCGTTTTTCTGAATGAACACTCCAAACCCAATGGAACTGATAAAATGGTGGAGATAAAACTTTCGGTCCACGACAAGATTCTGAAGGCTGCGGAGACAACCGATGATTACTTCAAGGCTGTCGACAAGGCGGTAGATAAACTAGAAACGCAATTAGTGAAGTTCAAACAGAAAATAAAACACGAGGGGAGAATACCTCAGGTAGCTGTGCGAGCGAAACAAATGCAATGAGTAGAAAGAAGCCCCGCGTTTACGCGGGGCTTCTTGTTTTTGGGCATCTTTTCACGGAAACGAATCGGTATCATCTCTCCTTCAGACTTTCAGACAGTCTGTTCGTCGCGGCGTTCATTAGGTTGTTGGATCGGTACTCGCTTGTATCCTTGACCTTCTCCAGCAGACTTCTTGCCGCTGTAATGTCTCCCTCTCTGTAGTTACCCAGCGCCGCGAAATACCATGACCTCGGCGCTATCCACCCTTCGTCGCCGTTATTTGTCTTGCCTGCCATTCCCGCGAGACGTATCCCTTCCGCGAACTTGCCGAGGTGAATGGCCGCTTCAGACAAGACTAGAAGCGCCTCCGCTCGAGCATCCCTGTCCTTGAATTTGTTCACACCTGGCATGAGCAGGGAGTATGCCCTCTCATATTCGCCGGCGTCGACATCGTTTTTGGCTTCCAGCGTCATAAGCTCATCTGCAGAAATCCCTTTTTTCAGGAAAAGCATGCTCCTTTCCCTGGCACGGGAGTCATCGTAAATATCCTGGTTGCCTTCCATGGCCCTCTTCAGACTTTTCACCATCATGGTGTCGTTGCCCAGGGCCCTGTAACTGATAGCCATCCTATAACTGGCTATTCCCGTGTAGTCGGGGTCCTTTGTCCTGTAGAGGAACATTCGGTTGTACTTGATCGCATTCTGAAAATTATTCAGCTTGAAATTGATGTCTCCTTTGAGGAAGAGGGAGAGATTGTTCAGCAGCGTGAAGTCCGGGTTGTCCTCCCGTAAAATCAGGTCCAGGAATTTCTCCGATTCGCCGAGACGGCGTTGCTTTATTAGTTCCACCGCGAGGTGGTAGTTGAACATCGGATTGCGGGGATACATCTTCACCAGTCGGCGCATCAGAATTATCGCGCTATCGTACTCGGCCACGTAGTTTGAATAAATCTGAGCGAGCGCGAGAGCCGATCTTGTCCTGTCTCCACCTCCCTTCTCGTACGCCATTCTGATTTCGGCAAACCCTTTCTCCTTGTTGCCTTCGAGTCCGAATATCCCGATTGTCCAGCGAACACTCCCAGGTATGAAATCGAGGAAGTAGTGAATCTCTCCGATTCCCCTGTACGCGTCGTAGAAATGAGGATCGATTCGCAAAGTCTTCTTGAAATAATTGTGCGCCGATTTGACAGCCCAGAAGGCGTCAAGGTAAGAGCGGGCCGTTATGCACGCTAGCGAGCGGAGGAGGTAAGTCTCTCCGAGTAGATCGGTAGCCCCGTAATCGTCGCGATTTACCCTGAGCGCCGTTTTTTCTTTCGAGACCGTTAGGTCGAACCATTTCATGAACGCATCGTATTGAGACTTGTCCTTCGTGCCAAGGTATATCCATAAGTGAATTTGCGCGATCCCGAAGTAGCCTTCGCCTCTGTTCGGGGAAATACGCGTCGCCTCCGTGAAAAGACTTTCTGCCTCATTGAAGCGCACGTTATATGCCATGTCGGTCGCGCGTGTGATCAGTGAATCATATCGGCTCTGCCCCTCTGCGTTTAGAATTAGTCCAAAGACAAGGGCAATTGAAACCAAAATGGGAACAGCGCCGCTGTTTTGTATCCTCATTTGAGATCCGTTTTATTTCTTTGAGCATCTAACAGCCGTAACGAGACAATATAACACTCTCAGGCGCTGCAGGCTTGACAATAAAATTTGCGAAGTGCGTTCATAATCGATATATTATTCCGAAAATCACGAGGCGATAATTAAGTCAGGGGATGTACATGATTAATTGTTTGCTTGTTGCAAGTTCCAGGATCACCGGGTATGGCGCGTTTTTGATGACGCAGCCGAACGGAGGTCTTTCCTCATTAGCTGCCAACGTGAATCACGATATCTGTGATGTGAAGATCCTCGATCTCGTGGCAGTACGGTTCAACGCCAAAGAGTACTATACCAAGTACATCCAGAAAAACCATTTTGACGTGATCGGTTTCAGCTCAATGGTGTTCCAATATGCCGAGATGCTTGAACTGGCAAAAATCGCAAAAAGGTTGAACCCCAACGTCAAGACGGTCCTTGGCGGCTACCATGCGACGGTTGCATACGACGAAATCCTCCACAGCGACGACATGGACTACATAGATTTCGTGGTACGCGGAGAGGGGGAAATGGCCTTCCGACGCCTCACGGAGGCGATTCACAACGGAAGCATCCCCGAGGATATCCCGGGCGTTTCTTTTAGGAAAGACGGAAGAATCATTGAGAATCCTCCCGGCAGCCTTCTTAACCTCGAAGAGCTAAAGTTGCCTGACAGGAGCTGCAGAGTTATAAAGAACAAGAAGTTCAAGATCTTCGGTTACCAGGGGGACGTGGTCGAGACCTCAAGGGGTTGCACATTCACCTGCAATTACTGCACAATAACGAAAATGTACGGAAGGAGCTACAGAAGGTACAGCCTCGAAAGAGTTTTGGATGACATCCAGGATGCCAAAGACCACGGTGCGAGGGCGATATTCTTCACCGACGACAACATCGTTCTTAACAAGAATCATTTTGAGGAGCTCTGCAACGGAATAATCGAACGCGGCCTGAACGACATAAAGTATCTGACGCAGGCGAGTGTGCAGGGCTTTAGCAGAAATATGTACTTAACGAAGCTGATGAGGAAAGCCGGATTTGAATGGGTGTTCCTAGGAATCGAGAGTGATTCTGACGAGTCGCTGAAATTTTTCAACAAAGACAACCAGTTCGAGACGAGCGAAACTGCCGCGGTAGTAAAGAGTCTTCAGGAAAATGGCGTTTTCGTGTTCGGGGGCTTCATCGTCGGAAATCCGTCTGACGGCAAGGAGACGCTTTGGAGGACTTACGAGTACACGAAGAAGCTTGGTCTCGACGCGGTGCTTTTCTTCACTCTTACCCCGTACCCGGGTACTGAACTTAGACAAGAACTTATTGCAGGCAATTACATCACAAACCTGCACGATTATTCGACTTACGATTGCATAAACGCGAACATCAGGACGGATCATCTAGACTCTTATGAACTCTACCGGGTCATAGACTCGATGAATCACATGACTTTCACGGACGGCGGCGTGTACAAGAGAGTCTGGAGGAGGTATCCGCTTTTCTTCCTGAAGACCGTGGCGATGATGCTGTACCATTATCCGGACTGGGTGTTCCATCATCTAACGCAGGGCCGATTCCTTGAGAAGAAACGTCGAAAGGAATTTGCTGTCAAGATGCAGACGCTCAATCTGGGCGGTGGCGCTTCAGTGCAAGGGAAAGGTTGAAATTCGTTCCGGCGCGGCTTCACGCTGACCTGTCGCGCCAATCCAATTGAACTGCTTAAAAGGGGATTGCGGTATGAAATATCTATCAACGGGTTTATTGCGGTCGTTATTACTGATTTCGCTGCTGTATCCCGTTATGTCATTTGCACAAACCGAGCTTGTGCCGGTTGACAATAGAATTTATCCTTACCTGGAAATGATGAGTCTAAAAGGGTTGATAAACTACAACAGCGCCGACATACCGATCAGCAGGCGCCGGGTCGCTTCTTACCTGAACCAGCTCGAGAAGACAAAGGCTAAACTTTCTTCCACCGAGCAAAAGATACTCGCGGATTTTAGAGTCGAGTTCAGTTACGACATATCGAAGAGCACGAAAGAGTCGTTTTCTCTTATCTCGCATCTGCCGGGGGGACTTCTTAACATATTTAACGACGACGAACAGAAGTATCTCGTTTACTACGCCGATCCTGATTTCTCGTTGTTTCTGGATGGAGTTGGGGCTCTCTCATACCGGAGCTACGATTTTCAACGCTCTCCCAATGCCAATGTGTCGCTTTTGGAAATCGGTCCACGTCTGCGGGGTACACTTTATGACAATGTGTCGTTCTATATCCATGTGACCGAGGGGCAGACGTTCGGAGGAAACGCGTACGCGCGCTCTGTAGCTCAGGGTTATGACCCGCTTCTGATATCTTCTACAAAATTTGTCGACAATAAATATATCACCGCTTTCAACTCGGGTTATTTGCGCTGGGAATCAGACAGCGGCGCGGTTGCCGTTACGCTCGGGAGAGATAATTTTGAATTGGGTGACGGGTACATCGATAAACTTTGGGTCTCGAATAACATGCCGCCGATGGATTTCGCGAGACTCGACCTGAACTACAAATTCTTCCGATACACCTTCTTTTACGCCAATCTTCAGGGCGATTCACTTGGCGTCCCTCTTAATTCCAAGAATCTTGTGGGCGGTTATCTGAGCATAAATCTCTCGCCTTCATTTCGCTTCGGACTTTATCAGAGCCTCACTCTCAGCAACACGCCTTTTATGTTCTCGTTCTTTAACCCAATAAGTGTCCTCGAGTCTGCAAGCCTAAACACCAACATTTCAGTAAATGCCAAAGCCATGATCGGTTTCGATTCAGAGTACAGGCCGTGCAAAGACATCGGAATTCAGGCTTCTTTCCTGATGAACGATTTGAACTTCAGCACATTGGGGAATAAGAGCAGCCCGATCGGGAATGATAACAAGTTCGGCTATCAGCTCGGGATGATTTACGCCGAGCCTTTCGGCATTAGGAATTTAACCGCAAAACTCGAGTACACTCTACTTGACCCGTTTGTCTATACGAGCCGGACGAATATGAACAATTATACCAACTGGGGGACAAGTATAGGTACGCAGTTGCCGCCGAACTCTGATCAAATCGCACTTGAAATGGATTATTGGTTAACCAATCGTATCACATTGAACCTTCTTTGTGAGCACCAGAGATCCGGCGAGGGTTTCCTGGACGCCAACGGCAAGCCGACCCTTAACGACATGGGGCCCATTATTCGGAACTTCGGTGGCGATATAAATCGCGGCGATCTGGATTTCGCGTACGTTAACAACTTTCTCCAGGGGCTCCGCGTCAACCGCGATATCGTCGCGATTTCAGCCCGCTACGAACCGATAAGGCAGTATTACATAGACCTGTATTATTCACTCCAATCGATCGACAATATCTACGAGTCGCAGACCGACCTGCGACACATCTTTTACGTAACCATATCCACGGACTTCTGATCTTGAAATACTCTATTATTATTCCGACGCTGAACGAAGAAAAACTTCTTCCCGGTCTCCTCGAATCGCTGTGCAACCCGGCTCTCAAATCCAAGTTCGACTACGAGGTAATTGTCTCGGACGGAGGGAGCACAGACCGCACGCTTGAAATCGCGAATGAGCATTGCGACAAGGTTGTCCGCTACGAGAAGGGAGAAGTAAGGTCGATCTCGGCTTGCCGGTCGAAGGGAGCGAAATCCGCGAGCGGCGACAATTTTTTGTTCATCAATGCCGATGTCAAGTTCGACGTTGAAAAACTGCTATCGACTGCGGACCGAAAGTTTGCTTCCGACGGCTACGTGGCCATGACATGCCCCATCAAATGCGTGCCGGAACAGGAGAAACTGAGCGATAAGTGTTTCAGCGCCGTCTGTAACGTCTATTACTATTTTTCAAATTTGGCGGGATTCGGAATGGCCAGAGGAGAGTTTCAGGTAATCCGACGGAACGTTTACGAGAGCGTCGGGGGCTACAGGGAAGAACTCATTACGGGTGAGGACTTCGATCTCTTCACGAGGATCAGAAAACGTGGGAGAACCCTATTCACGTGGGCTGCGACTGTCTATGAGTCCCCGCGCCGATATCGCGCATGGGGATATTGGAGAACCCTGTCGGCCTGGCTCCTGAGTTCAGTGCCATTGATCAAGTTGAAGCGGATCTACAAAAACTGGGAGGCTATCAGGTAAGCATGAACCGTTTTCTCTTTCAGGCTTACCTTTTTTTCTGGCAAAGAGTCCCGATAAATGTTCAGAACAAAGTCGGCGATTGGCTCAAATTCAAATTTAATCCGAACGAGCTGCATCCGGGTCTTCCTAATGCGCTTACTCTTGATCCGGTAAACGTCTGTAACCTTGAGTGTCCGCTTTGCGCGTCCAAGAACCAGGACTATGACAAGGGAAAGATGTCGTTCGACACCTATAAAATGGTGCTCGACAAAATGCCGTCAGTCAAGGTGCTCATCCTGTTCAATTGGGGCGAGCCTCTTTTGTACCATGAAACCCTTCGAATGATAAGGGAAGCCGTATCAAGGAATATTTACACAATCGTTCACACAAATTTCAGTTTCAGGCAGAAGCCTGGTTTCTTCGATGAGCTCGTCGGATCCGGCCTTCATCAACTTGTAATCTCAGCTGACGGAGCTTCTCAGGAAACGTACGAGAAGTACAGGGTGAAAGGGCGGCTCGATTGGGTAATGGAGAACATCGGGATGGCGGTGGACGCAAAGAATAGGCTCCGAAAGAGAGATCCGAAGATTGTCTGGAAATTTATCGTGAACAGGTTTAATGAGCATGAAATAGTTCGCGCGAAAAAAATGGCCAGGGAGATGGGAATAGAGATTATGTTCGATAAGATGGGACTCTCTGATGATATACCGGACATGACATTCCCCGGCACTCTCGAGGAGAGGAAGTCGACGTGGCTACCACGAGATTTGAACTTTGTCCATGACTACTACAAGAATGGTAGCAGACCTCCCATCAACAAAAAACCGTGTAATCAGCTCTTTACTTCTCCTGTTGTCAATCCGGACGGGAAAGTGGCGCCGTGTTGTTGGATCACAAGCAGGGAAAATGTCTGGGGAGATCTTACAAAAGAGTCGTTCGAAGAAATCTGGCATAATGACAAGTATGTCTATTCGCGAAGCTTATTCGGCACGTCAGATTATGAAGGGAATGCCATACGAACTATCTGCGCAGAATGTGATATATTCGAGAAGGTCAAGAAAAACTAGGAGAAACTTTGAAAAGTAATGGTGCTGGCTGAATGAAATTTTCCGTGGTGATACCCGCTTTCAACGAAGGTGAGCACATCGAATCGGCTGTCAAGACTGTGCGAGCCCAGGTGTTGACGCCGGGTGACACGGTCGAGATATTAGTCGTAGATAACAATTCCAGCGATCACACCCCCGCTGCCGCAACAATGGCTCTCGGTGAAAGCGGAAGGGTAGTGTTCGAAAAAATGCCGGGTCCCAATTTTGCCCGTCAACGGGGATTCCTGGAGTCGACTGGCGACGTGATTTGCTTTCTCGATTCCGACTGCAGGGTTCCCGCGGATTGGATAGCCAACATAAAGCTTGAGATTGAAAGGGGAGCGATAGCGGTGAGCGGGCCGTACTATTATGGCTTCGCGATGGGTTACAAAGCCGTACTCAACAAGCTGTATTCCTGGGTCGTTCTTCCCGCGCTACCCCTTTTGCTTAGGACGGTTTTCTGGCGTAAGGCAGCAGTTATAATCGGCGGAAACTTCGCCGTCACCAGGGATGCGCTTCACATTATAGGCGGCATACCTCCTGTCAGCTTCTGGGGCGATGATGCTGTCATTGGAATGATGCTTGTGCGCATGGCCGGCAAGGTGAAATTCTCGAAGAAGGTGTGGACGCGCACTTCGCCGAGACGGTTTGAGGAGAAGGGATTCTGGAAAGTGAATTACCAATATACCCTTGCTTACTTCCGGGCATTTTTCACGAAGGATTTCACCAGATTCAAAGATGCCTCGGGCTCTTGAGTGTCGGGGGAGTTTGTAGCGGCGGCGAGGCGTTGGGGCGCATGTTCTCTTCCATCAGACCAATTCCGACAACTGCCGATCTGCTTGCGAGGGTTAACTTCTGAAAAAGTCTAATGTCGTCAGGTCTATCGCAGGCTTGTTGATCGCCGCATTCTTCGTTTATTTTGCCTTCAGCGGCATATCCTTCCCTTCTCTTGTCCTCGATTCACTGAAGGCAAACTTTTGCATCCTTCTGGCGACTGTCGGAATCGTTCTGCTTGGTCAGTTCATCCGTGCCTTGAGGTGGCGCGCGATTCTACAGGAACTCAAAGAAGATGCTTCGACGATGAACGCATGGGGAGGCATAATGGTCGGCTACCTCACCAATAATTTCCTCCCGCAGGTAGGAGACGTCGTTCGGGGATACATTACCGGTCGGGCGGAAGATGTCAGGGTCAGCGGAGTCTTCGGTACGATAGTGCTGGAAAAACTCTTCGACATGATCTCTTCCGGAATCCTTTTCGGCGCGGCACTCTCGTTTTATAACGGCGAGCTGATTCGCACATTCCCGTTTTTGAGGATCGCTGGGGTGGTGCTCATCAGCGGGTCGCTTGTCATCGGAGGTTTCCTTTATGCCGCCTCGGTCTCGGACAAAATCCAGAAACGACTTTTTCATTTGGTAGCGGTCGTCTTACCGGAGAGGTTCGCCATAAGAGTCGACTCAATAATGCTTTCCTTTCTCGCGTCGTTCGCGCTTCTGAGATCGAAAAAGCGGGTAGGCGCCGTCAGCTTCTATACGGCATTGTTCTGGCTCGTCTACATGTTCACAATGTACGTCCCCTTCTTTGCCTTTTCATTTGGAACAGTTTATCATCTGAATTTATACGACGCGTTCCTGCTGATGCTGGTGACATCCATTGCGTACACTCTTCCGAGTCCCGGCGGTATCGGAGTTTACCACCTCCTCGTCTCCCAGGCGCTGATGATCATATCCGGGATTCCAAGACTTGAAGCCCTGGCTTATGCCTCGCTGACTTTCCTGTTCGGATATGCTGCGATAACGATTGTGGGCTCGGTTTTCGTTTTTGTTTTCGCGCGGAAGCTTAAAGTCCGATCGCTTGCGACGCTTTTTAAGAAGGATGAAGTGAGTGCGCCTTGAGCATGACATCCCAACGCTTTCGTTCTAGGGTGCATTTCCCCGCATTTGTTTATATATTCTTAACGTTATGGCATCACGCATCTGGGACACAAAGGAAATAAGGCGAAAAGACGTAAGCGTCGGCGAGTTATACAAGACGATGCACGAGAAGACCAAGCTTCAGCAGATTAACGGTGATATCGGTCACGCGAAGCTGATAACTGACAAAAACGTGCACCGGCCAGGACTTGCGCTTGCTGGCTACGTCGAGTTGTTCACTTATAACCGCGTTCAGATTTTCGGCAACACGGAGGTCAGGTACCTCAGCTCGCTGAAGCTCGAGGAGAGGCGCCGGGCGTTACAGACTATTCTGCAGTTCGAGATACCCTGTGTCATCATCGCGAACAGCAATGAACTGGAACAGGATCTCATCGATCTCATCACTGAGCATGGCGTATCAGTCTTTCGGAGCACACTCGAGACGACGAGACTGGTCTACTTCCTCGGAGAGTTTCTCGACCAAATATTTGCGCCCAGCACGGTTATACACGGTTCACTCGTAGACGTATACGGCATCGGGCTTCTTTTTGTCGGGAAGAGCGGAATAGGGAAAAGCGAGATTGCTCTCGACTTGGTCGAGCGCGGGCATCGACTGGTTGCCGATGACGCGGTTGGAGTCTTCAGACAGGGTGAGGACATTCTCATCGGGAAGAGCTCCAACATAGCTCAACATTTCATGGAGGTTCGCGGCCTCGGCGTGATAGATGTACGGAGCGTCTTCGGCATTAGAGCCGTCAGGAAACGCAAGAGAATTGAAGTGGTGGTGGAACTTGAAGAATGGGACTCTACTCAGGAATATACAAGGACGGGGTTGGATCACGAATTCATTTCGATCCTCGGCGTCGACATTCCGTTCATAAAGCTCCCTATCCTCCCCGGGAAAAACATAACGGTAATAGCTGAAGTCATCTCGTTGAGTCAACTCCTGCGTTCCTACGACTACGACGCAGCTGAAGTATTTAACCAGAAAATCCAGGAAGCAATTAAGAAGAGGAAAAAACAGGGTACCGGCGCGAACCGGTATTTTGAAAGGGACTTTGAGTAGAATGCTTAAGTCAGGATCTTCAAGAAAAGTTAAAGCGGAAGGATTGTCACAAAATTCCGGCGGAAGCCTCGCTGGCAAGGTGGCGATCGTTACGGGAGGCTCGAGAGGGATCGGGAGAGCCATAGCCAATAAACTCGCGCAGGAAAGGGCCTCGGTAGTTATTGCCGGGAGGACTCTCACCGACCTCAAAGTCACAGCCGAGGAGATCTCGGGCAGAGGCGGCAGGGTGATCGCGGTCCAGACAGATGTGTCAAATGAGAAAAGTGTACACAGGCTCTTATCAAAGACCCTGACCGAATTCGGAACGATTGACATACTCATCAATAATGCCGGCCAATATATGGAAAAACCGGTAACCGAAATGTCGCTGACCGACTGGAACAGTATCATAGGTACAAATCTAACTGGGCCGTTCTTGCTAACGCGGGCGGTCCTTCCGGAAATGATCGAGAAAATGGATGGTACGATAGTGATGATATCGTCAACGTCCGGGAAACGCGCGAAGGCGAACTCTGCCGTATACGCCGCTTCAAAATTCGGAATCGAAGGATTTTCAGAGGCCTTGCTGCGAGAGGTTCGCGGCCACAACATCAGAGTGATCGTGGTAACGCCGAGCTCGGTCGATTCAAGCGAAAGGGATAGCCGTCAGATACTGAAAGGCGGAAAAGGGGCGCGCCTCAGAGCCGAGGATGTCGCCGATACGATCATAGCGGCCATCAAGCTTCCGCCAAGGGCTCTGGTTCGCGAAGTCGAACTTTGGGCGACAAATCCATAAGTGGCAAGAAGGAGCCGGATCGGGCGACCGACGGGTTTGGATTAATAGATTATAGTATTCACGGGGATGTGGGGATCCATCCGGAGCCGTTTTCCTGAACCGCGAGCTGTGGACGTGTTGTCCTACCAACCGGCGAGGAGTTGCTCAAATGTGTAGAAACTTTTCTTGAGCAGGATCCCTTTGGGAATGATGCGATACCGGAATATGTTGTGTAAATGTCCCTTCGGGGAAGATTGTAGCTGTTGAATAATGGGATGAGACTGGCGAAAGAGAACTTGTGCGTGCTCATCCATTGTTCGAAATAGCGCTGACACGGCAGCTCTTTCATGCGCGGCCTCAGATATAAATTTCATTCGAAGATAATTGGCGTCAATTTACAAATAGATTTGCGAGACAGAACAATGTCAGATTCTGAACCTTCATATGTAAAACTCTACGAATCCGGCGAGCTTAAACGGCGCGTCGAAATTCTCGACGATATGCTGAGCTCATGCGACATCTGCCCGCTCGACTGTCAGGTCGACAGGAAAAAAGGGGAGATCGCCAGATGCTATTCTCGTTATCTCCCGATCGTGAGCTCCTATTGCCCGCACTTCGGCGAAGAGCCTCCTCTTGTCGGCAGTAACGGCGCGGGAAATATTTTCTTCGGCAATTGCAACCTTCGATGCGTCTACTGCCAGAACTACCAAATCAGCCAGAACTACAAAGTCGAGCTGAAGAACGAGGTCGGCTTTGAGAGGCTGGCGGAAATGATGCTTGAGCTGCAGGGAAAAGGATGCCACAACATCGGGCTCGTCTCGCCGACTCATTTCGTCCCTCAGATCGTTCGAGCATTAACGATAGCAGTCGAACAGGGCTTGCACGTTCCTTTGGTCTATAACACCAATGCGTACGACTCAGTCGACGTGCTTCGACTCCTTGACGGGATTGTCGATATTTATCTGCCGGACTTGAAATACGCGGAAGAGATCGACGGTTACATGTATTCGAAGGTCAAGGATTATCCGAAGTTCGCCCGTCTCGCTCTCAAAGAAATGCACAGACAAGTCGGAAGCGATCTTGTAATCGGCGATGACGGTCTGCTGAAGCGCGGTCTCCTCATAAGACACCTCGTGCTTCCCAACGACCTGGCAGGCAGCCGGGAAACATTGAAGTGGATCGCCGAGGAACTTGGAAACGATGTCGCGTTGTCGGTGATGTCCCAGTACTATCCGACCAACAAGGCGGAATCCATCACGCTCCTAAGCAGGCATATCCGTGAATCGGAATATGACAAGGTGCTCGATCTTCTGGATGAGTTCGGATTTGAAAACGGATGGATGCAGAATTTCGAGAGTCAGGATTATTACAAACCCGATTTCACAAATCGCATAGAGCCGTTCAAGCGCTAAGCGGCATCACTGATCCGCACTTTCCTCCGGACCCATAGAGAGGTTATCCTCTTCATCGAAAGGGAAGAATATCTCCCTGGCATCAGGGTTCGAAGTTTCTTTGATTGAGATCCCCTTCGGGTATATTTCAAGGTCAACTTTGTCCTTCAAATAACCCGTGATGATCGCTGAAAACAGCTCTTCCTCCTCCCTGCGCGTGAGGCGCCGGGAGGGCACACCACTTTTTTCGTCGTCCATGACGTGCTCTCTTTATGTTGTACTTAAGTATTTCGCACTCTTCCTGAGTGTCTCACTAAGAATTATCGGATGAAAAAGGTGTAAACTTTACCGGCTATCGGCGGTTGAGAAGCGTTTGGAAAACGGGATGTTAACTTCCAGCAGATAGCTCCTCGTGAGGTTGGAAAGCTCGAAATAACGTTAGGGGTGAAATAGAAGCAAGCGTGTTAGGATCGAAGCGCGGCTCGTTGTAAGAGAGAAGTTCCTGTCAGTTATCAAAAACATCTGTGGCTTTCATCTGACTTCGGAAACTGAAATGCAAAGCAAGTCACGACCGCCGGCGGCATTTAGCCGGGCTTCTTGGCCGTTAAGAGTCCGCGGGCGTGTCTGAACACGGAATCAAACATCGGCCTGGTTAACTTGCCTGTAAATGTGTTTTGCTGGCTTGGATGGTACGATGCGATGAGGGTTAACCTTGAATTTAGACCATACTCCGCGCCGTGCCTGAAAATGGGCTTCTTTCCCAGAGCGGCAACATCGTTTTTCAGAAGGTTATTTATAAGCTGGTCGAAAGCCAGCTTACCCAAAGCGATTACAACTCTGATATTGGGGAGGATCCGTAATTCCTCGACGATGTACGGCCGGCAATTTTCTATCTCTTCCTTTGTTAGCTTGTTCTGTGGCGGGGCGCACCTCGCGACTGCCGTGATGTAACAGTCGTAAAGTTCGAACCCGTCATCGGCAGTAGAAGAATTATCCCCGTTTGAGAAGCCGAACTTATGTAAAGACCTGTAAAGCCATTCGCCGCTTCTGTCGCCCGTGAACATCCGCCCGGTTCTATTAGCGCCGTGCGCGGCCGGTGCCAGTCCAACGACGAGGAGCCGCGCGTTGGGATCACCGAACCCTGGAACCGGCTTTCCCCAGTATTCCCAGTCGGAAAATCGCGCAACTTTTTCTCGAGCGACTTTCTCTCGCCACTCTACCAATCGGAGGCATTTTCTGCAGGTGATGATGCCGGAATTCAGCGACGATAGCTGGAGTCCGGCATCTTTAGAATGATCTCTGTTCGTTACGCGGTCCTGGACGGCTGGCCGTTCTTTCCTTTTACTGATTTCTGAGTTCCATTATCGACTCCATTCTCTTCAGCATCGGCCGGACTTCTTCATTCCAGAATTTCCAGTCGTGCTCGCCGGGAAGCTCATGGTATTCGTAGCGCGTGTCGCCGTGAGCGTGGAGCGAATCTATGAAAGCGTGGTCCGCGGGCCGGAATTCAACGTAGCCGTCCTGTGTCCCCGCCGCCATGAAGATGTAGGGTATTGTCGCGGCGGGATCCCTCTTGAGTAGATCGAAAACGTTATGGTCATCCCTAAAACGTTTATTGCTCTTGCCGAATGCCTTAATTATACTCGGCATTATCCCGCGCTGCGTACCGAGATTGAAACCGGGCACATCCTCCATTGAGTCGATTATTTCCGGAGTTGTTATCGCCCCGCTGAGATCGCCTATGAATTGAAACTTATGTGGGTATCTTAGGCCGAGCATCAGCGCGCCGTAACCGCCCATGGAAAGGCCCGCGACAGCCTCTCGCGTCGTGTCGATGGGGAAGCGCTCGTTGATGAATTTTGGCAGTTCGTCCATTATATAGTCCTCATACTTCTCTGCCGGATCCATCTGTGAATTGACATACCATGAGTTCTTTGCTTCCGGCATCACCACGATAAGTCCGATATGAGAAGTGTATTCGGCCAGGTTTGTCTTCGTCGTCCAGTCGTTCTGATCCCCTCCGTATCCATGGAGAAGGAACAATACGGGATAAGCGTGAGCCGGGTCATAGTGTGAAGGGAGAAGAACCATTACGTGCATCGTATCATGGACATCATGGGAATAAAAGCTGAGGTCACGCAGGCGCGACTGGCCGAAAGCGGTTAAGGGCAAAATTAATAGAATTGTTGCGGCAAGACGAAAATGGTTTTTCATTGGATTTATCTCCGAATGTTTCGACTGTTTATTTTGGAAGATACCTGAATCAAACGCTGAATCTTACTACCACTATGTCTCCGTCCTGAACCGCGTACTCCTTTCCTTCGATGTGGAGCAACCCGGCGTCTTTCACTCCTTGTTCGGAGCCGAGTCTCATTAGGTCATCATACTTGATGACTTCCATCCTGATGAATCCCTTTTCGAAGTCGGAATGAATCCTAGCCGATGCGCGTGGGGCAGGGGTGTCCGCCTCGACGGTCCATGCGTGGACTTCCTTGGGACCGGCGGTGAAGAAGGTGACAAGCTTCAGAAGAGAATATCCTTCTCTGATGACCCTCTCGAGGCCCGAAGCGCTGAGTCCGAGATCGGAGAGAAAAGCTTCTCTCTCATCAGCGGAGAGCTGCGAAAGTTCGGCTTCAATCTTTCCAGACACCATGACGACGCTGGCCCCTTCTCGGGCGGCGATTTCTTTGACGGTCTCCACGTATTTATTACCCGTCTTCACGCTCGCCTCGTCAACGTTGGCGATGTACATCACAGGCTTGTCCGTGAGAAGATGAAGCTGCCTCACATATTCACGGTGCAGTTCGTCTTCATATCCCAGGTATTTCGCAAGCCTTCCCGAGTTTAAATGATTGTTCAGACGGACGTATACGTCGTATTCCTCTTTTGTCTTCTTATCGCCGGATCTGGCCCGCCCCTCAGTTTCCTTCAGCTTCCGCTGAAGTGTGTCGAGGTCCTTAATTATCAGTTCAGTCTCAATTACTTCTATATCTCTCTTCGGATCAACGGAGCCATCCACGTGGACGACGTTTGAATCGTCAAAGCACCTGACGACATGCGCCACGGCGTCCACCTCGCGGATATGCCCTAGGAACTGATTGCCGAGCCCCTCTCCTTTGCTCGCCCCCCTGACTAGTCCCGCTATATCTACGAACTCAATCGTCGTTGGGATTATTTTCTGTGTCTCGTAAAGCGCGGCAAGCTTGTCGAGACGTTTGTCAGGCACCGGAACTATACCCATATTCGGTTCAATAGTGCAGAAAGGATAGTTCTCCGCCGCGATTCCGGCGGCTGTGAGCGCGTTGAATATTGTAGACTTGCCGACGTTCGGCAGTCCGATGATCCCGCAGTTAAAACCCATTTGTCAATTCACCATTCATTGCTGATATATCAATCTGAAATTCATTCGAAAGAAATCACGGGAAACTCAATTCCGAAGATTTTATCAATGATAAAATACTAAAAATGCGCTGTTGTTGGGAACGTTAACTTCAGGATAATCGACCTATTCGTAATATCGATAAGCTGAGTTTTGTGGTCCCTGATTTGTCCAGCTTCTGCGTGACCGGACGATGAAGGGGCGTTAGATGAGGGGGCTATGACTGCCTTCCTACCCGACGAGTCACGTCGACACTTGCAGATGTGAATTAAGGAAATGTTGGAAGACGTCAGGGGAAATTGGGCCGAATTGTTCAGACCTAGCAGTATTTTAATTCAATACCCGGGACGGAAGTTGTCGAGATCCAGGTCATCGTCGTCATCGAGGTTAAGGTCGTCCAGGTTTTCGATGTCTTCGAGTCGGATCGTCTCACCGTCTATGTCGCTGTCCGTTATGAAATCTGATTTGAACCCCATTTCCTTCAGCCGCTTTGAAAGCGGGTCGAGGTAAGCTCGAGGCGACTTGGGAGAGCTCGCCTTCTTCACGTGTGCCAGTATGCTTTTTACGGTCTCGATCACTTCGCCGTCAGAAAACTCGATCTCCAATTCTTCCGCCGCGGAGCTGATCCTGTTCACGATGTTAATGTGCATCATGTCGGATTCTTCATCCGAACCTTCCTTCAAGGTTTCGGCGTAACCGCCGAAGGTATTTTCCTTGATGACCTTCACGAAAGTCGTGAGGGACTCGATCACATAGGAATCATTCAAGCGATCGCCTTGTCCCTCAAAAATCTTGTCGACCTCGTAAATCCCGGTCTCAATTTCGAACGAAAGTTGCTGCTTGTCTACCCCTTTGTGAGCGGAACTTTCGCTGGAGCGTTTCTTGGCGGAGGAGCGCACGCCTTTGTCTTTGCTCTCTTTTGGGGGTAGTTTTTTCTTGTGCTTCATACGCCTAAAAATTCAAAAAGAAACAACAAAAAGCAAACTATTCCGATGTCGCTTTGTCATCTCCGGTATCAGCAGAAGGAGGAGATATCTTTCGAACTTTCAGAGCGAAGAACAGTGCGGCCAGAAGCATCGCACTGCCTGTGTAGAACGGCCAGGTGATTCCGGCTGCACTTATGATGAAACCTCCCCAGAAAGGTCCCAGCACTCTCGCGAGGCTCGAGAACGAAGATGAGACTCCGAGAACGCTCCCATGGTTTCCCTCGCCCGCGTATTTAGAAATCAGACTATTGAGGGACGGCGTGACAAGCGCGCTTCCTATCGCAAGAAGCGTTATGAGAATGAGAAGTGGCGTCAACGTGTGGACAAGGGGGACGAATGAGAGCCCGGCGAAAAGGAGGACAACACCGGTAATCAGCAACGCCTTTTCTCCGTATTTCTTCGCCAGCCTTCCAGTAGCTCCACCCTGAATTAATATTCCAATGAGACCGATGTACGCGAATATATAACCGTTTGCCTCGGCTCCGTAATTGAACACGTCACCGGTGAAGAGGGGGAAGGCGACGTAGAGTGTTGAAAAGGCAATCGTGTAGAAGAAGAAGACCATCACGAGACTTCCGATCGCGGGCCTCTTGAAGGCCTCCCTTACCGCTGAAAAATTGAAGAAACTTATTCTCTTCGATTTTTCCGATTTCGAGTTCAATGACTCGGGAAGGAGAAAGTAAGCTAGGATGAGATTTATCAGTGAAAGGCCCGAAGCGAGGAAGCCAGGGGCGCCGTAGCTGATCTTGCTCATTATGCCGCCGGTGAAGGGGCCGAGCATGAACCCGACGCCGAACGCCGCTCCGATCATACCCATGTATTTCGCGCGCTCGTCAAAAGAGGTGGAGTCGGCGATGTAGGCGTTAGCGGTCGAGATGTTGGCTCCCATGAAACCAGCCATTAGCCTCGAAATGAAAAGAACAGTTAATGATCCGGCGAACCCAAATATGAAATAAGATATGAATGATCCGAAAACGCTCATTAGTATGATGGGGCGTCGTCCGATCCTGTCGGAAAGCCTCCCCCAAAAGGGGACAAACAAAAACTGCATGAATGAGTAAGCTGCCGTAAGTAGACCGATGACGACCGGCGTGGCGCCGAAATGTTCAGCATAGAACGGAAGTAATGGAATTATTATACCGAAACCAAGAAGGTCGATGAAGACCGTGAGTAAAACTATATAAACTGGTGAACGTTTCATTACAAATTATCCGATGGATTTGCAGGAAATAAGATAGAAATATGATTTTAAGAGGTGGCCTGAAAAATTTGCCCCAGGTACCACATTATTTTAGATACAAAACTTCTCCCATGGGTTCAGAATCGTTGAGTCATGAATAGACTTAGTGCAACTTCACTTACGGCAGACAGCGTGTCATCCCTTGAGGACCTAGGGCTCGCGCCCGACTCTGCAGCTTGAGTCTGCCAGGTAATTTGGAGTCTCGGCGGAAAGGTCGACGCTACGCCAGAACTTCTCCAGGCTTGAGTGCCATCACCTTAGTGGTGACAGACTTTGGCAGCGCCTTTTTCAGCGCCTCCGGACTCCCGCTGAGCGCGGGAAATGTTCCGAAATGCATCGGGATCACCATCTTCGGTTTCAACAATTTGATCGCCTCCGCCGCCTCAACCGGGCTCATCGTGTAGAACCCGCCGATGCACATCATTACTACCTGCGGCTTGTAGAGCTGAGCGATGAGTTTCATGTCTGAGAAAAGTCCGGTGTCCCCGGTGTGATAGAGGGTGTAGCCGTCTTCGAGCTTCAGCACGAACCCAGCCGCTGTACCGCCGTCGACGATTCTTTCGCCGTCCGTTATGCCGCTGCTGTGAATCGCTTGCACCATCGTCAACGTTATCCCATCGATCTCGAAAGATCCGGATGTGTTCATCCCGATGACCTTGTCGTCCGGCAAGCCCTTGCTCTTGAGGAATACTGATATCTCGAAATTGCTGACTACTTTTGCGCTCGTTCTCGCGGCGAGTTCGAGCGTGTTACCTATGTGATCGAAATGACCATGGGTCAAGACTATCAAGTCGGAAGTCTCAGCTTCCTTCGCGTCGGGAGGCGCGACGGGGTTTTCAAGCCAAGGATCGATATAGATAATCTTTCCACGCGGTGTCTTTATTCTGAAGGCCGCGTGTCCAAGCCATCTTATCTCCAGCCCGTTCTTGAAAACCCGGTTTTCATTTGTGGTTCCAGCCATGTTGGTCCTCCGCCTTTGTTCACCGCCAGTTCACCGGACGGCGTTGTTTTTATAGATTCTTGATTATAGCGTCTGCCATTTCATCCGTCGACACGGGCGTCGAGGGGTTGAGGTCTTTCGTTACCTTCTTACCCTCTTTGATGACGGACGCGACAGCCTTCTCCACTCTTGCGGCAGCTTCTTTTTCACCGATATGTTCGAGCATCATTGCTGCCGCGAGAATCAAGGCCGATGGGTTGGCAATTTTCTTTCCTGCTATGTCAGGAGCGCTGCCGTGCACCGCCTCAAAGATTGCCGTGTTATAACCGAGATTGGCGCCCGGCGCCACTCCTAGTCCGCCGACCAGGCCTGAAGCGAGATCGGACAGAATATCCCCGAAAAGATTCGTGGTCACGACGACATCGAACTGGTAAGGATTTATAACCATCTGCATCGCCATGTTGTCTATGATCTTATCGTTCATTTCGATATCAGGATACTCTTTCGCCATAGATCTGGCAATATCGAGGAACAGGCCGCTCGTGTATTTGAGGATATTTGCCTTGTGGACTACCGTTATCTTCTTTCTCCTGTGTTTCCTTGCGTAATCGAAGGCGAAGCGGATTATCCTCTCTGAGCCCGTTCGAGTAACAATGCCGATCGTTTCTGCCGCACTCCTTTTCGCGTCGACATAGTGCTCGATGCCGCTGTAAAACTCTTCTGTGTTCTCGCGGACTATGACAAGGTCGATATTATCATATCGCGCCTTGACTCCCTCGAACGATCTTGCAGGCCGGAGGTTCGAGTAGAGCTCAAATTCCTTCCTGAGAGCGACGTTTACGCTCCTGAATCCAGTCCCGACGGGTGTCGTTAAAGGTCCCTTCAGAGCTACTTTGTTCCTCCCGATCGATTCGATGACCGACTGTGGGAGTGGGTCTCTATATTTATCTATTGCGTTTAATCCCGCTTCCTGAACATCCCAGTCAACCTTAACGCCCGTGGATTCCACGACGCGTTTTGCCGCACTGCTGATTTCCGGCCCGATCCCGTCCCCTGGAATTAGTGTAATATTGTAGGCCATGTTCTCCTGCTTTGTTAGTACAAAAAAATAATTTGAGATGGCCTGATAATCAAACCTTCTCCTCGCCGCCCCGGCCTTATACTCTTTGTAATGCTTTCGACAGTGATAGAGTTTCATGCCTATCTACCTGCTTTGCTATTTCTTCCTATTAGAGTTAAATTTTCCAGTATTTTCTCATAAGAACCCCAAATTGGATTACGCAAATTACTACCATATAATGCCCGATGGCACTACCAAGCAGGTGAGTCCTTTCACTGGCACCGAGGTTTGGGCAGTGCCGGGAAGGAGCAGCAAGCCTGTTTCATCAAATCAGGCGGTGCAGCCGAAGAAGATCGAAGCGAAGGAGAAAGAAGATTATTGCAGCTTCTGCGAAACTCGATTCTTCGAAACGCCTCCCGAGAAGGCTCGACTGGTCAGGGAAGGTAACAACTATGTAAAGTTGGAGTACCTTGCCCCTGAGAAGTACACGGAAACTTCGCCGGCGTTCAGGCGAGTCCCGAATCTCTTTGAGATCGTCACACTCGATTACTGGAGGAAGAATTACGGCTACAAGCTCGCCCCGAAACAGGTGAAGTGGCGCGAAGGTTATCTCAACAACCCCGTGGGGCTCAGGCATATCATAGATATTATTAATTTTAAGATGAACAGGCTGGGGAAGTCGTTCGAAGAGGTTGAGAAAGCCCCGCTGGAAGAGAAACTCCATCTCGCTGATTCCTTCTTCGGCGGCAGTCATGAAATAATAATCGCGCACAAGCATTTTCATCCAGACGCGAAATTCGACAATCAGCTCCTCTCCTCCGGAGGTCTGACCCCTGGCGAGCATTATCATTACATGCGTTTCGCGATCGACTCGATGGTCGATATTTTTTCTCTGAACAGGTACGCGAGGTACATAAGCGTTTTCCAGAACTGGCTGAGTCCCGCCGGCGCTTCCGTGGATCATTTGCACAAGCAGCTCGTCGCGCTTGACGAGTGGGGGGCATCGATTGGCGATCAAACCAGGATGGTTCGCGAGGATCCGAACTGTTTCAACGAATACGGGCCGAACTTTGCCGGGCATCACAATCTTGTATTCGCGGAGAACGATTACGCAATCGCGTTCGCCGGGATCGGGCATCGTTTCCCGACGATAGAAATATTTTCGAAGTCACAGGCCTCCCGTCCCCAGGAACATTCTGAGGAAGAAATTCGGGGAATGAGCAATCTCGTTCACGCCGTACACGCGGCCACCGGGCCTTTTATTTCGTGCAACGAGGAATGGTACTACACACCAATAGACTCCATTTACAAGATGCCCTGGAGGATACTGATAAAGTGGAGAATAAACGTCCCCGCGGGCTTCGAAGGAGGCACCAGCATCTATATTAACCCGATGACGCCGGTAGAGCTCCGGGACAGGCTCGTGCCTATCCTTTACAAGCTCAGGGACGACAAGAAAATTGAGTATGTTAGAATTGCGGAAGAGTGCAAGTTGCAACCGAATCCGCTGAAGTATTACTTAAAATAAAAAAAGGAAAAATTATGGCACAACACAAGTCGGCTGAAAAAAGAGCGCGCCAGAGCGACAAACGGCGAGCAGTCAACAGAGGCATAAAATCTGAAGTCAAGACCCTTCTCAAGAAAGCGAAGACCGAGACTGATAAAGAGAAAGCATCTCTCGCGATGAAACAGGCGGCATCCACTCTCGACAAGCTTGCCGCAAAGGGGATAATTCACAAGAACAAGGCTGCCAACCAGAAATCGAAACTGGCGAAGCATCTTAACAAGCTTAGCACACCGCCTGCCCAAGCGGCGTAATTCAGCGCGAGAGTCGATCAGGGGGCTCCTCGCCCCCACCCGTCGCGCCACGGATAGAAACGCGGACATTCTGGCTCTTCTCCCTGCAACTTGTTTCCCCTTCATGGTGTTGCACTTTTTGAGCTTTACAAAAATGTCGGAGATATAGAATGAATAAGAATGATCTGCTGGAGCTTTTTGAGTACAACCTGTGGGCCAAGGAGAGGCTTCTTGACTCGCTTTCTGAGATAAAGCAGGGAGATTTCTTGAAAGATCTTAACTCTAGTCACGGAGGAATACACGGGACCCTTTTCCACATGGTGAACGCTGAGAACATTTGGCTAAGCAGGCTCGAAGGACGGCAGGTTGACTCCCTAGACCCCTCTCAGCTCAATAACGTCCAAGCCTTTCGAAAAGTATGGGACAGCCTTGACAACAGGATGAAAGGCGTCCTGGCAGCATTGAACGATCCTCAGCTTCAGGAAAAGGTGGAATACCAGGATTCCAAGGGTAACAAACACTTCCACCCGAAGCTGTGGGCGTTCAACCAGCTTTTCAATCACTTCACTTATCACCGCGGCCAGATCGTTGCAATGCAAAGACAGCTCGGATATAAACCAGCCAACACCGACCTTATCGGCTTTTACAGGGAAAGAAGGAGCTGAATCCTTTCCGTAAGACGCCGGGCCCGTTCTTGACTATGTTGGAAGCGCGCACTAAAATTTAGTCACAGAGTTAAACGGAGGCGGCATATGAAAGGTCTACCGATACTCATCGCGGGTCTTCTTGCATTCTCGGTCGTTTCTTGCAACAAGGGGACAGTAGTTGGTCCAAACGCGGGTCTGAATTCGTCGACAATAAAGATTGGGTTGTCGATGCAGAACGCTCCGGTCGGCATTGCCAAAGTGGTTGGAATCCTGTCTCGTGACGGTTACGATACTTTGACGAGCGCGTTTGTCATATCAAACGATTCCGCGACTTGCCAGTTCAGCAGCGTGCCAGCGGGCACCTGGCATTTGCAGGTGAACGCGTACGATAATACAAATCAGCTGAAGTACACCGGAGGCGCATCCGTACAGGTTGTCGGAGGAGAGTTGACGGCTGTGAATCTTGTTCTCAATCCCGCGACCGGCTCAATATCCGTGACGGTAACTTGGGGTACCGGACAGGCGGGAAACGCTCTCAGCCTGGATGGCCAATCGGGATATATGGAAGTGCCCAACTCTCCTTCGCTTTCTTCAATAGACACCGCGATTACGCTCGAAGCCTGGGTAAAACCCGCGGAGCGATATTATAATACCGTGATAGCGAAGGGGAGCTACAACTTTCTACTGGATTTCGCTGAAGGGCTACAGCCTGGGATCATTTTGCACGGCACGAAGCTCGATTCCACGGCCCCGAACTACTGGGGACGACTAATGGTGGAGCAGCCGGTTCCCGCAGATCAATGGACGCACATCGCGGTGACTTATTCGCAGTCCACCGGGATCAGAGTCTACTACGGGGCTCAGTTGGTTTTCCAGGGAACTGGGGCGGGCGAGATACATGCGGGAGACCTTCCCTTGCGTATAGGCGCGCGGGTCGACTCTCTCTACACCGAATTCTTCAAGGGAGAAATCGACGAAGTCCGGATTTGGAATGTAGCGCGTACCCAGCCTGAAATCGCGGAAAGCATGTCAACGGAGCTGACCGGCAACGAGCCCGGCCTTGTTGCGTACTACAAGTTCGACGAAGCGCCCGGCTCCCTGGTGATACACGATTCGAGTCCTAACCGCAATGACGGCCGGCTGTATGGCGGGGCGACGCTTGTATCATCCACAGCTTTTTAGTGACTCGTAAACGGCCATTGCGAACCGGTTAGTTTACAAAATGGTTTTCAGCAAGATTGACTTCGAAGCATACAGGTTCGAAAAACTGCCGTTCAGTGCAACTCGCGACTGGATATCGACCGGATAAGGATGGATTGAATTGCGAGGATGGAATCTTGTGGAGCTGAAGGGGATCGAACCCTCGACCTCGTGAATGCCATT
>JAJYRM010000196.1 GCA_021794075.1 Bacteroidota bacterium | reverse complement strand
GTATCCGAGCGACGCGGCGCGCTGCTGGATCTGCTGAGGAGTCAGGTTGCTCGTCTGGGCAGACGCGATTGCCAGAGGTATTAGCACGGAAGCAATTAGATAATATGAGATTCTTTTCATATCGACCTTATTATTAAGACAGAGTTTAAGCGATTGAAGCGTCACACTCGAGTAAGCGCTCGGCTGGAGACGATAGGACAAATGCCGATGAGATAAAAGAGATTTGCCGGCGATTGATTCGTCCGACTTCACCGGCCGTAACGATGATCCATGAAGCGGCCATCATATAGGACGCGGCTCTTAACGCGGCTTCGCCATCTAAGTCACAATCGACCTGAGGTGCCATCACAGACATGGTATTGGCGCGAAACGCGACCGACCACTTTGTACGAATTCGCCCTTCATGCCGACGAGGAGAGGCGGTTGCTCGCTCTTTAAAGAACGCGAAATATCTCCGCCTTGCGCCGTCCTGGCAATTCTACTCCTTACCGGCCTGGCAATACCCGGGTTGAAGTCGAAACAACTTTTCGAGGAGAGTCAGGAATCTTATTCTACCTGACCGACTGAAGCCTCGTTTGGGCCCTGGAATCTCTTTTAATCCCGGTGAGAATATAATGCGACAGCAGAAAAAGTCCAATGCGGCTCTTCGCTCAAGCCGCCTCTTTTTGAAGAGTTACCGGGTTTCGTTGCAAAATTAGGGAAGCGCTGAAACATTATTTGCGGTTAAATCACGTCTCGACACCGCGGCGATATCGAGGCATCCGCCACTCTTCGCCCAATTCAAAACTGAGAATTTAAAATCTAAAATTCTAATTCACCGCGCCCTTGGCTATCGACTCCACCACCCACTCTATCTGTTCCTTCGTCAGTTCTGGATATATCGGGAGCGCGATCGAATGCTCGGCGGCAAAGTTCGAATGCGGATAGTCCGAGTCAGTCGTACGCAGATAAGAGAAGCATTCCTGGCGATGGAACGGAACGGGATAATATATCTCCGTCCCTATCCCGCTCTTGGTTAAGAAGTCCCTGAGCGCGTCCCGTTTCTCTACGCGTATCACGTACTGATTATATATATGGTAGTTCGCCACTCCCGCGTCTTTATATACCGGCTTCGGGAGAAGGACTCGGTTTTTCGGATCGAATTGCAAGATCCCTTCCCTCTCAGCGAGGCCCGAGTCCTTGAAGAGTTTCGTGTAGTACTCGGCATTTTCCCGCCGCCGTCGCGACCAATCATCCAAATGTGGTAGTTTCACGCCGAGCACGGCCGCCTGAAGCGCGTCGAGCCGGAAGTTGCCTCCTATCACCTTATGATAATATTTCGGCTTGCCGCCGTGCACTCTCATGATATGGAGGAGCTCGCCGAGCTCGTCATCATTTGTGACGACGAGTCCGCCATCGCCGAATCCGCCTAGGTTCTTGCTCGGGAAGAATGAGTAGCAGCCGATCGCGCCGAATGTCCCCGCTCTCCTTCCATCTTTGTACTGTGCTCCGATCGCTTGCGCGCCATCCTCAATTACATAAATCTTCTGCCCGGTCCTTTTGTTCACGTATTGCCCGGATCGTTCCATCTCAAAATTGAGACTTGAGAATTGAGAATTTATCCCATCCATCTCCGCGCACTGTCCATAGAGGTGCACCGGGATCACCGCCTTCGTCTTCTCTGTAACCTTCCTCTCGATGTCGCGAGGATCGAGGTTGAACGTCACCGGGTCTATGTCGGCAAAGACGGGGACAGCGTTCATCCTCGTGACGACTCCCGCTGTGGCGAAGAAAGAAAACGTCGGAAGTATAACCTCGTCGCCCGGTTTTACGCCGGCCGCCATGAGCGCGATTAGAAGAGCGTCCGTGCCCGAGGAGACTCCTATGGCGTGTTTGACCCCGAGATAGGAAGCGAGAGCCTTTTCAAGCTTTTCGACTTCCGGCCCGAGGATGAAGTACTGCGACTCGGCCACCCGGATGAGCGCCTCGTCCAGTTCGTTTTTCAGTGACACGTACTGAAGTTTCAGGTCTAACAGCGGAACTTTCATGATGGAATTCTCAATTTTAAATTTTGAATTTTAAATTAGCTCAGGAATGTTGATTACGGATGACAATCCAATATCCTCTATAGATTTGCCACAATTCTCGCTACGCAGAACACGGGAAGCAGCCAGGAGCTTATCTTTTGGAATTAATCTCCAGCTTCACCTCCTTCAAGTCAAAACCAAGAATCTAAAATGCTAACTCATCCCTTTACTTGCTGAAGAAGAGGCGGTTTTAACGATGGATGTCAAAATGCTGACAATCTCATTTATGTCCTGCATGTACTCCGAGTAATCTCTATTGATGGTTTGACTCCTTTGAAGAAGGCGAAGCCAATACCTGGACTCCCTCGCTTCTTTCGATGCGATTGCCATTTTTGATATAAAATCTTTCCGCGATTGAGCCGCGGTCGCCTCTTCCACGTTAGCTCCTATACTAGTCCCGCTCCTGAGGAGTTGATCCGCAATTGCGAAACGGCGACGCTCGCACAATTCATCGCATAATTTGATTACATCCAGCGCGAAATCAAAGCTCTTGTCAGCAATCAGATTCTCCTTCATTTCGGCCCCCTGACTAGAATTTTAGATTTTCAGTTTTGAATTCTCAATTCTAATTTTGCTAAAGCACGACGGTTATGCATTAATATCATTGACCAATTGATTCCTTATTTTGAGTGAGCCGCACTATGGCTACGCATCGGTTTCTGTTTAGAAATCACGACCGCTTACTGTACCTGAAAATGCAACCCTCTTCTCAATTCAAAATTTAGAATTTGGAATTTAACATTCTTCAACCAGGCCGTTGCTTAGCCTATACTTTTTCCCCGACTTCTCGCAATAAGCGACGCCGTCCTTGTCGAAAGAGAGCTTCTTCCCCGCCTCGCTCACCCAGCCAACGACGCGCGCTGGATTCCCAATGACGAGCGCGAAATCGGGAACATCCTTCGTCACGACTGAGCCGGCGCCGACAAAGGCGAAGCGGCCTATCGTGTGGCCGCAGACTATGGTACAGTTCGCGCCCAGCGAAGCCCCTTCCCTTACCAGCGTCTTAATGTAATACCGCGCCCCGACCTGCGGATACTTCGAGCGTGGATCGATAATGTTCGTGAACACCATCGACGGCCCGCAGAACACGTAATCTTCCAGGGTCACCCCCTCATACACGGACACGTTGTTCTGGATCTTCACGTAATTGCCGATCGAGACGTTGTTCGCGACGTTAACGTTCTGTCCGATAGTGCAGTGGTGCCCGATCTTCGCCCCCGCCTGGACGTGCGTGAAGTGCCAGATCTTCGTCCCTTCGCCGATCTCGACATTGTCGTCCACGACGGCGTGTTCGTTTACGTAGTAGCTCATTTTGTCACTTCAGAGTTTGGTTCAAAAGATGCCAGATTAGCATTCTCAATTTCCAATTTTAGATCACGCCAAGAAAATCTCTTCTCAAGCCGATCAAAATCTCAGATACACACTTCTCCCGCGTTTCTTTCTTTCAATTCAAAATTGAGAATTTAAAATTTGAAATTCCTTCATGCTCTTCTCCGCCGCCTTCAGCACCTCGAGCACCTCCAGCGCGTGCTTCCCGTCCGTGAGCGGCTGTTTATCCTCCTCTACGCATCGGGCGAAGTGGAGCTGTTCCTCGGCGAGCGGCTGTCCCTCGCCATGAGCGATGACCTCGAAATCACCGTCGAACTTCACTATCGTCCCGTTCTGTGCCGTGAACCCCTTCGGATAAAACCTGAGCTTCTCCTTCGGCGCGCTGTCCTCGAAGACCATCATCCCTTTGTCGCCTATGACAACAAGGCGCTGTTCCTTGAACGGGTGAAGCCAGCTGACAAAGACGTGCGCGTGAACGTTTCCCGGGAATGACAGATAGGTTACGGTCGAATCCTCGATATTGTTCTGAAGGAACGCGGCCCCGCGCGCGGAGACTCTTTGCGGCTTCGAGCCGGTCAGAAACTGAATGATCGAGATGTCGTGCGGCGCGAAGCTCCAGAGTATATTTTCCTCCGTGCGGACAGTTCCGAAGTTGAGGCGGTTGCTGTATATGTATTGGAGCCTGCCGATCTTGCCGGCGTCCACTAGCTCTTTCAGCTTCAATACCGCGGGGTGGTACATCAGGACATGTCCCACCATCAGCTTGAGGCGCTTTTCCGAAGACAGGCGGACGAGGTCGGCCGCTTCATCGAGCTCGAGTGTGATCGGCTTTTCCACCAGAACGTTTTTCCCCGCTTCGAGGAGCCTTCGCGCGATCGCGTAATGCGTCTCGGCGGGAGTGGCGACAATCACTCCGTTTATTGCCGGGTTGCTGAACGCCTCAGCGGTATCGGTGGTGAAATGTATCGAAGGCGAGATCTTGCCAATCTTTTCGGCTGCCGCCGGATTACTATCGGCGACGAGAGCCAGTCGTTCGCCGAAGAGGTTGAAGGCTGTTCTCACATGATTGAAACCCCAGCGGCCGCAGCCCAATATCGCCAGACGGAATTCTTGATTACTCATAATGGGTATTAAATCCTATGACACCTTGGCTATACGGAATTTCCGGATATAATGTGTGCCATTATCTCTGCGCACAAGTTACCGGAGCTGTTTTAATTTAAGAAGGAGAGACGGCATCTGAAAGTTATGAACTGAGTGCGTCGCTCCCCCGCGCCAAAAAACCAGGACTCACCCTTTACCTCTGACTTCCGACCTCCGACTTCTGCCCTCTGACCTCCGACCTCTGACCTCCGACCTCCGACCTCTGACCTCCGCCCTCTGACTTCCGCCCTCCGACCTCTGACTTCTGACCTCCGACCTCCGACCTCTGACTTCCGCCCTCCGACCTCTGACCTCCGACCTCTGACCTCTGACCTCCGACCTCTGACCTCTGACCTCCGACCTCCGACCTCTGACCTCCGACCTCTGACCTCTGACTTGCTTCCACGAACACCCAGCGGACCAGGTATGCGCTTTATAGCCAGCTTCTTACTGGCGACTTCCGTCACCATTTGTGCAAGCTGGTTGGTTGTAGCCATCTTTCCCCTGTGTCGAAAAGAAAATGGCCCCGCGGGCTACCCATTTAATATTTTCTGACGTATGATAACAAGTGGGCTATGTCCTGGAATACGCCTCGAGGAACTCATCGCGTTCAATG
>JAJYRM010000195.1 GCA_021794075.1 Bacteroidota bacterium | reverse complement strand
CCGGGGAGTCCGGCGATCAAAGGGAACGTCGCGAGTATGATCGGGACGGCTCCCCTCAATCCGACCCACGAGACAAACACCCTTTCACTCCATCGCGCTTTTGACAGGCTCATCGTCAGGAAGACGCTGACCGGACGCGCGACGAACATGAGGAAGGCGGAGATTAATAATCCGACTCCGGCCACGGGGACTATCTCGGAAGGAAAGACTAGAAGACCCAGGGTCAGGAACATTCCTATCTGGCTAAGCCACGCGAACCCATCGAAGAACCTCAACAGGCTTTTTTTCTGAACGAACTCATGGTTACCAGCCACCAGGCCTGCCACGTAAACCGCAAGGAAACCGCTTCCGCCGACAATCGCCGTGGCTCCGTAGGCGAACGCGACAAACGCCAGTACCATCACAGGATAAATTCCCTCGAACCATATTTTGAGCCCGTTCAACGCTACCACCATAATCCTGCCGATAACGAGCCCCATGAGCAAGCCGGTTCCCATTTGGAGGACAAATTGAACCGCGATATTGGCAACTGGCGTTTCACGCGCGGTAAGAAGCTGGATCGCGCCCATAGTAAGGAACACCGCCATGGGATCGTTGCTCCCCGATTCGAGCTCCAGTAGAGATGTCAGGTTTTCTTTCAGGCTGATCTCTCTAGACCTCAGCACTGCGAACACCGCCGCGGCATCAGTAGACGAAATTACCGCCCCGAGTAAAAATCCATCGAGCAGGGAAAATCCGAGGAGCCAGGAGGCGAAAGCCGCGACGAAGAATGCGGTGAGAAACACGCCCAATGTGGAGAGACCAGCCGCCTGCCAGAAAACTCCCTTGACGCTCGACCATTTTGTGTCGAATCCCCCAGCGAATAGAATGAAGATAAGAGCAACGATTCCAACCGACTGAGCGAGCTTCAGGTCGTCGAAGGCTATCCCTCCGATACCATCCGATCCCGCCAACATCCCTATGACGATAAACAGGATGAGCACCGGAAGCCCGAGTCTGTCGGAAACCTTCGCGATCAACACGCTGAAAAGTACGAGTATCGACCCGACCAGGAGGAGATATTCGATTGGAATCATCTGGTGAATCTGCAAACCTTCACCTCATTGCATATAGAGTTTACAGGCTAACGATTCATAGGAAGAACGCTCAGGTTAGGCAAGGAATGATCCTGCATTGGCGCCGGCCCCTGATTTTCCTCCATGACCAACTTAGTTGGGAGGAGACAAGCATGCAAATAATTCGGCCATGGGCCCCGTAGAACTTCGGAGAAAGACCTTCTCAATTCATTTACAATTAACTGAGTCCAAATTTCTGACAATAAATGAGGGTATTGCCAGCTTCTGGGTTACGCTTAAAAAGAGGAGAAGTATAGAAGGTTCCCTCTTCCCGAATACGGGATTCAAGAAAAAGGAAACCTTCAGATCGATTTCTATTCGACTTTTCCGAAGTGCTTGATGTCATCGGGGGCGTCGGTGACCGCGACGCGGTCGGTCTGCGACTGTACCATGACCTTTATGCTTTCGACTATGTCGGGATTGGCGAGCGTCGTCACGTCTCCGACAGGCATGTTGTTCGAGACCGCGGCGAGTACGCGGCGCATGATCTTTCCCGAACGTGTTTTCGGCATATCGTCCGCCACCCAGACATGCGACGGCCTGGCGATTTTGCCAATCATGTTCTCGATCGCATTCACGACTTTCTTTTGCACTTCGCCGTGGTCGGCGCTAACGCCCGGCTTAAGAGCGATGTATACTTCGGGGACTCTCCCTTTAACAGGGTCGACAACCGGCACCACCGCTGCTTCGGCAACTTCTGGAATCGTGAGGCACGCGGACTCGAGCTCCTTTGTACCTAGCCGGTGACCGGCAACGTTGATAACATCGTCCACGCGTCCGAGTATCCTGATGTACCCGTCGGCGGCAAACAAAGCTCCATCGCCGGCGAAGTAGGGCCAATCTCTCCAGTCTTTACTCTGTGGATTCTTGCAGTACTTGGAATAGTAAGTCTTCACGAAGCGATCGGGATCACCCCAGATAGTTTGCATTATTCCTGGCCACGGGTTCCTGATGCATATATTTCCAGCTTTGTTCGATCCCGGTGGCAGCTCGTTGGCGTCTTCATCGTATATTACCGGATGGATGCCCGGCACTCCCGGGCCTGCGCTTCCCGGCTTCATGGGATCGAGTGCCGGCTTTGTGCTGCAGAGGAACCCGCCTGTCTCGGTTTGCCACCAAGTGTCTACTATTGAAGCTTCTCGCTTCCCGACTTCATCATAATACCATCTCCAGACGTCGGGCTCTATCGGCTCACCGACAGTCACCATGAGCTTGAAACGAAAGTTGTGCTTCTTGGGAAGATCGGGACCGACTTTCCGAAGCTGCCTTATAGATGTCGGTGCGGTGTGGAAGATGTTGACGTCTAGCCGTTCCGCGATGCGCCAGGGCCTTCCTGCATCTGGGTACGTAGGAACACCTTCGTACATTACGTTCGTCGTGCCGAGCGCGAGTGGGCCATACACGATGTACGAATGTCCGGTGATCCATCCGATATCGGCCATGCACCAGTAAATATCGTCCGGGTGGATATCGAGTATGTTCTTTGCAGTCCCAGCTGCGTAAGCCAGATAACCTCCGGTGCTGTGTTGAATGCCCTTCGGCTTTCCGGTTGTTCCGCTCGTGTACATAAGGAACAAAGGGTCCTCGGAGAGAACCGGCACCGGATCAACTCTCTTACCCTGGAAATCCTTCATCACTTCGTCAACGAAGAAGTCTCTCCCCTTCACCATAGGAGTCTCGGAGATATACTTTCCCGGGTAGCGCCGCCACACAAGGACTTTGTCTACTTGCATTCCGAGTTCTTTTGCCCGGGCCACAGCGATATCGGACTTCTCCTTGTGGTTCTGAATCTTTCCGTTTCGATAGTAGCCGTCGGAAGTAATCAGCACACGGCTTCCCGAATCGGCAATCCTGTCACCGCACGCGGCCCCGCTGAATCCTCCGAAAACGACAGAGTGAATTACTCCAAGTCTTGCGCACGCCAGCATGGTCACTGGGAGTTCCGGCACCATCGGCATGTGAATGGTTACCCTGTCGCCTTTCTTCAACCCCGCGAAATCTCGGAGCATGGCCGCGGTCTCGTTGACCCGTACGAACAGTTCCTGGTAAGTGATCACGGTGTGCGGTTCGTCTTCAAGCTCGGGCACGAATATGAACGCAGCCTTCCCCTTATTTCTGGCAAGGTGCCTGTCCACACAATTGTAACTGACGTTGAGCAGACCGCCTGCGTACCATTTCCAGAACGGCGGGTTACTTGTATCGAGTGTGGTGTGCCAGTACTTATACCAGTCGAGAAGGTCACCGTACTCTTTGAAACACTCCGGAAATTTGTCGAGCCCGAATCTCTTCATCACATCAGTGTCTACAAGGTTTGCCTTAGAGATGAACTTCGCTGTGGGATAATAATACTCCTCTTCCTTCCAGTGAGCTGCAATTTGTGCTTCATTGACTTCAATGGAATTGCTCTTGGCATCCGCCATGGTTCTTTCCTCCTTGATGTTGTGCCGTTAGGCGATAGAAGACTCCTGCCCCGATTGACCTTGTGCGCATCACTCGGAACACCTCACATACATCTAAACCTATTCATTGTCAATAAAGTTTTCAAGTGTCGGTTCAAAAATGCCGCAGAAACGAGATTCGCTATGTGTGATTCTCCGTGAAAATCAGGCCAGATTTGATGAATTACCAGATGCCGCTATAATCTCTGATCGCCCATATGGCCCAATTTGCCATCCACTTTTATAAAGGTACATGGAGGGTTAAATTACACGCAGTAAAAGGTCGTGGTATGTTCAGAATAATAAGAGAATGGTCGGAGGACTCCGACGATCAGGGTTATCACGAGTATGTATTGCTTCGTGACGGGTCAGGCATAACACTCAGGCTGGCAAATCCCGGAGATGCTCCGGCAGTCGAGAAATTCATAAGCGGGGTGTCGGAAGAGAGCAGGTATTTCCGATTCATGGCGGGCGTCAACTATGTTTCGAAGTCCGTGATCGACGGGATGTGCGCAAATGATCCTGCCGAAAGAGCGAGCCTCCTCGCCTTTCTCGGCGGAGATGAACACGGCAAGTTAATAGGGATCGGCAACTACATCAGCCTTGCCGTAAGGAACGCCGCGGAAGTCTCTTTCCTCGTCGACGATAAATATCACGGGAAAGGGATCGGTACCCTGTTGCTCGAGAGGCTTGCAGGCATCGCCGCGGCGAACGGCTTCGTCGAGTTTGAAGCGGAGATGCTTTCCGCAAACGATAAGATGATGACGGTCTTCCGAGACGCGGGCTTCGAAGTGGTACAGGCCAAAGGCGGAAGCACGGTCCACATCGAATTTCCCGTAAGCGGCAACGCGGCAGTTCGAGAGCGCGCCGAGCTTCGTGATCGCATCGCAACCGTGAACTCTCTGACGCCGCTCCTAAATCCGACCTCGATCGCAGTCGTAGGAGCGTCCAGAGATTCTTCCGCCGCGGGTACCATGGTCTTCAGACACATCCTTGAATCGAATTTCAAGGGGACCGCCTACCCTGTCAATAACCAGACAACTTCGATCGGCGGCGTGAGAGCTTATCCCTCACTGTCAGACCTGCCGGATCATCCCGAGCTCGTGATCGTCGCTGTGCCTGCTCCAAATGTCACCGGTATAGTTAACGAAGCTGCATCAGTCGGCGCCAAGGCTGTAATTGTATTGAGCACCGGATTTGCCGAGTCGGGCGAAGAAGGAGTGCGACTACAAAATGAGCTTGTAGAAACGGTAAGGTCAAATGGGTTGCGGCTTGTTGGTCCAAACTGCCTGGGGATACTGAACACGCACGTCGAATCGGGCGTCAACGCGAGTCTAGCCGAAGTGATGCCGCCGCCTGGGAAGGTCGGTTTCTTCTCCCACACGGGAGCGCTCGGAGTCGTGATCCTGGATTATGCCGCGGAAAGAGGAATAGGTTTCTCTACGTTTGTTTCAGGCGGTAATCGAGGCGACGTGTCCGGCAACGATCTCCTCGAGTATTGGGAAGAGGATCCTGCCACTGAAGTGGTCATACTATACCTGGAAGGGTTTGGAAATCCCAGAAAGTTCGCGAGGGTGGCTAGAAGAGTCTCCTCGAAGAAACCGGTCCTGTGTGTAAAGAG
>JAJYRM010000056.1 GCA_021794075.1 Bacteroidota bacterium | reverse complement strand
TGACCGTCTGTATCGTACCATCCACCGACGATCTCTGCAGGTATCGCGCCGCCGGCGAAGGTACCGTAGAAGATGTTGTTTGTGATGTTCGCATTTACTGCCTGGAACAGCCAGAGCGGGTTGACCACCCCAAGGAACACGGTGTTATGATTGAAATCCAGGTATCTGCACAGGGCAGTTCCCGAAAGCATCAGTAGGTAAGAGTTGTTGCAGAAGAACGTGTTGTCGGTAAACGAAACCGTATCGGCGATCGCACCGCTCAATATTCCCCAGACCTGGCCGTCGAATTGACCGCCCGGATCTGTGCCGTTCATGAACTTGCAATTCGAGAAGTAGTAGCTGTTGTGCGTGCCTGCACCGCCTATGGCGCGGAAATACCAGCCGTCAAACACGCAGCTATCTGCGCTGATCACTGAATTGGTATCGCCCGAAAGCTGGATTGCATAAGAGCCACCGGTAGCCTCATCAGGGCGCACTCCTTGTATGTACAGATTCTTTAACGTGATGCTGCCCTGATAATCCTCGATGAAATGATATGTGATCGAGCCATCATTGTGTATCATAGGATTAATCTCCGGCGGGTAATGCCCGGATGCGGGAGTAGGAGCTATGATGGTCAAGTGGTAGCCATTTACGACGATGCCGTTGTAGGTGCCACCGGTGTAATAATAAACTGAATCGTCGTACAGTTGGTACACACGATTCGGATTATTTCTCGCTCCGGTACTTGTTGTATCGCCGTTGATGAAGTTTGTAATGTTACCTTCTGGCGAAGCCGGTACCCAGACGGTATCAGCGGTCTGGGCAAAAGACTGGAGCGGGCCGGCAAATAGAGCAACAACCATTCCCACAAAAATTGTGGCAAAGATTTGTTTCATAAGAGTTCTCCTTATGATTGTTTTGTTTTGCGTGCTTCTAGCGCACACGATTGCAGAAAAATGTTTCGTCTGATTCTCCGATCGAAAGAATTCGGAGTTGAAGCGTTGTACCACCCCCTTTGGAGATTCGAATCTGAATAGTTGACAGTTAGTTGCATAGATTTAGTCTTGTCTAAACTTTGTCATGAATTGGAAATCACAATGTTAATCTGATCCCAAGGTCGGCAGTCATTCCATAATCCTGTTCGCTTGACGGAAAGCCGTTCCCCTGTATCAAGCTGATATCGTTTTGTCCGTTTATGTTGTTCAAATCGAAGTATACCTGAAATCCTTCCCACGGCAGATTTTGTCTTGCCGCGAGATCCCAGCGCACGTACGTGGCTGTGTTGGTACGAAGTTCCGGATGGAAATTCTCGCCGGTAAAAACGTTTGACGAATAAATCATGGAAACCCGGATCGAAAAGCCTTTGTAATCATAGCCGAGCGCCAGGTTCGCAATATCATTTGGCTGATCGATGAGACGCTCAGTATAGAACGAATCTATCTCCGTGTAAGTGGTGTGACCGGTACGCGGATTAGAGGGAGGATGAGCGATCTCGTACGTTTTTAGGTAATTCGCACTGGAAAAGATATGCGTATAGTTTGCGGAAAACACCAATCCTGAAAGCGGTCCTGGCAGATACCAGAGGTGAGTTTGCCAATCGAATTCGACACCGTAATCGTCGATCGGATATGGGTTGTTGATGTACGTGTAGATCGGTTTACCGACGTATGTGGTTCCCAGTGGGACACCCGGGTACTGTGAGGGGTCGATGATATATCTCTGGACAGAGAAAATCAAATTTGATATGTGTTTCAAGAAACCGTCAACGGAGAAGAAACCTATGGTATTGTCGTAGATGGCAAGTACGGCATCGTAGTTGGCAGATTGTCCCGGCTTCAAAGCGTAATTGTTCCAGGTAACCGAAGGCTGAGCGCCGCTTCCTATGTCTATCCAGGGAATTATCGACCTGTAGTCTGGATACGTAAGTGTGTTTGTGTAGGCCAGGTGCACCTGCAGCCATGGTAAAGGTCTGTATATCAGGTGTACCATCGGAAGCCAATAGCCGTGTGATTCATCAACGGTAGTATCTTTGGCGTTGTAAAAGAGATGAGCTGTGCTGGTCTCGATACCTCTCGGAGCGGTGTAAGATGTGGACAGATTCTGATATCTAACGCCGGGGAGGAACGTCAGCGTGGGACCAATGTTCAGAGTATACATTGCGTAAGCAGCGCTCTCATCCTCATGCCCAGAATAATCGTATGTCTTTGATGCCCAGTCGTCATACGAGTAAGCATCGAGGGTCCCTGACTTTTTCGCGATGCTAAGAACATTCCACAGCATTGAGACGTTTGCAGGCACACCCATTGTATACTGGCCGTTTAGGAACTTCCCGTAATCGACACTGGGATCGTTAAATGCGGTAATTGGGATTAAGTCGGTGCCATTCGGATTCAAATTATACGGAGGTTGCGCCATCCATGGGTACGCGCTGATGATGGCAGCTCTCACGTTCGATCCGCTGGCTTGATCTAATAGTCCATCTCCCTGGCTGTAGTCGTAGGATCTGGTCGTATGCCTGTACATCCCTCCGAACTTCAAAGCGCTTGTCACAAGCTCCGAGAAGTTAATGTGAGATGTGAAATCCACAGAGCCTGTTATATCCCGGCCCCTAGTGAAATAACTGTCGTTAGTAATTGAGTAAAGATTATTTGCGGAGTTGATAATAGTCGAGGCGCCTGGCACTGCCTGAGGGTTCAAGCTCCCTGCGTTAGCCAACCCCGCTACGGTGTTCTGACGGAATCCCATGGACAAATCGTTCGGGTCGTGATTTTCTGAGTATGAATGAGATACTTTCGCATCGACGGTAATGAACGAAAATGATTTACTGAAGTCGAGGAGGTTGGTGATAACATTCAAGTAGTTGCGGGAATCCCCCGTCGAGTTGTAGAAAGCATCGCCCAAAATACTGTAGCTGATTCCGCGGTCTAGGGTGGATGTGTTACTGCTGCTTATGAGATTCATTAGGTCGATTTTTCCGTCCGGTATGCGGTAATCGACAGTGACGGTTGCTCCGTAGCGATTTCTCGTTCTGAGTACATCGTCCAAATTGAGCGAGGCAATATTTACTGGATTCCCCTGGGGGAGATTCTCCGAAGCCAGGTTGTATGAAGCGCCGAGAACATTGGAAGAAAGGTTTACTCTTTCGGCGCTTGCTTCGGCAAAAACACCGAGCCGATTATCAAGAAAGCGATTCTCGATGCTGGCGACGAATTTGTACGGCCCGAGAGAGCTCTGCAGGTCATCATATCCGCCCTGCGCAGTTAGATCGACCTTCGGTATCCCATTTGTGGCTTGTGCTTCTCTCAAACTGAAATTCACCACGCCTCCGATGACAGCCGCGTCCATATCAGGAGTAATTGCTTTCGTAACGGTGATTCCTCCCAACATACTGGAGGAAATCATGCTCAGGTTAGTGCCGCGGTCGCTGGCGTCGGTGGCAGGCATCTTGACTCCGTCTATCAGCACTTCGTTGTATTGGGGCGCCAAACCGCGGATCACGACGAATGCTGCCTCTCCACCCTGTCTGACGAGAGAGATTCCGGGAAGTCTGCCCACTGATTCCGCTGCGTTGGCATCGGGGAGTTCCCGTATCTTAGCCGCAGAGACCACATTCACGATCTTGTCTGAGGTGAGCTGCTGGTTTATCGCGTTGTTCTGACCGGCGGCCTGCGCGGTGACTACTACCGTCTTACCTTGAATACCTACCGACTCCATGCGGAAGTCAATAGTGAGGTTTTCTCCCTCTTTCACCCTAACGCTCTTTGTCTCTTCTTTGTAACCGACATAAGTGGCGCGAATCTTGTACGAGCCAGGAGGCACGTTTACTATCGAGTATGCGCCGTTCAGGTCTGACGAGGCTCCTAAACTTGTGCCCACTAGCATTACAGTGCATCCCGGAAGCGCGCTGCCGGTCTGAGCGTCTAATACGTGCCCTCTGATATTTGCACTTGCTGCAAAGGCGCTTCTCCCTCCCGCAAGAAAGAGAATAGTCAACAGAATCATGAAATTAGTAACAGACTTTTTCCTCATGTCTTGTCGCACTCCTTTATGAATTAATTGAATATTGAATACCTCTGAAAGCGACCCGGCATGCGTTCACCACTCTCTTAACGTCCCCGCTCTCTTCAGATCCGGAAGACAAAAGAAAATGAGTGCAGAACACGCCTCTGCGCCGTAAGTGTGCATAGTCCCGACTTTTGAAGTTGCCTTAGTTAGCTAGAGCCCCAATAAGATGTAGGGCATGCGAAAGACTCGTTGCCATTTTGTGATTGCTCGGGAGAATGAGACTTGAAACAGCCCCTGGACCGGCCTCAATGAAATAAGCCACGTATGAAGATGGAAGACCTGTAAGCATTACTCGATCTCCTTATGAGTCGTACTTTTATTTCAATTTTGCGGAAGGATGCCCTGAGAGAAATGAACGCGATGATTAGTCCCCTGATGGAAAACGGCTGTCAATTTGGCAGGGAATAAATCCGTAACAACTACGCGATCTTTTTCTCCTTAGTGTATTTAACAGTGCATCAACTTTCATGGAATATGAACCCTCTGCGCCACTAAGTCAAGGGTTTTATGAAAGAATTTTCATCAGTTATCGCAAAATCGCTCAAAATTGGAATGATTAACTGCAGCGAGTGCGCTAATGAGCCGGTGTAAAACAAAAAGCCGAAACCGAATTCCATACCGTATAGTGAAGTTCTTAGAGGATGAAGCTACCCTGGAAGGCGGTAATCGCATCGTATCTGTTCCATGATGACTCCCGATACAAACTTCCGCTTTGAGGAAGTGTTCCATGATCTGCTGGTCCGTTATCCGACGTGGCGTTATCGGAAAATCGGGATAAAATTTGGAGATGTGGGAAGGAATGTTGAACTTAGTCGAACATTCGAGTGATGCGGCAGCAATCCGGAATTGGAAATTGATTTCTCGTTAGGCGTGTATAAATAAAAGATGGATCCATAGACGATGATTGCCTGGTAGGGCTGCTAACAAACAGACACATCAAAGGAGAGACATGACGAAGTTCCGTTTTTTCTTACCTGTAATTATACTGGCGTTGATTGCGGCATCGTGGACGCCGTCGGTGCAAGGGCAAACACTTCAGGATTCGGTGGCCGCCATGGCAAGAGCTTTCAAGGGAGATGTCGGCATTTATGCCATCAATCTGCAAAATGGCGATACGGTTTCCTATAACGCCGAAAAAATGTTCCCAACAGCAAGCGTAATCAAGATTTATGTGCTGGCGAAGTTGTACCAGGAAATCAAGGAGGGGAGGCTTTCGATGAACGATCAGGTTGTCCTCCGCGATTCCGACAAAGTGCCAGGGAGCGGCATTCTCCTCTTCATGCACAATGGCATGAAGTTGACGCTGGGCGACCTGTCATGGCTCATGATAAACATGAGCGACAACGTGGCCGCGAATCTCCTGACTGACGAAGTCGGCGGAGTTATGAAAGTAACCGACTTCATACGGTCACTTGGATTCAAGCACACCATGGAGCTTGCCAAGATATTCGACAGAAACGTCTATCCCGATTCTACGCTCAGGAGAGAGTACGGCATTGGCGTTACCACACCGCGCGAAACCGCGACTTTCATGAAAGAGCTTTACGAAGGAAGGATCGTGAGCAAGAAGAGTTCCGAAGCGATGATAAAGCTGATGGAATACCAGTTCTACAATACCAGCATACCGCGCTTCCTTCCAACTTACCGTGACACCATCGAGATAGCACACAAGACAGGGGCCCTCAACGCGACCCGGAACGATTGCGCGATCATATACACCCCGAGGACCAATTATGTACTTTGTGTTTTCACGACACACAACAAAGACCAGCGCTGGATCACCGATAACGGGGCGGAGGTGTTTATCGCGAAAGTATCGCTCCTTATCTACAAAAGCTTTGTGAAAAAAGAATTCTGAACCGAGGGTTGCGCTAATGTTCAAAGATCATCCAAAGGGCCTGTTTGTGCTCTTTTTCACGGAAATGTGGGAGAGATTTGGGTTTTATACCGTCCTTTCGATATTCGTACTCTACCTGACGGACAATTTTCACTGGAGCGAGGCAGCGGTCGGAAATGTCTACGGAATATTTATCGGGACCACTTTTTTTCTCCCATTGATCGGAGGCTGGATAGCGGATCGGTTTCTTGGATACGGGAAGACCATATTGATCGGGCTGTGCACGATGGCAGTTGGCTACGCATTGCTCGCGACACCGACGACCAAGCCGTGGCTGTTGTTTACCGCCTTGGTTGTCATATCCTCCGGCACGGGGTTATACAAAGCAAACATTTACGTGCTTGTAGGAAACCTCTATCCTAAGACGAACGCCGCGCTAAAAGATGCCGCCTTCAGCATATTCTACATGGGAATCAACCTCGGGGCTTTTCTCGGCCCGATAGCGGCTTCGTCCATCAAATCCTTCATGGTGGACCACTATCACCTTTCGCTATCGCACGCGTACAACGCGGGATTCGGCGCCGCGTCAGTCGGAATGCTTCTCGCCATAACCATCTTTCTCTCATTCAGGAGATTCCACAAGATGGCCGACTATCGCGTAGGGAGCCGCACGGCGCCAGTCGCATCGGATATCCAGATAACGAAGGCAGTGGAGAAAGACAGGATAATTTCGCTTCTAATCGTTTTTCTCTCCGTGATCTTTTTTTGGATGGCATACTACCAGAACGGTTACACGCTGACGCTCTTCGCGAAGGATTACACGGCGTCTTATGTCGGGCGGTTCACTTATCTCCTCTTCGATCCCGTGTCGTTGCTTTCCATTCTTGCGATCCTTCTTTCATTTTCGATAACCATGTCGAAGTCGTCGACGAAGAAAGCGAGATGGATCGGCGCGCTCGTCATGCTTGCGGGACTCGCAACAATGACCTTCAAGGTGATCAGTTTCCCCGATAGCAACTTAATTTCTCCGGAGAGTTTTCAGGTGTTCAATCCGCTATTCATAATCTTTCTGACACCGATCCTGGTTGCGATATTTGGTTACATGGGAAAGAAGTCCAAAGAGCCAACATCGCCGACGAAGATGGCGATCGGCATAAACGTCGAGGCGCTCTCCTTCATCGTCCTGATCGTGGCCTCGTTCGGTCTTCCAGCATTCAGTGCCGTCACGCACACGAACTTCGCTCACGTCAGTCCGTACTGGTTGATAGGATCATATTTTTTCATAACGGTAGCCGAGCTGTTCCTTAGCCCGATAGGATTGTCATTCGTATCGAAAGTGGCGCCGCCGAAAATGAAGGGGGCCATGATGGGTGCGTGGTTCGCGGCGCAGGCGACGGGGAGCTATCTGTCGGGTTTCGTGGGCAGGTTCTTCGCGGAGTGGCAGCTTTGGCAATTCTTTCTACTGCTGGTCGCGACTTCGTTGCTTGCAGGATTGATCGTGCTATCCTCCCTTGGAAGGCTCAAGAGGTCGAGCGCGTGACAACGTTTTGGGAGTTGAGTTTTGTAAAAACTTCTTGACAATGATTACACTGTTGAGTAACATCAGAACGTAATAAGAAGCAGCCGGGGGCGCATAAGCTGGCTAGCACGTTTCCGGAGATGAGCTAACGAAAGAGGGTTTGCGGTGTTCGCGGCCTGTCGAAAAGGTCTGACGCTCTGCTTTTCGGCTTGTTATATTAAGTACAACGTTGGAGTCTGTTCCCGCCGTTGTTTGCCCGCGATTCTACCCTCCTTCATTTCAGATCCGATAATTTTCTTAACATCTCTGCTGGTCTTGAGGCATAAACTTCAGACCCGGTGGACATTGAAAGACACACATGGGAATCTCTATATCCTCGGTTTCACATTCTGATCTGGCTCCGGTGATCGAATTGTGGAACAGGGTGAATCCGCTGGATGCGATCACCGTCGATCTTCTGGAGTCGCGAGTACTTCTCGATGAAAACTTCGACGAAAACACTTTCCTTGTCGTGAGGGAAGGCCAGCGGATCGTCGGTTTCCTTGTATCCACTTACGCGCGCCGCGTTCCTCTTGGGGATCATGATCCGAAAGGCGAACGTTGTTGGATCACCGCGTTCGGCGTCGACCAAATGTACCGCGGAAAGGGTGTGGCGACGCAAATGTTCTCCGCTCTGTTCGATAAGTTCCGCGCGCTTGGGAAGAAGGAATGCTTTGTCGCCACCTACGCGCCGGGATACTTTGTCCCCGGAGTTGATTCCAAAGAGTATCCTGCGGCGATTTCATTTTTGAAGAAACAAGGTTTCGAGGAAACCTACCGGCCGCTCAGTATGGATGCGCCTCTCGCCCTTTTCAAGGTGACGCGCGAGCTGGAAGAGAAAGAGGAGCGCCTCATTGAGAGTGGTATAAAAGTGAGGACTTATACTCGTCAGGATCTTCTTTCGTTCATGAAATTTCTGGAGGCCAATATGCCCGCCGACTGGGTGCGCGTTTCGCGCGCGAACCTGCGGGATTTGGCCAGGGGCATTTTCAAACCTGATCAAATATTCATAGCTGTCACCGGCGAGCCAGGCTCTAAGAACGGCGAAGTGATCGGCTACTGCCAGTTTGAGGAAGCCCACTTCGGCCCTTTTGGCGTTGCGGGCAAGTACCAGGGGAAAGGCATAGGCACGGTTTTGCTTGGAAGGACGCTGGAGCGTATGCGCGCGAGGGGGCTGCATAATGCTTATGTCCTTTGGACAGACGACGCGGCGGCCAGGGTCTACTCGAAATTTGGATTCAAAGAGACGAGGCGATTCTCGGTTATGCGGAAATCGATTGCCTGATTCCATGATGCGCAACGACCTACCAACGCGTAACGGCTTGCCGCTCCATATTATACCCGCGGCGTTGATTCCATGGACGAAATTTCCGTGAAGATAAATAGAAAGGAGGGAAGGGGATGATCCCACAGGAGGAGCCTGCCGCATCGGGCCCGGCGAGGCTGATATCGCTGGATGTCTTCAGGGGACTTACCATCGCGGGGATGATCCTTGTGAACAATGCCGGTGACTGGTCGCATGTTTACCCTGCGCTCGCCCACGTTGAATGGGATGGCTGGACTCCAACGGACCTGGTGTTCCCGTTCTTCCTGTTTATCGTCGGAGTCGCGATGCCGTTCTCGTTCAGTAAGAGGCTCGCGAAAGGTGAGAGCCGTGGAAAACTCCTGAAGCATGTTTTTGCGAGATCGTTAATACTTATCGCGCTTGGGATGCTCCTGTCCGGCATCCCCAACTTCGACTTTTCGCACAGGCTGATCCTCAACGTGCTGCAAAGAATAGGGCTTATCTACTTGATGGCCGGAACGATTTTTCTATTCACCGATGTCGTGTCACAGGCCGTCGTGGCAGTCTCATGCGTCGTGATTTACTGGATACTGATGCTGGCGGTGCCGGTGCCCGGATACGGGGCGGGCGTCCTCGCGCCGGTGGGCAACATGTGGTGGTACGTTGACAAGGTGCTTCTCCAGGGTTGGCACCAACATCTGCTCGTCGTGGGGCAGTATAGACTCCATCACGCGGAAGGAATTCTCAGCCTTATCCCCTCTATTTCCACGGTGCTTCTCGGATCCCTTACCGGACATTACCTGAGGTCCGGCAGAAGCGGAATAGAAAAGGCCGCAGGGATGCTCGTCTTCGGAAATTTCGGCATCTTGATCGGTTCGGTGATGGCCATCTGGTTTCCGATTAACAAGCTCTTATGGAGCAGTTCCTACGTCGTGTTCACGGCCGGGGTGGCGCTCGAAGTCCTCGGCGTCTGCTATTGGCTTGTAGATGTGAGGGGTTTCAAGAAATGGACGCAGCCTTTCCTTGTGCTCGGATCGAATGCGATTACTTCATTCTTTCTCTCGACTTTTGTCGCGCTCATCCTCGATATAGTCTTTGTCTCGGTATCCTCGCCGGCGGGCGCCGCAGTCAGGGAGAGTCTGAAGAGTGTCATTTACAACGCTGTCTTTGCGCCGCTGGCGAGCAGCTACAACGCGTCAATGCTGTACTCGATAGCTTATCTGCTGCTATGGTACGGCGTGATGTATATGTTCTACCGAAAGAAAATATTCATAAAGATCTAAATTGAGAACTGTATTTCGTGGTTACGTTTTCTTATCTCCGCTTCTGTTTATTTTAAGTTATTGGATGATGAAGAGCGGACCGGTTGAAAGAAAGGACGGGAAGATGAAGGACGAGAGGAGGACAATTCTTGCGATCGGCGCGCACGCGGGCGATATGGAAATAGCATGCGGCGCCGTTTTGGCGAAGCAGGCGAAGCTAGGTGACCGCATCGTCTTTCTTCACATGACACTCGGCGAAGGAGGTAATCCGCGAATGTCAGCCGAGGAATATGGGGCGCAGAAAAGGAGAGAGGCGGTTGAAGTCGACAGCCTCCTGGGCGGTGAAGCCATCTTCGGGCCCTACAAAGACGGCGAAGTACCGAACGATGAGACGGCGAGAAGATATGTCGCCAACGTGATCAGGCTGGTGAAGCCGACAGACATCATCACTCATTGGAAGAACAGCATACATCCCGATCACGCCAATACCCATGCCATCACCGTGGATGCTGTCCTCCTCGCGAGCCTGCCGTCCGTTCCGACCGTCACTCCGTATTCAAAGTCGGAATACCCCGCGTGGAGAGGAGTGAGGAGAGTGCTCTATACCGAGAATTGGGAAGATATGGAGGGATATCAACCATATATTTACGTCGATGTCACCGAATCATTCGACACGTGGGAAAAAGCAGTCGCCAAGTATGAATTCATTGGCGGAAAAATATCGAGTTTTCCTTATCTCAATTACTATAAAGCGCTGGCCACAGTTCGTGGGGCGGAGGGCGGGTTCCGTTACGCAGAGACCTTCGACATTGACAACTTCGAGAAGAAAGTCAGATGGAAAAGCCTGGAACCGTGAAGACGCGGACTGCAACGTCCCCCAATGAAGTAAATACAAATAAGCTTCCCACAATCGAGACGTTTGGAGGCAAAGAGGAAGCTGATGTCATAGATTTGTGGAATCAATGTCTCGTTCGTGATCCGATTACGACTGACATTTTCCGCAGGAAAATTCTCCTCGATGAAAATTTTGATCCGCGCGGTTGTTTGGTAGCCTTCTCCGGAGGACGCGCGGTTGGTTTTTCCGTGGCCCTTCGAAGGAAGCATCCATATTACGGGGCAGGTCTGGAACAGGGCACGGGATGGATTACGGTTTTCTTTGTCCACCCTGATTTCCGCAGATCGGGCCTTGGAGAAAAGCTCATCGAGGCATCTGAATCTTTCCTGAAGAGCGTGGGCGTTACGGCGGTGTACGTGTCGTCCTATACTCCAAACTATTTTGCTCCTGGGATCGACCTTGACTCCTACCCGGAGAGCCACACTCTTCTCCGAAAGCTCGGTTACAGGCGATTCGAGAGAGTATACAGCATGCGGCGATCGCTCCTTGATTTCGAAATTTCCGCCGAAGGCGAAGAAGCGAGTAAGTCCCTCGACGCGAGAGGGATCAGTATTCGTGTGTTCGAACCGATGTATATTTCCGGGCTCCTCAATTTTCTGGGGACCAACTATCCAGGTGACCTTTTCAGGGTCGCGTTTGAGGAATTGAGACATGATCCCAATACCAATCGCATACTCGTGGCAGTGCAGGACCGCCGTGTTGTCGGATTCAGCCATTATGAGAACGAACACTTCGGGCCGTTTGCCATCGACCAGTCGCTGAGCGGCATGGGAGTCGGCACGTGCCTGTATGACCGCACGGCGCTTCAGATGAAAGAAAAAGGGATTCAGAACCTTTGGCTCGCTTGGGCCAACGGTCACGCCAAGGATTTTTATTACAGACGCGGACTTAAGGTCACCAGACGATATGAGATTATGCTGAAGGAGCTGAAGTAGTCAGTGCGTTTTCTAACAGGCGCCGCGGGTATTGAATGAACCGCGCAGAGCTCCGGCCGGTGGGGTGGACTATAACCAGATGAGGAGACATGAACTTCCATCTCATTGACTGGGTGATCCTTGTGGTCTACCTCGCAGGCACGGTCTACATCGGACTGAGAGCGAGAAGATATGTGGAGAACATGGAGGGGTATTACGTTGCCGGAAGAAAGGTGAAAGTCGCACTCGGTTCGGCGACTCTCATCGCCACTGAAATCGGGGTCGTGACTTTTATGTACTTTGGTCAGCTCGGCTATCTCACGGGGTTCTCTTGTTTCATACTCGGATTGATTGGCGTGTTCGGTTACATGGTTATCGGAAAGACCGGGTTCATTGTCTCAGGCTTGAGACGTTTGAAGGTAATCACGATCCCGGAATTCTATGAGCTTCGATACGACAAATCGGTAAGATGGCTCGGCGGAGTCCTCCTTTTCGTCGGAGGCGTACTCAACATGGGCGTCTTTCTCAGATTCGACGGGATTTTCCTGACCGAAACGATGGGACTTGGCGAGAAGGAAAAGGCAGTCGTCATGGTGATAATGCTCATCATCGTCGTCAGCTACACGATCCTCGGCGGGATGTTTTCGGTTGTGATAACAGACTTCATTCAATTCGTGGTCCTTTCATTCGGCATGCTCATCGCGACGATATTCGTGCTGTCGAAGGTAAGCATGGCTTCTATCGCCCATACCGTCGTAACACAGTATGGGAAAGATGGCGTCGATCCGATAACCAATCCGCAGTTCGGCTGGGTCTTCATATTTTGGATGCTTGTCGGAAGTATCGCGTTGTCGGCTTTGAATCAGCCTGCCGTTTCAAAGTCGTTTGCTTCGGAATCTCCGGAGGTGGGCAGGAAAGTGTTCCTCTTTAGTGGGTTCACACTGGCCGGAAGATATATGATCCCGATGCTTTGGGGGGTCGCCGCGCTGGCAATGTTTGGTCCGAAGATCAATTCGCTGGTCGCCATGCCGAGACTTCTCGGTACGCTTGTCCCGTCAGGGCTGCTTGGGCTGATGGTGGCGGGCATGCTCGCCGCATCCATGTCGACTTATAGCGCGTACCTCCTTGCATGGAGCACTGTGGCTACGAGAGATATCATTGCCCCTCTCCTGAAATCACCGATGTCGGACAAGGCTAACGTAGCCATGACGAGGATCGTCGCTGGCGCGATAGGAATATTCATGCTGGTGTTCGGGTTATTCTACCAGCTCCCGTCGACCGCCTTTCAATACCTTTCGCTTACCGGCGCGATGTATGCGGCGGGAGCTTTCGCTTGCGTGACTGCCGGACTCTATTGGAAAAAGGCGAACATAGTGGGAGCGTACTCCGGCCTCGCGCTCGGCGCCGTCGCCCCTGCCGCCTTCCTGGTGCTTTCTCAATTTCAGGACACGCTTCCCAAGGGACTCCACTTTCTTATTAACGTCAATGTCTCCGGGTTCCTGAGCTTCGTGCTCGCGGCGGCGGGCATGGTGATCGGCTCGCTGCTGACCCAGAATACGCGCCCGCCGGTACAACTGCCGAAGTCTTATTATGATGACGAAGCTGGAGGTAAATCGTATGTCTGAAGCGAGCATTGTTTGGATCATCATGTACGGTATCTCCACTCTCGCCTTTTTCGCGGTGGCTGCGGGAATCACGTTCTACGGTATCCAGGATCTCAGGTCCCTCCTGTCGAAAGCGAATAAGAAAGTCGTGGAAAGGAAGAACGAAAAACGTGAAGGTTAGCCTTGGCAGGAGTATAGATCGGCGTTCGAGGGCAAACGGAAGCGTATCTGGTTTGATTCTTATGGCGGTTTATTTTTCAGTTATGCTTCAAAGCGTCGCTGGATTTGGCGCGACTTCTTCAACTTCCAAAAGTTCAACGCTTCCGTCCGAACGGGCCTTTGAACATGCGTCCCACTTGAAGTCCAGCCTCGTGAAAGTGAAAGTGGATGCGGGGACGATTGTTTCCAGGGTGAGTCCGTACCTTTACGGATTGAATGTGGCGAGGTGGGATGAAGATCTTTTTCCGGGTCCGGCGAGGGACATGCTCCTAGACTGCGACCGGGATGCGATAAGGAAGGTCAAGGAAGCGGGCTTCACGATGCTGAAGTATCCCGGCGGTAATGACGCCGACCATTACATTTGGAACAGTCCCGAAAACAGCGCCGGAGAAATGAACACAGACGAGTACGCGGCTTTCCTTAGAACCATCGGCGCTCAGGGATTTATTACCGTGAACTTCAATGAGCCCCCCTCCCTCGCGGCCGAATGGGTTAGGTATTGCAACAGGGTCAAAGATTACGATATAAAATACTGGGAGGTTGGCGACGAGCAATGGGGAGCATGGGCGGCCGGACACACGACGCCCGAAAAGTACGCGAAGCGATTTATTGAGTTTGCAAAAGCGATGAAGGCTGTCGATCCGACTATTAAGATCGCCGCGGATGTCAAGCCTTCGGATGATCCTAACGACTGGACTTGCCGTGTGCTGAAGGCCGCAGGCAATTACATCGACATAGTAACTTTTTCTTACTACCCGCTGACTGACAAGGAAGAATATCCCGATTCGCTCTTCGCAAGTCTGGCTACTTACCGCCGAGATTACGATGCAATCCGCCATGCGTTGCAGGAGACACTCCCGCTGGTTGATCCTGCACACGGGTTGGAAAGAGCCGATACGATGTGGATCGCCGACGTCGGCTACAACTCCGTCAACAGCAGGCCGGGACCGATAACGCTCTCCATCGCGAACGCGCTATGGACCGGAGATCTTCTCGGAACCATGGCAGAACTCGGCGAGAAAATTTCCTGCTTCTGGGCGCTGCACAACTCGTACCCACCGGGGAAGGGCGATTACGGGATATTATCGGAAGATGGGAAGAACACGCCGAGTTACAGCTACTACGTGTTCCCGGCTTACACCCGCCTGTTCGGCAGCGAGGTGGTACGGTGCGTCTCTTCCGATCCGTCGTTATCCGCGTACGCGGCTACTTATGCTGCGGACACACTTGCGATTATTTTAATCAACAAAGACGCGAGGCGGACAAAGAACGTAGAAATCGATCTGATTGATTTCCAGCCTGAATCGAAAATGACAGGATGGATACTTGACGATAGCCACAAGCTTGATGAATCGCGAGACTTGCCACGGGCAGCGGACAAATTTATTGAGAAGGTACCTCCGTACTCGCTGGTCGTCCTGCATCTTTTGAGAAAGGGAACCATCCTGGCTCCCATCAACCTCGCGCTCCACGCGCGCGCGACCGCGTCATCAAGCGCTAAGAACGGTCCTGACTTCAGACCTTCGAGTGCCGTCGACGGGAAGATGTACACGCGTTGGGCGTCAGCTGCTCTATGGGGAGCCGACAAGGGGTTAGACCCTCAATGGTTTCAACTCGACTTGAAACGTCCTCGGCACTTCAATGAAGTCGTTATCCATTGGGCAAAAGGCTACGGCATAGATTTTAAACTTGAGGTCTCTGCCGACGGCAGAAGATGGAAAACAATTTTGAATGAGACGAAAGGCGTTGGTGGAACAGAAAGGATAAAATTCGGAGCAATAAAAGCCCGATACTTACGGCTCAATGGAACAAAAGGTTCTCCGGCAATTTCGAGTTACTCCATTTATGAGTTCGAAGTATTCGATTCTACGAATGAGTGAAAACGGTTCGCGTTCCGAGATTGGACGACATGCAGATTATTTTCAATTGATTGCGGGATTCAAAATAGGAGAAGCACAGGTGGCGGAAAGAAGAGTAAAGCTCGGCTGCGAACGGCTGATGGGTTCGGAGCGAGAGCTCATCGCCGGTAAGCAAGTCGGCATAATCACAAATCACAGCGGCGTTCTGCCGGAAGGGGAACACATAGTCGATGTTCTGAGAACGGGTAACGACGTGTCGATCAAAGCCCTCTTTTCCCCCGAACATGGGATAAGGGGCGATGCTCCAGCAGGCAAGCATCTCGAGAACGAGGTGGATCCAAAGACAGGCGTTCAGGTCTATTCGCTTTATGGCGATCATAATAAGCCTGATGTGACTATGCTTAGCGGAATAGATGTACTCATATACGACATTCAGGATGTGGGCGTCAGGTTCTATACTTACATAAGCACACTCGCCCTGGTCATGGAGGCGGCGGCTGAAAATGATATACCCCTTGTGCTGCTGGATCGCCCGCTGGTACTTCCGGGGCACATGATCGACGGGCCAGTTCTGAATAATGAAGTTAGGTCGTTTGTGGGGATGCTTCCAATCCCGGTGCTGTACAGCCTTACTCCAGGCGAACTCGCGGGGTTGATTCGGCGGGAGTACCTCGCGAAAAAGCATCTTGATCTTGATTTGACCGTGATGAAGCTGGAAAATTATTCGCGGTCGATGTGGTACGACGAGACTGGGCTCAATTGGCTTCCGCCATCGCCCAATATTCCGGCAATCGATACCGCGGCAGTTTACCCTGGAACAGCGCTGATCGAAGGAACGAACGTAAGCGAAGGGAGGGGAACCGAATCTCCCTTCAGGCTTATAGGCGCGCCGTTTGTGGATAAGATGAAGCTTGCCGATTCACTGAATTCGCTCGAACTTCCGGGGCTGAAGTTTAATCCCGTCGACTTTACACCGAGGGGAAAGAGTATCGTAAGTCACACAAGATTTAAAGACGAGCTTTGTCACGGGATTGAACTGGTAGTGACTCGGAGGGATGATCTCAAGCCGTTCGAGGCCGGCGTGGCTATTGTCTGCGCGCTCAGAAAGCTAAACCCGTCAGAGCTGGTATTTCGGGATGACTGCGCGTTTGACAGATTGGCAGGAAACAAAGAAGTACGGGAGTTGATCGAGCGTGGAGCCGATTACCTTGAGATCGCGTCGACCTGGGAGCACGAGCTCGAAATGTTCAGAAGTTCAATGAGAAGATATTTTCTCTACTGAGACGACTTTCAAACCTGTCATCCGACTACCTGGTTTTCGGGTAGGGAAGCGTTGAGAGTGGCGACAAGCTCCGCCACCACTTTCTCGTTGCCGAGCATATCTTTAAGAGTAATCCTGCTTAGGACTACATCGACCGCGTCCTGGATTGCCCGCCATAGCGAGCGCATCGAGCAGTCGATGATGTGATTGCAGACCGCGCTCATTCCCGTGTGCGAGTCGCAGAATTTCGGATTATAGATCCGGCCGCCGAGCACCGCCAGGACTTCGCCTATCACAATCTGGTCGGCGGGTTTAGCCAGCTTGTATCCTCCCGATCTTCCGCGCTCGCTTTCTATGAAGCCTCCGAGGCGGAGGATCCTCAGAAGTTTCGCGACGTTCGCGGCGCTAAGCCCTTCAAGCCGGCTGATGTCGGGGATCGTAAGGCCTTCCGGTATGTCTGAGTTTCCGATGCGCAGCAAGCAGCGCATCCCGTATTCTTCCTGTGCGCTAATCTTCATTTGTCACCAATTCTTCCGAAACTGTTTTATTCTATATGACGAGTCTTTACTTGCAAATCACATGAAGCCGAGTTCGAGTTTCGCTTCCTGGGACATCATCTCAGGCGTCCAGGGCGGATCCCAGACAACTTCGACCTGCACGTCGTTAATTCCCGGTATCTGGGAGACCCGCTCGTGCACTTCGATAGGAAGCGACCTGGCCGCGGGACAACCCGGTGCGGTCAACGTCATCTTTATGTTGACCTCAGGATCGTCTCCGACGTTAACCTCGTATATCAATCCCAATTCCCAGATATTCACCGGTATCTCAGGATCGTAACACTCCTTAATCGCGTCGATCACTTTATCTTCAAGAGCCTTTTTTTCCAAAGCGTCCATCTTAACCTCTCAGGTTTTGGCTCGAATTTCGTTTCATCAAATTCCTTTCAGGAACCTCGTGGAGAGAACGTGTTCGAGCTCCTCTCTAACCTTGTCCTGTTTGATACTCCTCAAAACGTCGCTTGCAAAAGCGTAGATCAATATCAACTTAGCGTGCTCTTCGCCAATTCCGCGTGACCTCAAGTAGAACATCGACTCCCTGCTGAGCTGTCCCACCGTGGCGCCGTGTGAACACTTGACGTCGTCCGCGAAGATTTCCAGCTGTGGCTTCGTGTCGACCTTCGCTTCATTGGATAGAAGGATGTTCCTGTTTTCCTGGTAAGAGTTTGTCTTCTGCGCTCCCTGGCGGACAAGAATTTTGCCGTTGAAGACCGCGCGGGATTTGTCGTCAAGTATTCCTTTATAGTGCTCGCCACTCGTGCAGTTGGGCGCGGCATGGTCGATCATGGAGTGAGTGTCGGAGAGCTGTTCTCCGGCAGTCAGGTATAATCCTTCAAGCGAGGTGTTGCCACCCTCTCCTCCGAGAGTCACGTTTATATTTTGCCTGTATATCTTTGCGCCGTTTGAGACCGCATGCGACTCGTAGTTGGCGTCGTTTCCCACAAAGGCGGATGTCGTCGAGACATGGTATGACTCGGAATTTTCAGACTGGATTTTCAGCCCGTCAACCGACGCGTTCGCGCCCGCTTCGATCTCCGTGACTGAATTGGTGAAGTAAATGCCCTGCTGAAGAGCGATGTAGTGCTCTATAAATCTAACTTGCGAATTTTTACCTGCGACGATGAGATTCCGCGGCTGAGCGATTGACTTCTCATCCCCCGTTGAAATGAAAATAAAATGGACGGGATCTTCCAACGCAGTACCATCTCGCAGATTTATATACGCTCCGTCGAGAGTGAAGGCGGTGTTGAGAGCGGTGAAAGCGTCGGTGCCGGGATCGAGGCGTCTGGCAATAAGTTCACTTATAGGTTCGTCGTCTTCCTTCATTGCCTCGGCAAGACTCCCGATTTCCGCGCCCTTGGGTAGTGGGAGCTTCTTGGAAAGTTCACGCGAGTAGAAGCCGTTGACGAAAACTATCCTGTGGCTTTTCATTCCTTCGAACAGAAAGGGTGACAGCTGACCGGCGGAAATTGTCCCGGCGGCATTCTTCGATGCGTACGCGAAGGTGTGGCCGAGGATCGGGCTTACGTCTGTGAAGCGCCAGTCTTCCTGGTGAAGGTTTGGAAAATCTATCTCGGCGAATTTCTCGATGGCGGCTTTGCGCAGTTTGTGTACGGGCCGGGACTTCTCCCCGTTGAGACGGTTCTCGAAATCCTTGTAGAGGTTTAGGTACCAGTTCCTTATTTCAGTATTTTCTGCCATTATCTTCTGACTTTCAGCGTTGAATATGGATGCGCGAATACTGCTTGACGGCATGAAGCTTTTGCCACATCGATCCGCTTATCCAAAAAGGTACGCAGTCTACTGTGAGGTTTACCGCCATCAGTGTTCTTCGGAAATGTTTCCTCAGATCGCTCACTGTGCCGTCACCGTTTCGTCTTTGACCCAGTCATATCCTTTATCTTCGAGTTCAAGAGCCAGCTCCTTATCACCCGACTTCACGATCCTGCCGTTGTAGAGGACGTGGACAAAATCGGGGACTATATAATTGAGAAGCCTCTGGTAGTGCGTGACGACTATGATGGCGTTGTCTTTCGCGCGAAGTTTGTTCACTCCGTTGGCGACGATCCTTAGCGCGTCGATGTCGAGGCCCGAATCGGTCTCGTCGAGTATGGCGAGCTTCGGTTCGAGCACAGCCATTTGGAGTATCTCGTTCCTCTTCTTCTCGCCGCCCGAGAAGCCTTCGTTGACGGCGCGGCTCAGAAGCGTGTCGGGCATTTCAACGACCTGCATCTTCTTCTTCAGCATCGAAAGGAAGGCGCCCGCGCTTATCTCAGGCTGGTTCTTATATTTACGAGCCTCGTTAAGCGCGGTCCGCAAGAAAGTGGTGTTGTTCACGCCTGGCAATTCCACCGGATACTGAAACGCGAGGAACACCCCTTCTCTCGCGCGGACTTCAGGCAACATTGCTAGAAGATCTTTCCCTTCAAATTTCGCTTCGCCCACCGTGACGCGGTATTCCGGCCTGCCGGCCAAAACGTTCGCGAGTGTGCTCTTGCCGGAGCCATTCGGCCCCATAATGGCGTGGACTTCTCCCGCGTTGACCTTCAAGCTGATTCCCTTGAGTATTTCTTTCTCTTCGACAGATGCGTGTAAATTCCTGATTTCTAACATTGGCTATTCCAGATTTTTAAAATTCAAATTTAGGAGCGATAGGGAGAAAACATACGTCAGGCGCATGGCGCGAGAAACGAATAGCGCGGTGTACGGAAGTCTTTCAGGCGCCAATCCAATCATCCATTCATGTTCTTGGTTTACCCGACGCTTCCTTCCAAGCTCATGCTTAGAAGCCTTGTGGCTTCGACCGCGAACTCCATCGGAAGTTGCTTGAAGACTTCTTTGCAGTAGCCGTTTACGATCAGCCTGACGGCGTCTTCCGTCGAAATCCCACGTTGGTTCAGGTAGAATATCTGGTCCGTACCGATCTTGGAGGTAGTAGCTTCGTGCTCGACCTGGGCAGTCGGGTTATTTGTTTCCAGGTAGGGGAATGTGTGCGCGCCGCACTTGTCTCCTATGAGAAGAGAGTCGCACTGCGAGTAATTCCTCGCGTTGTCGGCTTTCTTAGTAATCCTTACCTGACCCCGATAACTGTTGTTGCTCCTCCCGGCAGATATTCCTTTCGAGATGATAGTGCTTCTCGTGTTCTTACCGATGTGGATCATCTTTGTGCCGGTATCGGCCTGCTGCATGTTGTTCGTCATGGCCACCGAATAAAACTCCCCGACCGAATTGTCCCCCTGAAGTATGCAGCTCGGATATTTCCAGGTGATGGCAGACCCTGTCTCCACTTGTGTCCAGGAGATCTTGGAGTTGATGCCCCTGCATGCTCCGCGCTTCGTCACGAAGTTGTAAATGCCGCCTTTGCCGTCCTTGTCGCCGGGATACCAGTTCTGTACGGTAGAATATTTTATCTCCGCGTTGTCCAATGCAACTAATTCTACGACTGCCGCGTGAAGCTGGTTAGTGTCGCGAATAGGAGCCGTGCATCCTTCGAGGTAGCTGACGTAGGCGCCTTCCTCGGCGACGATGAGGGTGCGTTCGAACTGTCCCGTCTCAGAAGCGTTGATGCGAAAATATGTCGAGAGCTCCATCGGGCAGCGGACCCCTTTCGGAACGAAAGCGAACGATCCGTCGCTGAAGACCGCCGAGTTCAACGACGCGTAAAAATTGTCGGTGTAGGGAACTACTGAGCCCAAATATTTCCTGACAAGTTCAGGATACTTCTGGAGAGCTTCAGACATGGAGCAGAATATGATTCCTAGCTCGCTCAGTTTTTCCTTGAACGTCGTCGCGACTGAAACGCTGTCGAACACCGCGTCGACCGCAACTCCTGCAAGCCTTTTCTGTTCCTCGATGGGAATGCCGAGCTTCTCGAACGCCTTCACGAGCTCTGGGTCGGCATCATCCAGACTGTTGAGCGTCGGCTTCTTCTTCGGCGCGGAGTAATATATGATATCCTGGTAATCGATGGGATTATATTTGACGTTCGACCAATGCGGCTCCTTCATGGTAAGCCAGTGTTTGTAAGCTTTCAGGCGCCATTCGGTCATCCAGGCAGGCTCGTTCTTCTTCTCAGAGATTAGTCTTATTACATCCTCGTTCAATCCCTTCGGAAGCTTGTCGGTCTCGATCTCGGTGACGAAGCCGTACTTGTATTGTTCGTTCGCTAATTTTTCTACTGTCAGTTCGGAATTGCTCATCTCGTACTCCTAAGCTTGTAGCCTCTCAGCAGTCACCTTGGAATGCTTTCGTTCTTGCTAGATCAGCCATCGATCCCAGACCGCGTGAAGCCGGAAACTCATGACACATGAACTTAAGGAAATCACGGACCGCCTGCCGATTGATTCTGCTGCTCCGGGGCTCGCGGCAAGGTCCTTCGAATGTAATTTGTTCGTGACATTGCTCAGTCCTGGTTCATGCCATTGGAACGACTATAGTTTAACTAATCTGGATTTTATTGTCAAGATTGGAGCATGGCCGGATAATAGAGGCCGAAAACAAGCTGAATCCATCTATTTTTAACATGGTATATAAACTCGGTGAATTGCGGTTGAAGCCATGAGGGGTATGAAATACATAGGCTCATTAAGTGAAAGAATATCTCAGGTTAGCGTTTTAAATTAGTCGTGTAGTCCCGTCAAGACTATCTCATCTCAAATGTTTGCGAACCTTTTCAAGGAGTACGGTATGCGAAGACTGATTCAACAATTTGCGTTCGCGATGATCCTGTTTCCCATCGTCGCATTCTCACAACAAAGACACCCTCTCACGGTTGAAGACATGTGGAGGGTCCAAAGGGTTTCGGACCCGCAGGTCTCGCCCGATGGGAAGACAATCGTTTATCAGGTCACTTCCTACAGCATGGAAGAGAATAAAGGATGGAGTACGATCTATCTCGTCTCTGCCGACGGTGAAGAGGGATATGAGTTCAAAACAGGTTTCAAGTCGAATACTGAACCAATCTGGTCTCCGGATGGAAAGCGGATCGCCTTCGTCGCCGACGATTCCGCCGGCACGCCGCAGGTCTATGTGGAAGACGTAGACGGCGGTGCGGCGAAAAAGCTGACGAGCATCGCCCTCGGTGCGAGCGGGATACTCTGGTCTCCCGACGGGCTGCACATCGCGTTTGTGTCGGACGTCTTCCCTGGGTGCGCGTCTGATTCATGCAACGCCGCCAGAGAAAATCAGCTCGAGAATGGGAAAGTGAAAGCGAAATTGTTCACTCATCTTCCTTACAGGGTTTGGGATTATTGGAAGGACGGTAAACGAAGTCACCTTTTCGTGGTGAATGCTGAAACAGGTCAGACGGTTGACCTTACACCGGGAGATTACGACACGCCTCCTATCGATCTGGGAGGTAGAATGGATTACTCGTTTTCGCCTGACGGCAAACAGATCTGCTACGTGAAAAATACGGACAAAATGGTAGCCGTCAGTACGAACAACGACCTGTTCACCGTGAGCGTCGATGGCGGTGCGTCGACGAGAATGACCACAAACCCCGCGAACGACAACCAGCCTCGTTACTCGCCTGACGGCCGCTACATTGCCTACCGCGCTCAGATGATCCCGGGATTTGAATCGGACCGGTCGAGACTCATGCTCTATGACAGACAGACAAAAAGAATCATCGATCTGACGGAGAAATATGACAGATCGGTCGACGAAGTTGTATGGTCGCCCGACAGCAAGGCTCTCTACTTCAACGCAGATGATGAAGGATATCATAGCATTTATGAGGTGCAAGTTGCCACGGGAAAGGTGAAGAGATTGACAGAGCGTTCAACAAACGAAGATCTCGCAATAACTCCGGACGGCAAGTACATGGTTTTCTTGCGGCAATCCGTGACACATCCGAATGACTTATATAAGATGGACCTGGCAACGGGCGAGACGGCTCAGTTGACGCATGCAAATGACGCGCTTCTGGGCGGTCTTGAGATGAATCCGTGGGAGCCGTTCTGGTTCAAGGGAGCGGGAGGTACCAATGTCGAAGGCTTCATGGTGAAGCCGCCGAACTTCGACCCGCATAAGAAGTATCCGATGGTTTACCTCGTGCATGGCGGGCCCCAGGGGCAATGGATGGATGAATTTCATTACAGGTGGAATGCCGAGATGTTCGCGGCGCCGGGCTACGTGGCAGTTATGGTGAATCCGCGCGGCTCGACAGGTTATGGGCAGAAGTTCACGGATGAGATAAGCGGCAACTGGGGAGGCAAGGCTTTCGTCGATCTGATGAAGGGCGTCGACTACGTCGTCAAAAGCTATCCATTCATCGACAAGAACAGGATCGCGGCGGCAGGCGCATCTTACGGCGGCTACATGATGAATTGGATGGAGGGTCATAACAACAACGGCGTTTTCAAGTGCTTCGTCAGTCACGACGGGTTGTATGACGCGGTAAGTGCGTTCGGTTCCACCGAAGAGCTGTGGTTCCCGATATGGGAATTCAAAGGAACGCCCTGGACTAATCCGGCTCTTTATCACAAGTGGTCGCCGAGTTCGTATGTGCAGAATTTCAAAACACCGATGCTCGTTATCCACAGTCAGAACGATTTCCGTCTGGATGTGAGCCAGGGATATCAGCTCTTTACGGCGCTTCAAATGATGCATGTGCCTTCCGAAATGCTTTACTTCCCGAATGAATTTCACTTCGTCGTGAAACCTCAGGACGCGCGTCTGTGGTGGAACACCGTGCTTGGCTGGATCGGGAAGTACGTGGGTGATTAGGTCCCGAGCAATTCTGTTATAGAATGAAATGGAGCGGTTGGTACGGACTGAAGATCGCACGGCTTTTTCACATCGCAATCTTTTCCCCTTCTCCGCAACTGGAGAAGGGTAGGGAACTCTAGATGTGAGACGATGTGCTAGGTTTTGTTTTATCGCACGCATCCCACAAATTGAAATTAGCCAAGGGTTGGCTCGCGGTTATTAATAATTGAATATTGAAGGGCAAAATCGGAAATGGAAATGTTTTTGATAGATCAGTCATTAGATGCGTCGAGAGTCATTCAGCTTATGCTTTCACCGGCGGTAATGATCAGCGCCTGCGGTCTTTTTCTCCTCGGCGCGAACAATAAATACTCCAGTGTTTTGAACAGGATACGCCTTATCAACGACGAGAAGCGGAGGCTTGTCATGAAGGGGGCGGACAGGGAATTCACGCCGGAGGAGAATCTGCGTCTCGAAAGCACGGCGAGACAGCTGAAGCAACTTAGCCTCCGGGCAAAGTTCGTGAGAGATTCGGTGCTGAGCTATACGACCGCCGCGGCGCTGTTCGTGGTCAGCTCGATTCTCATCGGCGGTGCATTGTTCCATGGAACCGAGGGGCTGCATTATCTTTCGACGGCTGTTTTTCTATTGGGAATGCTGATGGTGTTCGTCGGCGTAGTCTTCGGAGTCCTCGAATCAAGGAAGGGCTTCGATATAGTTCAGCTTGAGATAAACGCGGAAGAATGATTCTTTTTAGTGATGTCACCCGTATATCATCCAAAGTCAGGAGGTCACAATGGCGGCTGTAGTGTTTGACATCGAAACGTCCGGTTTTCTTCCCGAAACTTTCGACAAGGCGCAGTTTGACTACCTCATGAAGGGGGCGGATAAGGAAGAGAGTGAGGAGAAACGTGAAGAGTTAAAGGCGGAGCTCATCAAGCAACTGAATCTCTGGCCGCTTACGGCTCATGTGGTGGCGGTTGCCCTCCTCAATGTCGAGTCGGGTAACGGCATTTCGCTCTTCTGCTCGGACGAAGAGAGCGAAGTGGAGAAGAAAGTTGGCGACAAAACATTTCTCTACTTGAGCGGCGACGAGAGGAAGGTGCTGGAGAAATTCTGGGAATATATCGCGAAATTCGACGATTTCGTGACCTTCAACGGGAGAAGTTTTGATTGTCCCTTCCTGATGCTGAGGTCCGCCGCGCTCGGCATCCGACCGACACGCGACCTGATGGCGGGGACGAGATACAACATGGTACACCACGTCGACCTGCTTGAGGAGCTTACTTACCATGGGGTAACGAGGAAATTCAACCTCGACTTTTACTGCAAGACCTTCGGAATAGAGAGCCCGAAGTCGCACGGCATCACCGGTTATGACATAAACGACTACTACCGCGGCAAGCGCTACATGGAGATCGCGGAGTACTGCATGGGTGATGTGATCGCGACAGCTGAGCTTTACAGGAAATGGAAAGAGTTACTTCACGGGATTAAATGGTAGGACTGACCGACCAACAGGGAAAGGCTCTTCAACTCGAGAAGCACATATCGGTTACCGCCAACGCGGGATCTGGCAAGACGCGCGTCCTGGTCGAACGATACGTCGCCGCTGTGCGCGATGGGGCGGGAGTCGGACAAATCCTCTGTCTCACATTTACCGAAAAAGCGGCGTTCGAGCTTCGTCAGAAGATAGGTGAAAGGATAAACTCAGAGTTCGCGTCGGCCAGGAAGAATGGCGATCCCGCCGCGGCAAGGCTCGCCGAGGCGAAGCGCACCATGCTCGAAGCTAACATCAGCACGATACACTCATTTTGTTCGCAGCTCTTGCGCGAGTTCCCCGTGGAAGCCGGGATAGATGCCAACTATAAGGTCCTCGAGGACTTTGATGCCTCATCGTTGAAGGAAGATGCCTGTGCGGGAGCGGTCCGGGATTCGTTGGCCGAAGAAAGGACCGGCACTGCCGTCGATGGGGCGCGGAGCGTTCACAACCTTCTCATCAAGGTAGGATATCAAAGAATGCTTTCACTGCTGGTCGATCTGCTCGACAATCGCGAGAAGATTGAACACGCGAGGGTTTCCGGAAAAAGAATTGTGCTCGACGAAGACGCGCTGAGGGAACACTGGTTCAAAATGGCGAGGGGAGTCGCCGACGTGATTCAGCTCAACGTTACGGCAAAGAAGGGTGACCTCAGTCAGGAAATTTCGGCGTTAAAACATGCCGCCGCAGATGGGTCCACGTCTCTCTCCCCGGTACTAATCAAGTTGAAAGCGACGCTCGAAAAAATTCTCACGAAGGCGGGCACGCCGCGGAAGAAAGAAGTTGTTCTCGAGGGCGGCACGAAGTACGCCTATGACGAAGCTCTATCAATCCTTCAGACTCCGTACCTCGAATTGAAAGACGTCAGTGACGAGTCCATCGTCAAAGATGCCGAAGGTTACTTCAAAACGCTGAATACGTTGGTCGAACTTTACGTGAAGAGCGAGAGTAATTACACCCAGAAGAAATTTCTGATGGGGGCGCTCGACTTCGACGATCTGCAGATTCTGACCCTGCGGCTGCTATCTGGAAAAGAGACGGTCCGCAAAACTCTCTCTTCCAGATTTCGGCACGTCATGCTTGATGAATTCCAGGACACGAATTTTCTCCAATTCGGGATTTTTCTGAGCCTTCTTGAAGATTTCACTTCCGATGCGCGCCTTTTTGTAGTTGGAGATCCAAAGCAGTCAATCTATAGATTCCGAAACGCGCAGGTTGAGGTGTCCCACTCGGCGGAACAGAGACTGTCGGGGATGAGCGACGGACTATCGCTTCCCCTTTCGGAAAGTTTCCGGATGAACTCAGACATAGCCAGGTTTGTGAACAACATCTTCCGGGAAGTCATGAAAGGGAACAAGGTATTCGAGGCGGCTGGATTTCCTTCCCTGAATCAGACCGAGTACAACGCGCTCATAGCACGCCGGCCGGAAGGTGGTTCTGACCCGATTGAAATTTTCATATTGGAGAAGGGGGGCGGGCAGGACGAAGTTTCCGATGATGAGAATGGAGACGCGGATCTTATGCCCGGCGGCATGCAAGCGATGTTTACCGCGGCACGAATCAGGGAGATGGTCGACTCGAAAGAGAAAATAAGAAGCGTCAAGCTCGGCGAAAAGGAAAGAGATATTTTATTCTCCGATATCGCTGTGTTGCTCCGTACAAGGGCGAAGCTTCCTCTCCTCGAAGAGGCGATGACGAAATATGGAATCCCTTATGTCGTCTCTGCCGGCATCGGTTTCTATTCCGCGCAGGAAATATTTGACCTAACCAACTATCTGACATTTCTTCTCGATAATAACGCCGATATATCGTTATTGGCTGTGCTGCGCTCGCCGATGTTCGGTATCTCCGAGAACGAATTGTACGCGACGTCGCTTGTCCAGGGGGGAACGCTGTACGAAAGGTTCCTTTCGTTTTCCGATTCCGAAAGGGGAGGCGAAGAGGTGAGGTATGCGGCTTCCGTTCTCCGGGAGGAAATTGAGCTCGCTCACAGGCAGACTATTCCGGACCTGATCAATCGCATCCTGGAACGGACCGGCTGGCTCGGCGCTTACAGCCTTTCGCCGACGGCAGACCAGCGGATCGCCAATCTAAGGAAACTTCTCGGCATCGCTAGGGAATTCGAGGGCCGCGGCTTTAATTCACTTTTCGATTTCGTCGAGCGGATCAAGTATCTCAAAGATACAGCCCGCGAAGGACAGGCTCCGGTAGAAGAGGCGGTCGATGCCGTGAAGATCATGACCGTCCACGCGGCCAAGGGGCTCGAGTTCCCTGTAGTCTTTGTCCCATTCTGCGATGCAACGTCGAGAAAGGGAATGAGCATGATAATCAACGACCAGGTCGGTATCCTCCCGTTCGTTGGTGATGAAGTCCCGGCGGCGTTTTCACTTTACAAGCGTTTCGAGATGATGAATGAGCGGGCCGAGATATCGAGGCTTTTCTACGTTGCCTGCACCAGGGCAATGGATAAGCTTG
>JAJYRM010000194.1 GCA_021794075.1 Bacteroidota bacterium | reverse complement strand
GCCGTGGGTCTCTCCGATAGACATCGCCGCGGCGGTCGCAGAAGAACTCACTACGCCATTCAATGGTAGGAAGGTTCGTTATGTCGTGAGCGACGAGGTAAGCTGCAACGAACTCGCTACATTATTAGGGACCGCGATAGGCAAACCTGATTTGAAATGGGTTATAATTCCCGACGAACAACTTCTGAATGGTATGATCGCCGCGGGGATGAATCCTAAAATTGCCGCGGGTCTTGTCGAGATGAATGCCGCAGGGCATACCGGTAAGCTGTATGAAGATTATGACCGCCACCGCCCGATACTTGGAAGAGTGAAGCTTACAGATTTTGCGAAGGACTTTGCAGCAGTCTATAACGGGAAATGACCATCTTAAGATGAAGGTGAGAAAATGAAAATCGTAGTGACAGGATCGCTGGGGCATATCGGCAAACCGTTGACCGAAGCGTTGGTGAGAGAAGGTCACTCGGTTATCGTGATAAGCCAGAATCCCGAAAGACAGAAGGAGATCGTGGCCATGGGTGCAAAAACCGCGGTAGGAAAACCGGAGGATGTTGAATTTCTAACATCGACATTTACCGGCGCGGATGCGGCGTATTGCATGTTGCCCATCAGTTTCAAGGAACCGGATCTCGTCGCCTACTTTAAGAAGATTGCCAACAACTATGCGCTTGCCGTTCGGAGGTCAGGAATAAAACACGTCGTACTCTTGAGCGGCTGGGTTGCCGGTGTAATAAGTTCGTATGAGGAAATTGAAAATATCTTCGATGAATTGCCGGACGTTGCGGTTACTCATATTCGTCCGGGATATTTCTATTCCAATTTCTTCGATTCGATGACAATGATAAAGGAAAACGGGCTTATCGCGGCCACGTTCGGAGGAGATGACAGGATCGTCTTCTCGGCCCCATCCGATATTGCCGATACAATAGCAAACGAGATCACCTGTCAGCATCATGGCACGTCGGAGTTGATCGCCATGCGAAAAGTCCATTATGTTGCCAGTGACGAAATGACCTGCAACGAAGCCGCAGGAATCCTGGGCGCGGCAATCGGGAAGCCCGGCATGAAATGGATTAGCGTTCCAGCGGAACAAATGCAGAAGAATCTTGAATCGGCCGGGTTGTCTCCTAAACTTGCATCGGACCTGGTGGAGATGCAGTCACCATTCGCGATGGATTGATGCCGCTGGAGTTTGCCCGCCACAGGTCCGAAGTGGCAACAGGCAAATTCAGGCTGGCTGATTTCGCGAGAGAATTTTCTTCAGTCTATAACCGGAGATGATCACCACCAATATGTGAAGAGGAAGAAAGATGAAGACCGTATTGATAACGGGAGCCAATAAAGGAATTGGCTTCGAGACTGCGAAACAAATGGCGCAGCTCGGATATTTCGTTTACCTTGGAAGCAGGGACAGAGTGAGAGGTTTGGAATCCTTAAGCAAGCTGAAGGCTTCGGGAGTTTCGAATGTCGAATTGATTGAGATCGATGTCACGAGCATCGAATCGATAAAAAGAGCCAGGCAGGAGCTGGAAACGAAAATGGAGGCTTTGGATGTTCTAATAAATAACGCGGGCATTGCCGGAGAGCAGCCTCAAAATATGTCCACGGGAAGAATTGAGAATCTGCGAAAAGTGTTCGAGACTAATTTCTTCGGAGCGGTACAAATGACACAGCAGTTCATCGATCTTTTGAAGAAATCGGAAGAGCCGAGAATAGTCAACGTATCGAGCGGTCTGGGCTCCCTAACGGCGCATAGCCGCGACACAGTTAATTCTAATATGGGAATGTTCGATGCATACAGCTGTTCCAAGACCGCGCTGAATGCTTTCACGGTAATGCTGGCCGGTGAATTCAGAGGAACGAAGTTCAGGATAAACAGCGTCGGGCCGGGCTACACGGCAACCGACCTGAACGGACACAAGGGAACGCAGACCGTCGAGGAAGCCGCGAGGCGAGTTGTCAAGTATGCGACTCTCGGCAGTGACGGACCGACCGGAGGATTTTTCAAGGACGATATAATACCATGGTAATTCAGAAATCGATAAGACCGACCGAGTCTCGAAGGAAACGGGTATAAAATGAGCAGCACAGACATTCGCAGGATCAAAACGATAAGCGAACTCCACGAGCTCAGGGGATTGCCCAAGCCGGAACATCCTCTGATAAGCGTAATAGACTTGGGCTCGATTAATGGATCGCACATGAGCGAGCCGATGACGCTGGTTTATGACTTCTATATGATCGCCCTGAAAAGAAACTGCCACGCCAAATTCAGATACGGCCAGCAGGAATACGATTTCGACGAAGGGGTCATGTCGTTCATGTCGCCCAACCAGGTTTTCGGAATTGAGCCGCGCGATTATGCTGGGCCGCGACAAACCGGCTGGATCATGCTAATCCATCCCGACTTCCTATGGAACACACCTTTAGCCAAAGCCATTAGACAATATGAATTCTTCGACTACTCTGTGAACGAAGCGCTGTTTCTTTCGGAGAAGGAGGAAGCGACTATTACGGGAATCCTGAAGAACATTAAGGATGAATACCACAACAATATCGACAAGTTCAGCCAGGACATCATTATCTCCCAGATCGAAGTACTGCTGAATTATTCGGATCGGTTCTACCACCGCCAGTTCATTACGCGAAAGGTAACCAATCACAAGATCCTGAATCGGCTTGAAGATATCCTGGAAGAATATTTCAACGGCGATGACCTGACGGAGAAGGGACTGCCGTCGGTTCAATACATCGCCGAAAAACTGAATGTGTCGCCGAATTACCTGAGCAGCCTCCTCAAAGTCTTGACAGGACAGAGCACACAGCAGCACATACACCAGAAGCTGATCGCGAAGGCAAAGGAAAGGTTATCGACAACCGACTTGTCGGTAAGTGAGATTGCGTACGCGCTCGGCTTCGAGCATCCGCAGTCGTTCAGCAAGCTTTTCAAGTCGAAGACGAATCTGTCGCCTCTGGAGTTCAGAAAGTCGTTCAATTAGAGGGGGATCGCACGTGTCGGCGACGATCGTCCTTAGATTTCTCGCCGGTATGTGGCGGGAATGGGGTGCCGCGCATTGTCATAAAAAGTTGCAGAGGCTGAAAATTTTCCATTCGCCCGGGCAATATTTCGAGCCTGAATGCGTTTATATAAGGGACAGCATCCGAGAGAGGGATGCGGTATTTCCCTCACACTTCACCGGAGTAAATTTATCGCCGGTAAACTAAATCGGATCGGTCTGGAGATCGGTTGAGAGCTCTATCGAATGCGAATAGAAGTAGAGGCGCTCGAACTTTTTTTCATTTCAAATAAATGAGGAGTCCGGAATGTTATATCTCTTAGCTTTGTTTCTGCACGTCACCGGCTCGCTTATGCTTGCCGCAGCAATAGCGATCGAATGGTTAAGCGTCGTCGGTTTGCGGAAGGCCGCAAGTCTTGACCGCGCGCGCGAGTCACTTTCCATTTATTCAAAATTGAGCATGGTAGGCGGGATCGGTATGTTCCTGATCCTGATCCCTGGAATTTATATGGCGATGATAGCATGGCCTAACGCGGCCTGGGTTGCTGTAGCTTTCGTCGGGCTGATAATGATAGGTGCCATCGGCGGCGTAATGACCGGAAAGAAGATGAGGGGATTGAAGAACGACGCATCCGGAGGAGAGAACCTGACTCCAGAGTTTAAGGAACGGGCAACTGACAACTCGCTGGTGTTATCCATCAGGTTGAGAACAACGATCCTTATTGGAATTGTTTATATGATGACGGTTAAGCCGACCATGTCCGGCTCGATCATCGTCATGTTAATTTCCATTGTTTTTGGTTTCATCCCGATTGGACCGCGAGCGGCTGCAGAGAGAAGCTAAGGTCTGAAGCCTTCGAATCTCAAACAACAAATTAATCCAGGCAAGGAGAGTGTTTGATGCAGGTAATTTCGATTGATTTGTTTATCGTACCGAAGGAATCAAGAGATGAATTTCTTGAGCAGTCCCGTATGGTGCAGGGTTTCATCAAGACCATCCGAGGTTTTGTTGAAGGTTTCTCTTATGAGAAGACAGATGGAGAGAGCGAATTCAATTTCATGACGACCGCTGTCTGGGAAAGCGAAGCGTCCTTTCAATATGCAGGCAGGGCGATAGGCGCCGAGTTTCAGCGACGAGGTTTCAATCCTCAGCCGCTCTTCGAAAGACTCCGTGTGAAACGGATACGATCCGAGTACAAGAGAACTCCTTATTAGGGTCGCTAAAATATTTTATATGCAGAGGAGAATTTCCCGATGAAACCAAGATTGGAATACACGAAGGTCGCCCCCGATGCGTACGAAGCGATGAGCCGGCTGCAAAGGTACGCAAGCAGCTGCGGACTTGATCCGAAGCTTCTCGAGCTGGTTAAGATGAGAGCCTCGCAGATAAATGGCTGCGCTTATTGTCTGGACATGCATTCCAAAGATGCCCGCGCTCTCGGCGAAACTGAGCAGCGCCTTTACGCCCTGAATGCGTGGCACGAGACGCCGTTCTACACCGATAAGGAGCGCGCCGCTCTCGCCTGGACAGAAGCACTCACCCTTTTGAGCGAGACTCACGCGCCGGACGACGTGTATGAGGAAGTCCGTAAGCATTTCAGCGAGAAGGAGCTCGTGGACCTGACGATGACGATCATCGCCATAAACGGATGGAACAGGCTTGCTGTTGGATTCCGCACCGTGCCGGGAACGTACCAGCCTCCTGAAAGGAAACCGTAGAATGCCCAATCATGCAACCCCGGATCATCGTGTTTTGATAGGAAGAGCAGGCCTGGACGACGCGGAAGAGATACTCGATCTGCAGAAGCTTGCATACATCAGCGAGGCTGAACTCTATGATGATTATTCTATTCCGCCGCTCGTTCAAACCCGCCAGGATATCCGCGACGAGTTCGGAAACCACGTTTTCCTTAAGTCAGTTGAGAATGGAAGAGTTATCGGTTCAGTGAGAGGCCTGTAGACGGCGATACGTGCCTTGTCGGTAGGCTCATCGTTCATCCGGATTTCCAGAACCGCAGCATCGGCACAGCGCTCTTGCTCGGGATTGAAAAGCACGCCGGTGATGTAGAGAGATTCGAGCTGTTCACCGGACACCTGAGCGAGCTCAACATTCGGCTCCACGAGAAACTTGGCTATCGTAAGTTCAGGCAGGAGCGGGTAAACGACAGACTGGAACTCGTCTTCATGGAGAAACTGAAAATGTCGGCTTGACCCTCCGCTACCCGGCGAGGGTAGCATTGTCAAAGTTAGCATGTATTT
>JAJYRM010000193.1 GCA_021794075.1 Bacteroidota bacterium | reverse complement strand
TTGCTTCGTTGCTTGCATTATGTTTCCTTTCTTTTGCCGCCGGTGCAGCATTTGCACAGACCGGTACCATTAAGGGAAAAGTTACTGACAAGCAGACCGGAGAAACACTGCCCGGTGCGACGGTTCAGGTAGAAGGTACCGCCCATGGCGCGGCAGCTAATGTGAACGGTAATTATGAAATAAGAGACGTTCCCGCCGGCAGGTACAAGTTGGTCGCGAGGTTCATCGGCTACCAGGACGAAACCATCGTTGTCCAGGTGCAGGACGGACAGACTGCCACTGAGAATTTCCAACTGGCACCCAGCGGCTACACCACAAATCCCGTAGTCGTTACGGCGATCGGCACGCATGAAGCCCGGTCCCATATGGGTACAGCTGTATCCAGCGTTTCAGGGCAGGCACTTTCATTATCAGGTACAAACAACATCATAACAGCTCTTGCCGCAAAAGCACCTGGCGTGTACACGAGTCAATCCAGCGGCGATCCAGGATCTGCAACAAGAATCGTCCTTCGCGGAATCCGTTCTCTCCAAGGCAACAACCAGCCGCTGATCGTCCTGGACGGTGAACCGATTTTTTCGGGAACCATCGGCGACCTCAACGTGAACAACAGCTCAGGCAATGGGATGATGTCAAACAACGTCAGCGGCACCACCGCAATGTCGATCTTGAATACGATAAATCCTCAGGATATTAAATCGGTCGAGATTTATGAGGGACCCTCTGCAGCCGCTATCTGGGGTTCGCAAGGAGCAAACGGCGTAATCGTGATTACGACTAAGAGTGGCCACTACGCTCCAGGCAGGAAAGTCAATATTTCTCTCAGAGACAACATTGAAGTTGACAACCTCCTGCGCGAGTTTCCGCTTCAGACTCAGTATGGGCAGGGAGCAAACGGCACATGGTACAACGACCTACCTGCGGAGATAGCACCCTACGGAATACCGTTTAGCTGGGGCGATGTGATTTCAGCGAGATCAGGAGCTGCCGATGTCCCTGCATACAACTATCTGTACGCTCCGATCGTCCAGAAGAATTCGAGAGCCGTGTACAATCACGCCGGTGAGTTGTTCCAAACCGCCGTATCCCAAAACTATGGTGCGACAATCAGCGGGGGAAATCAAAACAGCACCTTCTACCTCGACCTGGATCGGTTGGGGCAGAACGGAATTGTCAAGGCCAACTCCGCATACGACCAGGCATCAGTAAGGGCCGCGGTAACGCAAACCTTTGAGCAAAACCTCACGGTGAATATCAACGCGGCATATGTGAACAGCACTTCAAATCGTGTTCAGCAGGGTTCCAACATCTCTGGATTGCTTCTTGGGGCTTACAGGACTCCGCCGGATTTTAATGAACTCCCTTATCTCGTAAACTACATCTCTCCGACCGGTGTTGAAACGCCAGGAGTCCAAAGAACCTATAGGAACCCTGCGGGCAATCCAAACACCTCAATGGGTTACGACAATCCGTTTTTCAGTATGTACATGAACCCGACAACGGTTTATTTGAATCACTTCACTGGGTCTGGCTCTCTCGACTATAATCCGCTAAGCTGGCTAAACTTCACGTACCGAGCAGGAGTCGATTACTTCACAGATCGGGACAACACGGTCCTTGCTCCATATGACGCATCCCAGCCCCTTGGCCAATTGATCCGCAACGTCAACAGCTCTTACATGGTGAACACTGACCTCCTGGGCCGCGCAAGTCATACATTCTCGGACGATTTTTCATCGAACCTCTTGCTCGGTTTTCACCTGGATGATACCCAGCTCGACAACACTGGAATTGTCGCCACGACATTTGCCATTCCAACTGCACCACCGACTTTGTCGAACGCGGTAAGCTATGTGCCCGGTGAAACCAAAATAATCACAAGGGACGCGGCACTGTACGGACAATTGAACCTGAATTTCTACAAGCAATTGTTCTTCACACTAGCGGGAAGGGATGAGAGCTCTTCAACGTACGGCCCGAACGTACCCTCTCTGTTTTTCTACCCCTCCGCGAGCGTTGCTTGGGAATTCACTCAGTTGCCGATGTTCAAGGGCAGTTCGATACTCAGCTACGGTAAATTGAGAGCCGCCTATGGAACAGCCGCTGTTCAGCCGCCCGTATACTCGACCAGCACTTACTATGTCGAGAACCCGGTAATCGGAAACGGTTTTGGACCCGCCATCGGTCTTCAGTATTACAACGGGGGCTCAGTTGTATCGCAGACCCTCGGCAACGCGTCTTTGGGACCGGAGAAGACCTCGGAGAGTGAATTCGGGCTTGATCTGAAACTACTTGATAGCCGGGTCGGCTTGAGCCTGACCGCTTACCATGACCTGACGAGTGAAGCGATACTCGGTCTGAGCGTTGCCCCTTCTTCAGGATACGGTGCAATCGAATCAAACGCAGCGAAACTAAGCAACGTTGGTTACGATGCGCAGTTGACGCTCAACTGGCTGGAACTGAAAGATTTCGCATGGCAGACAGTGGGTATTTGGTCCACGAACCATAATATCGTATACGACTTGTCAGGTGTTACAAACGTATTCCTATCAGGATTCACAGATCCGTACTCAGCGGCGATCTTGGGTCAACAGGTTGGAGTGTTGTATGGCTCGCGCTGGGCCACGAACCCGAACGGGTCCCTTCAGTTAGGTTCGAACGGATTCCCTGTCGGCGACGCAGCGACGCCGGGGATTATTGGAGATCCGAACCCGAAATATACTGCGAGCATCACGAACACATTCCAGTTCCATCGTTTCACGCTGAGCTTCACTTTCGATTGGAGAGTCGGCGGTCAGATATGGAACGGAACGCAAGGCGTGCTCTCCTACTTCGGAAAAGCAGCGAACCAGACCTGGTGGACAACCATAACGGCTCAGCAGGCAACCACACTCAAGAACTACGATGGCTTCACCGTCGCGCAAATGGCCAATGGAGAAGACTGGTCCATGCAAAACTTCTTCGGAGTCAACGGCCCGAACGCGACTATGGTACCGAGTGCAGCCTACAGAAAGAATGCCAACGGCACATACTCCTTCCGCGGCTATGTCCGCAATTTCGGCGGAGGAGATGTGATTGTTGACGAGTCGTATTTCTACGACGGACCAGGTTCAGGGTTCACCGGACCATCGCAGCAATTCGTGCAAAACGGCGGCTATGTGAGACTCCAGGAGCTCTCGCTTTCTTACACGATTCCGCTCCAGTCGCTCGGTCTCCAGAGCCTGCAGCTCAGCTTGATAGGTCGCAATCTCTTGCTTTGGACAAAGTATACGGGCGTGGATCCCGAAATGAACCTGACCGGTCCGACGAATGGCCAGGGTATTGACTACTTCAACAATCCGAGTATCAGGACTTGGATTCTGTCAATAGCACTGAACTACTAAGAAAAGGGAGCAATATGAAGAAAAGTCTAACATACGTCGCGATACTGGCGTTCTTCGGTGTGGCCATCGTTGGATGTACAGCTTTCACGAAAGGCTACTCGAACAACCCCTATGGAGCGACGAGTTCAGACGCGCCATCCCTCTTCAAGGGGTCGGAAGGTGCGTTTGATGAGTTTATGGAGGGATTTCCCTCGCAGATATCTTCTCTCTGGGGCCAGGCAGTAACCGGCGCATCCTCTCAATTCAGAGGCTACTACGTTTATCAAACCTCGGCCCAGGACTACTCCAACGATTGGCTGACCGCCTATACCAACGTCCTTTACAACCTTCGCCTGACCGAAAATCAGGCCAAGGCCGGCGGGCAGTATAACCTAGAAGGAGCAGCTCTCGTACTCGAAGGATTACAGATGGGAACTGTAACAGCGTTATGGGGCTCCGTGCCTTACTCACAGGCTGCAGAGCCATCTGTTACCACTACGCCGAAGTTCGATCCGCAACTGCAGGTCTATTCGGAAGTGCAAACCACACTGGACAGCGGAATTGCCCTTCTTACAAAGTACAGCGCAACCCTGCCGGCCGATATTTTCAGTTCACAGGGAAACGCTTCCGAGTGGATCGCAGCGGGTTACACAGCCAAAGCCAGGTATGAGATGCAGGCAGCACGTCATGACGGGTATACCGCGACGGAACTGAACAACGTTATCAATTGGGCGAAACAGGGTGTAATCGCCACCGATGGATCGCAGGATTTTATGTTCATGCATTCCGGCGGAGTATATAATGGCGATATGAACCTCTGGTATTCATTTGCCAATTATGACAGACCCGGATATGTCGGAGCGGCCGGCAACTTCCCTGCACCGATGGCACTTGCTCTATCATCCACTGATTCTCTGACGAACGACAGCGGCTGGGTAAATTTCTACTATGACAGCACCACCGGTTACAGTGACTTGAACTACGGAACCAGCTACACGCCTGCGGCGTTCACAGGAACGTCCCAGTTTCCCATCATTAGAGCTTCTGAAGGAAATCTCCTTATCGCCGAGGCGTATGCAAGACTGAATGACCTGCCGGACGCGCTAACCTACCTCAACAATGCAAGGGAGTACGACGACAACGTTTACGGGGATAAGTCCAAGCCATACTCTATCACCGATCCCCAGGTGAAAACGCAGAGCGCAATGCTCCAGACTATTTTCAATGCGGAATACCTGAACTTATTCCCGGAAGTTGAGCTTTTCAATTTCTTGAGAAGAGTCGACTACGATGTGAAGTACGATACGTCATCAGGAGGAACCCCTGTTGCGCTTACTCCGACTAACGGAAGTCAATTTCCGCAGCGTCTGTTCTACCCGACAAACGAATTGACCGCGAATCCGAACACGCCCAACCAGGGCGCTTCGGATCTTTATAAACCTACGACGGTCAATAGCGTCGCTGATCCGATGTTGCCGAAATAGAATCGGCTGATTCTCGTCAGCTAAGCAAGACTAGGAAAATCCCGTGTTGCCCCATGGTGCACGGGATTTTTTTCTGTTGACAAGTCGTGTGCGTGTGTGTGCCATGATGCTTGACATTTATTTTCAGAGGCGTTATCATCTTGATAATTACGGCTCTAAGAGGGAGTGAGTCGGAAGGTTGGCTAACGGAAGGGAAAGAACACGCCCGGTAGCTCCATGAGGAGGTTGGGAGTGGAGGAAGGAGAGCGCATCGTGCATTACCGTAGGGCATCGCAGTTCTATTGGACAATCTTGGAAAATGTCTAATCACATCCCCGCTACCGGCACTTCATGACCTGAGCTTCTGGAGAAACAAAAACCACAATCAAAAAGGAGAGGTTCAGATGAACAAGATCTATCGCATTTTAGCAGCGCTACTATTAGTAGTGCTGTTACGGTCGGTCCAAGCG
>JAJYRM010000055.1 GCA_021794075.1 Bacteroidota bacterium | reverse complement strand
AGGTTTTCTGGAAGCTCAAACGCGGAAGTGCATTTGTACAACGAGCCGTCCGGTCCGACGACGAGCGAGTGAGCATCTGCGGCGTAACACATCCCACCTCCGGGTTGCAGGAAGAGGTCGGTGTCGAACAAATGGAGCCCGGTTTCCTCGCATATCTCAACCATTTGCTTTCTCAGGCTTCGGGATTCGAAGTTGGTGAGTAGATCACAATCGCTTTTTCCCCATACCGGCCTGGCGAAAAATCTCGCCCTCCTATCGTCGCCTACAATCTCCTTGAGAATACGGGCGAACTCCGGAACGGTCTTAAGATTTTCTCTGTCGACGTTCATTCTGACAACGTACATGAGATCGGAATAATTCGATTTCGCGATATACTCAAGGTGGGAGACGATCTTGTCGAAAGTTGGGCCGCCCGCTTCGAGAACTCGCCGCTTGTCATGGAATTCCTTTGGGCCGTCAATGGTGATCTGAAATCTGTTAAGGTTCCATTCCGTGACCGCCTCGTCAAATGTGTCAGGATCCAAAAGGTATCCATTCGTCGTGATCGTTGAACGAAAAGGGACGTTCTGTTCCCTGGAGAGAGCCACCGCGTGAGTGGAAATGTTTCTGATGACCTCCTTGCCCAGAAGAGGTTCGCCGCCAAACCATTCTATTGAAAAGAGCTTCACTCTTTCCATGTTTGTGGAAATATACTTCTTCAACCCTTCCTGCATCTTCTTGTTCATCTGGGGCTTCAAGAAGCTCTCATAACAATAGACGCAACGGAAGTTGCATTGCTCCGTGGGCATTAAAATGAGGCTCATGTGGTCGTTTGTCTTTTGCATTACATCGAATGATGCCATGTAATCCGAGATTTCGTTCGCTTCTTCAGGGACTACAAATCCGGTATCTCTAAGCGAGGAAAACCAAACATGGTCGCTGAGCTCAAACTTCTGTTGCTTCCAGGCTTCCGCAAAGGAAGGGAAGAGGGGATCGAACTTATCGAGTTCGATTATGGCACCCGTCCTCGAATTGAAGAGGCGAGACCCTTTATCGTTTTTGGCTATCACATTGTAGCGGCTCTTCTTGTAGCTCATTTCATATCTCCGGTTTTGTTCACGAGAAGATTCTTGCGAATGGCGTGCCGCCTTTGCGCCTTCGATTCTGAAGCGGATATGAAGTAACTCTCGCTAGTTTTCCGAAATTCTGGAAAACAACGAGTCGTACGTTCCGAAACTCCGGAAAATGGTTCATCAAGAGCCCAAGGTATGTGAAGTTTTGTGATCTGAAATTGGTATGCTGTCCGGTTTGAAAGGGCTTATCTCGACCAATGAACCGCACTTCGTATTTCTAGGACATGGTTAAAGGCGGGGCATAGCGATTACCGTAAGACGGCACCGACGCTGTTCAAGTGGACAACGATTGTTGCCGCCAACGCGAGCGCTGGCGGCTATTCTTCAGATGTAACGTGGAACAGCATTACGGCAATTTGTCATCTGCTGCATCCGGCGATCTTTGGGCTTAGCGAGAGGAAGTTAATCCTCCACGACTGCCGGGGTCGAGACTCTTGAATTCTTCCCGGCAACGATCTCATAGACAGTGCTCTTTGAAGTTCCGAGCGTCTGCGCTACAGATTTGTAGTCTCCGGAACAGGCAGTCATCGTGGCACGCACAAGGTTCTCCCTAAAGCACCTTTCCTTTTCCTTGAGTGAGAGGGTCATGCCTCTCAGGATTCCGCAATTCATTCCGTAGAACTTCTCTTCAGGGAGGTGATATACTTCTATGACGCGTTCGTTCTCGTCAAGTACTGCGAGCGCATATTCGACGACATTTCTTAACTCTCGTATGTTGCCTGGCCAGTTGTAGCATGAGAATATTTCCGTCACGTCAGGCGACATGATGACATCTCGACGGCCGTTCAATTCGAGAAAATATCCTGCCAGCAATGGGATTTCGTCAATTCTGTCCCGCAATGGAGGCAGGGTCAGTTCACACGCCTGTATTCTATGATATAAATCCACGCGGAAGGTTTTTTCGGCAACCATCTTGCCAAGGTTCTCACTCGTGGCACACACGAGTCTGAAGTTCGCCTTTTTCGGTGTGACGGAACCAACTGGGTAGAACTCCCGATATTCCAGGGCTCTCAAGAGCTTCTTCTGCACCGCGAGGCTCATCTCCGCGACCTCGTCCAGAAAGAGAGTTCCGTTGTCGGCGATTGTAAGTAGTCCTATCTTATCGGCACGGGCGTCGGTGAACGCCCCCTTGCTATACCCGAAGAGTTCGGTTTCTATAAGATGATCGGGAATGGTCGCGCAGTTTAGAGCGACAAAATCGCCGGTAGAATTCCTTGGCGAGTTATCGTGGACGAACCTTGATAGGACCTCTTTTCCCGTTCCCGTCTCGCCTGAGATGAGAATGGGAAGGTCCGATTTAGAGAGCTTTCGAGCCCGCTCGTAAACGTTTCGCACGTTGGCATTCAGAATCACTGCTGTGCAGTGGGTCCCGTTAAATGAAGTTGGCATCGGATCACCTCTATTCAAGTTCTGCAATAGTTCTTGGGAAATTAAACTGGTCGGGGCAAACCGACCTGGTAGCATAAAAACTCAAGTGACTTTTCACGGTATGTTCCTTACTCGTATCGCAGCGCTTTGGCCGGATTCGAAAGCCCGGCATTGATCGCCTGGAAACTAAGCGTAAGCATAGCAATCGTAAATACCAGAACCCCTGAAGAAATAAATGTCAATGGAGTGAGGTCGATCCTGTATGCAAAGCCGTTAAGCCACCGCGCCATGAAATAGTATGCCACAGGCCAAGCGGCCATGCATGCAATCAATACTAGCCAGATCGTCTCGCGAGAAAGCATTAACACTATGTCCGCGATAGATGCTCCGAGCACCTTTCGAATCCCAATCTCCTTGATTCGCTGTTCTGTTGTATGCATTGTCAGTCCAAAGAGGCCCAGGCACGCAACGAGGACGGCAACAAGTGAAAACATGATAAGGAGGTGCTCGCTTTCGCGTTCGCTTCCATATTGCTTATCCAGATAATTCGAGAGGAAGCTGTATTCAAAAGGGTGACTCGGAAGGAGAGCGTTCCATGTCGTTTTGACATATCGTATTGAGGAACTGCGACCTCGTGAGGCTAACCTAATCAGGAGGTACTGGCACCTGTTTGGATGGAGCCACATGACTAAAGGATCGACTTTCTCTCGGAGAGAGAAATAGTTGAAGTCTTTAATTACTCCGATTATCATGAAAGTGGGGCCGTTCGCGGTTTCAATCTTTTTCCCTATAGGGTCCTTCCAACTGAACGAATTGGCCATTGTCTCATTCACGACTACCGACGAGGAGTCGGAAAGTCTGTCTCTGGAAAATGATCTGCCCTCGACAATCTTCATTCCCATCGTTTGCACATAGCCATAGTCGACAAAACTCTCCCTTACGATTCGCAGTGATCCTCCACCTGGTCCCGGCACTGAGATTTTTCCTTGTGTGGTGCCAGACCCGGTAAGTTCACCAGCGGAAACTGCGAGGATATTCGGGTCTTCGAGCAACTTTTCCCTCAATACGGGTATCTTACTTCGCGACTTGGTATCACGAAGCGGAATGTACATCAGACCTCTTTTATTGAAACCAAGTGGTTTATCGTAAATAAAATTCATCTGCATAATGACGATGATAGTCGCCGTCACCAACCCGATAGCGATGGCAAACTGCAAGGTCGTGAGAATCTTACGCAAAAGGATACCCCTCTTACTTGAACCAAATCTGCCCTTTAGCAAATCCGCAGACCGAAATGATGAAAGGTAAAAAGCGGGGTAGATTCCGGCCACAAGACCCACCACCAGTGCCACCGCGCAAAGACCGAGTAAGAAAGGAAGCTGATTATCATAGGAAACAATTATTCTTCCGCGCATCATCGAGTTAAAGGTGGGGAGAAACGCTTCCACTAGCGGGAGGGAAAGGAGTAAAGCGACGAATGAGATCACTATCGATTCACCGATGAATTGGTAGATCAAATGCGAATGATAAGAGCCGAGCAACTTACGAATCCCAACTTCCCTTGCTCTGATTGTAGAGCGGGCAGTCGTCAAGTTAACGAAATTGATACATGCCAGAAATATGACAAAGAAGGCGATTAAGCTGAACAATCTTACAGTATCAATATTGCCCATGTTATGGTTTACCTGGTATAGAATTTCTCCAGAATAAAGATGAATATCTTTCAAGGGCTGCATGTAGATTTCTAAACCCTTCCAAAGGTCTGTCGGAAGGTTGGTGGCCATGAATTCGGGGAGCTTCCTTTGGACCGATTCGAATCTATTAGCTCTATTCAAAAGGATATAAGTAACCACATCGTTGTCAGCCCACCCTATGAAGGGGCTATTCTTGTTCTGTAATGTGTTCAAGGAAGCGATCATATTGAAGGTGAGATGAGAATTGCGGGGGAAATCCTGGACCACTCCGGTTACCTGAAAAGCGTTCTGACCAAAGTCGGCGTCAACGGTTATGAATTTCCCTATAGGATTTTGTTTACCGAAGTACCTCGCTGCTGTTGTTTGGTCGATAACAACGCTGTACGGATCGTTTAGAGCCTTGGCTTCGTTCCCCTCAATGAAATGGAATGTGAAGATATCAAAGATGGTCGAATCGGCGAAGGTCAGCTTGTTTTCATAAAATCGTCTATCGCCTGAATGGCAAAGAACTGTGGGCCATGGAATCAATCGCACCGTGCTTGCGATCTCCGGGAACTCGCTCTGTAACGCCGGTCCAAGTGCCGGCATCGTTATGGCCACTCGCTGGACTTGCCCGCCCGGAGACTTCTGAAGCTCAACGACCCTGTATATCCTGTCGGCCTTCTTGTTGAAGGTATCGTAGTTAAGCTCGTTCAGGACGTAGAGCACTATTAAAGTGAAGATCGTGAACCCTATGCAAAGGCCCGCGACATTTATGAAGAAGTAAATCTTGGATCCCGAAATGTTTCTGAAGATCGTCTTAAGATAGCTCCGAAACACTCCTCTTCCCTTCCAAAATGTTTTCATTGGTCACGTGACCGTCAAAAAGTTGTACCACACGATTTGCCCAGCTGGCGTATTCAGTCGAGTGCGTGACCATGACGACCGTCGTACCATCCTCGTTCAGTCTCGCGAGAAGCTCCATCACTTCCTCCCCGTTCCTCGAATCGAGATTACCCGTAGGCTCATCTGCCAGGATCACTCGCTGATTTCCTACCACGGCTCTCGCGACCGCGACTCTCTGCTGTTGTCCTCCCGAGAGCTGCTGCGGATAGTGGTTTCTCCTTGTAGTAATCCGCAGCTTATCCATCACGGCCATCACCATATCCTTTCGCTGCGAGGAAGCTATACCCATGTGGAGAAGCGGCAGTTCAATGTTTTCGTAGGCTGTGAGCTGGTTAATCAGGTTGAAATTCTGGAAGACGAAGCCAATGTTCCTTCTCCTAAGATCCGCGCGCCGCTTCTCAGTCAACTTCGACACCTCCTCATCGAGGAAATAATACTGCCCTTCGGTCGGACTATCGAGGAGCCCGAGTATGGTGAGCAAGGTAGTCTTGCCGGAGCCGGAAGGGCCGGTGATTGCCACGAATTCTCCGGGATCGATTCGGAGATTAGCGTTGGCAATGGCGGTCGTTTCGACTTGACCTGTTCGGTAAATTTTTCTTAGGTTGTAAAGTCGAATCATTCCCGAAAGTCTGTTGTTGTCATCAACATGTAATTGTTTTGATTAAGCTCCAAAGATTATGCCTGATTAATTCAACCTATATATAAACCGGATTCGCGTATCGAAAATTTCACCTGTACGATTTTGGCACAGCGAGTGTGCGGATTTGATACACTACGGGAATCAGACCATTTCAAGCAAAAATTCGCTTTAGAAGCAAAGGATTATTAGATTTTTCCATGGCATCGACAAAAGAGAAAAGCGGAAGCGCCTTAATTGTAGACGACGACATAGCCGTATTGACTGCATTCGAACTCCTTCTCAAACCACACTTGTCATCCGTCGAAACCGAGAAGGACCCCCGAAAGATCGAAGAAAGGATGAAATCGAGAACTTACGACGTCATCTTCCTTGACATGAATTACGCGAAGGGTGTAACGACTGGGGAAGAAGGTTTTCGATGGCTGAACAAGATCCTTTCGGTAGACCCGGCCGCGGTAGTCATACTTATAACGGCATACGGCGATATAGACACGGCGGTCAGAGCTATCAAGGAAGGGGCGACCGATTTCGTCGTAAAGCCTTGGCAGAATGAAAAGATACTCGCCACGCTCTCATCGGCACTGAAGCTTCGGGAATCGAGAGTTGAGTTGGAGGCATCGCGCAACAGGGAAAAATTTCTTAGCGCCGAGCTTGATCAGCCTTTCCTAGACATGGTCGGTAAGTCTCCTGCAATGGTTCGTGTTTTCGAGACGATACGAAAGGTGGCCGCCACCGAGGCAAACATACTCCTACTTGGCGAGAACGGGACGGGTAAGGAACTGGTCGCCCGGGCCATACATCGCTTTTCGAACAGGGGAACGAATCCATTTATCCCGGTCGACATGGGCGCGGTGACAGAGTCGCTTTTTGAAAGCGAACTCTTCGGACACGAAAAAGGCTCCTTCACCGGAGCGACCAATGAGCGTATGGGAAGATTTGAGGTCGCTTCTGGAGGCACACTCTTTCTTGACGAAATTGCAAACCTACCGCTTTCTTTTCAGGCGAAACTTCTTGCGGTTGTAGAAAGGCGCGAAGTAATGCGGGTGGGCTCTGATACTCCCCGACCGATCGATATTCGCCTCATCACCGCCACCAACGCGCCGATCCATGAAATGGTGGCGCAGAAGAAATTCAGAGAGGACCTCCTTTACAGGGTGAACACTGTAGAAATAAACTTGCCCCCTCTCAGAGAGCGAAGAGATGATGTTCCTCTTCTCGTAGAGCACTTCATGAAAATTTATGGAAGAAAGTACCACAAGCCTCACATACATGTATCTCCGGATACGATCAGGGTGCTGGGCGATTATCATTGGCCCGGTAACGTGAGGGAACTTCAGCACGTCATCGAAAGAGCCGTTATACTTACGGACTCTGATTCTATCAGGCCGGAAGAGATCCTCTCATCATCTTCAGCCGTCTCGCGGGAAAACGCCGCGGGGCCGGATCATTCTCTTTTGCAGGTCGAGAAGAAACACATTGAGACAGTAATCAAGAAACATGACGGCAGCGTATCCGCTGCGGCGAAGGAACTCGGTCTGACGAGGACCGCCCTTTACCGTAGAATGAGAAAGTACGGATTATAACCCTGAAGAGTTATCCGATGCATCTTGACCGTTTCCGTTTGGCAACGGTCTTTCGTGTTATACTCCTGACGTGCACGCTGTGCCTCCTGGCCTACTTCCTGTTCGGTATCGAACTATATAAGATTGCGGCGCTGATGGGGGTGCTGGCCGCGTACCAGGTCTTTGCGCTTTCGAGGTGGATTGAGAAGAAAAACCGAAACATGGCTAGGTTCCTTGAGGCTATAGAAGCAGAGGATTTCACGCAGACATTCAGCCTCGCGGGGAGGAGCAAGGCCTTCGACGAACTGAACAGGACCTTCAACAGAATTACGCAGAGATTCGAGAAGATGAGGGCCGAGAGGGAGGATCAGTTTCAATACTTCCAGTTTGTCGTTGAGCGGCTCAGCGTCGGACTCATTGTGTTCCGGCCCGACGGAAAGGTGGACGTGATTAACCGCGCCGCGAAGCGGCTCATCGGCATGCCTTCTTTGAGAAACGTGAAGGAACTCGGCGTTCTAAGTCCGGATCTACTTGACGCAGTCAGGGATACGAATCGCAGGGGAAGAAATCTCGTCCGCGTGGAAAACGACAATCTCTCCGTGCGCCTGGCGATTCAGACTTCCGAATTCAGAATGAGGGGGATCGTTTACACGCTCGCTTCGCTTCAGGACTTGCGAGGTGAAATGGAGGAAGTCGAGCTCGACGCTTGGCAGAATCTCATACGTGTCCTTACGCATGAGATCGTCAACTCAATAGCTCCCATAGCTTCTCTCGCCTCCACCGCGAACAAGCTACTGACAGATTCCGGCACGGACTCCCGCGAGCAGGGCGAACCGGTGCCGCCGATCTTCGGCGACGTTCAGACCGCGGTGAGAACGATCGAAACGAGAAGCGAGGGACTGCTTCGTTTCGTGAATTCGTACAGAACACTTACTCACGTGCCCGATCCCAAATTCAAGATCTTCCCAATCGTTACGCTGTTCAAACGCGTTGAACAGCTTGTTGGATCGTCCCTTGGCAAGAGCGCGATAAAGCTCGCTATCTCCGTCGAACCAGAATCGCTGGAATTGACGGCGGATCCCGACCTACTGGAACAAGTGCTACTCAACCTCCTGATGAATTCAATCCAGGCGCTCGAAGGAAAAGAGGATGGGAAAATTGAGCTGTCAGCACATCTCGAGGAGAGAGGGAAAATAGCGATCCGAGTTGAAGACAACGGCGCCGGCATCCCGAGAGAAGTTCAGGAGAAGATTTTCATTCCGTTTTTCACTACGAAAGACAGCGGATCGGGAATAGGGCTCAGCTTGTCCCGCCAGATACTCCATTTGCATCGCGCTCTGATAAGCGTTTGGTCGAAACCCGGGGAACGTACCGTTTTTACGATTGTTTTCTGAGTAGCGGCTGCCGACGGTTTGATCCGTCAAATGCGGCTTGACAACACATTTCTAAATCAGTGATCGCCATGGAAAGGTGAGTTGTAATTAATGGGTAATATCGTCCTGACGTCATATCTATCGCATGGAGCGCCAACTTCGCTTGTCGAGCGAACGGGAATTCATGATGTCTACGAGAATCTTGGACGAGTGCTGATCCAGCGCGGAGTCAGTACCGTGGTCGTCTGCTCGCCTCACTATTTAAGTCGGGGAGATTTCCAGGTTGAATCTCGCGAAAGCATCCCGTGTATACAGGACTATTATGGCTTTCCGGAAGAGCTCTACAAATATTCTTATGAAGCGACAAACGACATGGCGATCGTGAAAAAGATCGTCGATCTTTCCGCCGAGAGAGGATTGGAAGTCGTTGGATCTCAATCCTGGGGACTCGACCATGGCGCATGGCTTCCTCTCTATTTCATGTTCCCTGGTCGAAACGTGAAAGTTGTTCCGGTGTCCATCAACTCATCCGATCCGGAAACACATTTTAAGTTTGGGGAGGCAATCAAATCCGCTCTGGAGAAGACGGAAGGCACTTTCGCCGTCATTGGGACGGGCTCTCCCGTTCACAGGCTCGACCTCATGCGTTACGGATATTACGGGGAAGAGAGGTTCGAGCCAGGCGAGAAATTCGATGAGAAGCTTTCCGATGTAATCGCGTCCGGCGATCTCGGCAAGATCTTAAGAATACAGGAAGAATATCCTTCCTTATTTCATGCCGCCGCCCCCGAAGGCAAATTGAATCCCCTTTACGTCGCACTCGGCGCTTCCGATAGCGAGAAGTTTATCGGGAAGACTCTGTGCCATGATTTCATGTATTACGGTGTATCGCTCATGGCTGTCGTACTCTCTGCTGAAGAGGGCTTGCTGAGCTCGCTCCCCGATCCAAGCCTGAAGAAGAGCGCAGACTATTCAGGCAAATAAAATCTGGCGGTCACGCGACCTCTTGATAACCAAAGCGGCCTTTGCCAATAGGCCCGATGATAGGAGCGTGTGTCTGCAAAGCTGTCGGTAAGACGGTTGTAAATGCAATTACGGTCGAGCTTTTCTTTTCGCCTGCTCGCGTTACGTGGTAGTTGATAGCGCTTCCCCGATTTAGTCGCAAACTACGAGGACGGCATTCAGGAATGTTTCTATGAGAAGCTGAAAGAGTCGCGCGCGATTTCTAATTTCCATGGTAGGGACAATCGCGAATGTCGCGCGGAAAGGATTATGATGAAAATAGACGTAGAAGAATTCAGGGTAAGCGAAGATCAAAAGGCGGATCTCGACAAACGGCCAACGAGAGTAAATCCGATTTACAATTCCAAGAAAGCTTATAAGCAACTTCTTGATGAGCACGTGTCGCAGCTGAGTTCGTTGCAGAACGTCCACTATGCTTCGAACAAGTACGCTGTACTCCTGATCTTTCAGGCGATGGACGCCGCCGGGAAAGATGGCACCATCAGGCACGTGATGTCCGGAGTCAACCCGCAGGGCTGCCAGGTCTACAGCTTCAAGCAGCCGAGTGCCGGGGAATTACAACACGATTTTCTATGGCGAACGACCAAGTGTCTTCCGGAAAGAGGAAAGATAGGAATCTTCAATAGGTCCTATTATGAGGAGGTCCTTATCGTGCGCGTTCATCCGGATCTTCTCGGGGCAGAAGGGATCGATACCGACGAATTGCGCGGTGACAAATTATGGAAAGAAAGATTCAAGGCGATAAGGCATTTCGAAAAGCATCTATATGAGAGCGGTACGAGGGTGCTCAAGTTTTACCTCCACTTATCGAAAGAAGAACAGCGAAGGCGGTTTCTCGAAAGGATAGACGACAAGGAAAAAAACTGGAAGTTCAGCGAAGCTGATATCGCGGAGCGGGAGTACTGGAAGGATTACATGAAGGCCTACGAGGAATGCATAAGCGCGACAAGCACGGATAAGGCACCATGGTACGTTATACCCGCGGACGACAAGGAGAACGCGAGGCTCATAGTTTCTCAGGTGGTCGTCGACGCGCTTAAATCGCTGGGGCTCAAATATCCGAAGACGTCGGGTGGCCGGAGGGAAGAGCTGAAGAACATCCGCAAGAAGCTCGAAGAACGTCGCTGATCAATCTGGCGAAATAGGGGGTGTTGCCACCCCCTATTCACCTGCCCTGCCTAGCAGCCCCCCTGAATTTTTCTTTTGATAATGGTCTTAACAGGCTTATTCTTCGCGTCTGCAATCATTTTGAGGATCGTAGCCCGGGCGCCTTCACGAAATTCCTTGACGTCCGCATCCCAGTGGGAACCCGTCGGGACGAACGCGGTAGAGCTAAGTATGTTTTTTCTGAACGTGCCGATTCCACCGCGAAGGATAGCAAGATTCTCGTATCCCAACTCCTTCAGTAAGTAGTATGCTGTTCGCTCCTGAACCTCGTCGTTGCCCACCACAACTTTCTTGAGATGTCTTTGAGAGAAAGTCGAAACCCAGTCTTTACCAAATAAGTCGGACCTCTGGATATTGTAAGAGTTCGGCAGGGCGAGCTCGGCGAATTCTTTAGCCGAGCGGATGTCAATTATCCGGATATTCTGTTCGTGATCGACGATCCGGAAAGCGAGCTCGTCGGCGTCCATTTTGTCAACCGGATGCGCTGCCGTGTACGATGGATCGGTCACTTTCTCGATCATGGCCGCCTTGTGATTGGGCATGAAAATGAAAATGACGCCAAGCGCGATGGCGAACGTTCCCGCTGCCGCGTGCTTAAGCGGCTTGAATTTAAACGAAGGAGCCGACTTACTGTCCACTCTTCTTTCGATAATGGTCGTGACCACGAAAGCGGCGACGGCAACCATAATTATGATGAAAGCGAATACCCCCTGTGACATCCCCAACGAATCGAACACCCTGATTGGTCCGAGCGCCGTCGAAGTGTAGAAGTTTTCGTACAGGGGGAATAGATCACCGAAGGCGAACACGCCAAGGAGTCCCCCGCCAACAAAGAACATCGCATCGACCTTCCCGATCGCGGCGGCGCACACACTTGTGCCCGGGCAGTAACCGCCGACGATGAAGCCGATTCCCATGATAACTCCGCCCACAATAGCGGGGACAAGCCAGGTCGGATTCACATAGATGACATCGGTGTCCAGCAGACCGAAATGGCCGAGGAGAAGCACGCCGCTCATCGCGGTGATCGCTGCAGTGAAGAAAACTCGAAGCACTGTGAAATCATAGCCGTAGAAAACCCCCGCGAGTCGCCGCGAGGAGGAGAAGCCTGCCTGCTCGAGGACAAAGCCGAAGGCGATTCCAAGGAGGAGGGCTACGATGAGATTCAATTGATCTGAAATCAGGTCAGGTACGAATGGTCCCATGATTTACCTCTCATATCCAGAGTTTGCGGCCGAGGTACGCAACCAGGTACCCGGTGCCAAATATTGAAAGCATTGCTATGAATCCGGCGGTCGAAAGGACAGCCATCCCGCTTAGCGCGGCGCCACTGGTGCAGCCGCGTGTGAACTGCGCTCCTATCCCGAATAACGCGCCGCCTATCGCCGCGAAGAACCATCTCGCTCTTGGTTTAACTCTCGGTCCCGCCTCGGTTACCAATTTTAGCCGGTCCGAAACAAGACCGGATATGAAGCCGCCGATCAGGACCCCGGCTATCTCGAACACGAGCCATGATTTTAGAGGGTTCTCTTTCCCGGCGCCGACGTATTGGCCGAAGAAGGGATTTGTCTCAGTAAATCTCGGCGCGATCGCGTTGGAAATCGAGATCGTTGCGTCCTTGATTGCGCCGCTGGCCCCAAGCCCGCGTCCCGTTATGAATATCGTCGCGAGCAAAACAAGCCCGAGGAAGAAACCTGCGAGGTATGGGTTCATATATTTCGTTTTCATTGTGTCACCTCTTTAGTCTCAGCTGCAATCTTGTCCGATGCCGTGGGCGCGGATTCACGCGCTACATTTGTGGTCTCGTCATGGAGATCTTCATAGCCGGTTATCATGGCCCGAAGATTCGAGGTTACCGTGTGCCCCGTGGTGATCAGGTACAGGTGCGCGACGAAGAAGGAAACGAGCAGAAACGCGCCTAGAGTGTGGAGCAAGGCCACCGTCTGCAACCCACTTATATTCAGGCTAAGGACTTCGTTTTGCTGCGGGTAGCGGTAGAACATGTACACGAGGCCGGTTAAGACCATCGTTGGAATTAAGAGAACCTTCAACCCCGCGTAGACAAGTTTCTGAAGAGGATTAAGCTTGGTCAGCACGGTTTTCTTCGTGGGGTGGGGAGCGTTTCTGAATATCCCGAAAATATAGTAATTCGCCTGAGCCTTCAGATTTTTCCACGTCGGGAGATACTGACGCCATTCGCCTTTCGTGATGTGCCAGAAAATTGCCAGCACGATGAGCATGATGAAGCTCCATGCGGCGATGTCATGGTACTCTACGGCCTGTTCGTATCCGAAGAAAGTGAATGAGCCGTGGATCTCGAAGCCCGTAACGCCAAGGAAGATAATGACCGCGGCCTGCATCCAGTGCCAGAATCGCTCGAACCGGTGATATATATATTCCTTCCTCATTTCATCTGCTCCTCTTTCGTTTACGGTTGACGACTATTCGCGCGCCGCCGTGCATGAAAACGCCCGCCAGCGTCAGGGCCATCAATCCAAATCCAAACCTTTCGACCCACGGGTTGTAATCGCGTCCGGGCATATAGAACCCTCCGACATCCGCGAGCCGTCCGTCGCTGCGCGTGTGGCACTCTCCGCAGCCGACCGCCTTCTCCTTCGGCGCCACCATGTGGTTTATAGGCCAGTACATCTTTGTCTCGGTGAATCCATAATGGCCGCTGTATGGGAGCCCGACAGCGCGCATTCCGGCGGTCGCCGAAGTTTGCCAATTGAAATCCCCCCAGAATCCGCCGTCTCCCTTTTTTGCCGAGTAGAGTTTCGGTTGGATGAGGTAGTCGTTCTTGGTATCATAGATCTGTTCGGCGGTGTGGACCTTCACCGGATATATCTTCGAATCGGGATCGTCGTAGCTTCCCATGAGACGATTGATGTCGAGAGGCTTCGACGGATCGAACTTGTCTCCGAGTAGATAGTGGGTTGCGGTGCCGTTGAACCAGAGATAATTCGGCTTTAAGTCTTTTCCCCATTTGAATGAGCCCTTTATCGACATGTAAACGTCGGTGCCGTTGGAATCTTTGAGCTCGTACGGTCTACCATTCTTCAGCCTCCCCGCTTTCGACCAATCCCAGAACAGCTTCGTCGGATTGACTTTAGCATACTCTGGAATGTGGCAGGTCTGACAGGCAATTTTCAATGTGTGGTTGTTCAGCACATCGTCTTTGTGCGGCATGGGCCCGTGACAGCTTTCGCATTGAACGCGGTTTCTGTTCATCGAAGAGACCGAATACATCTTGCCGAGCATCTGGTGGTTTTTCGCCGTATGGCAATCGACGCATTGCATGTTGACGCCGTCGGTGGCCATGTGTACGTCGATGTCCCTTGCGGGATCGAAGATCGCCTCTTCAAGGTCGCCGTGCTTCACGTTGTTCCCGCCTCCGCCGAAGAAGTGGCAGGCGCCGCAGTTTGCGCGAGTGGGAATTCCGACGTGCTGAGCGGCGTAGCTTAGGTTCACGGACGCGTCCGGCATGCCTGCGCCTTCATTCATTTTTGCGTATGTGCCGCTGTTATCATGGCACGCGAGGCAATCTACGTCGAGCGAGTCGGCAAAGTAAGCCTTGTTGTTCGCATACCCATACCCGACGTGGCAACGCGTGCAGCTCTGCTCGTTGCTTTGAACACCGATGCAGAAATTGTTGAGTATGTTTCTCTTGCCGACGTTTCGGATTCCCTTCCCGGCAATGTACTCCGTCCGCTCCCACTGCCAATGAGAAGAGTGCATGACTTCTTCCGCGCGACCGTTATGGCACGAGATGCAGGCAGCGGTGACATCATGGGGACGCTTGAATTTCTTTTTGAGTTCGGGAAACAACGAATGATCGACTGACGGTTTTGGCTTCGTCGCGTATTGTTCCTTCAGCTTAGTAAGAGGAGGAGTGTCTGAGCTATTCTTATTGAGCGCTGTGAGGACCAAAGCGGAGAAGGTTCCCAGAACTAGGAGAGCGAGAGCGATTCTTTTCATTCCTGGTCTTCCTGTCGTCTTTGAAATTCGGGTGGTGGTAAAATATCCTTGTAGATCAGAGACTTGATGTTTTCGCAGGTGCCGGAAAGCTGGTACACTTTGCATTCCTTGCAGTCGAGCCCCGCGCGCCGATTGTTGCTGTGCATGTATGTCCAGCACCCGCCGCTTGACCTTAGGAATGCGGGACAATTCTTTCTCTGATCTTCAGGACACTCAATGTGAGACCAGCATGGCACGAGCGATTGCATCCGGCGAATACCTTCTATCGAAATCTTGTGCTCGTTGATCGCGGTTCGTATGCACTTCAGCCGCTCAATGTCCACCTCGGAAAAGATCCTGCGGCCTCTTTCCGACTTAGAAATAATTACGAGTCCAAGCCGATCATACAGCCTGATCGTCTCGACCGATATTCCAAGTGCGGCCGCAACTTCTCCTATGGAGTAGGTTGGTGTAGCCTCGACTCGTGTTTGCATGCCTGTATTTATAAATACAAGGAGTATGCCCAAGATTGAGCGGTTTTACCGGCCATTTGATCGCAGGAGAGTGGTATAATGTCCCAGTCTTGAAAACTTAAACGGTGGCTTGCCGCAATCTACACCATGGTCTTTTTCTGATTCCCCCGATCCGCGTTTCAAGGGCCCCGATTCTCAAAAGAATTCCTACGTGAAGGTTAACATATCGCGGAACTTTACTCAATAATCTCAGTTTACAAATAGATAGGAGTGAATATGATAATATTACTTGGCTTCTCGTTCCTGGCAGGTTTAGTGACAATTCTTGCTCCGTGTATTTGGCCGATACTCCCGATCGTCCTCTCATCGTCCGTCGCGAGCAAAGGCCGACGGCGACCACTCGGGATAACGTTCGGTGTAATGCTCAGTTTCGGGTTCTTCACCCTTGCGCTTTCTTATCTCGTCAAGGAATTCCATTTCGACCCCGACTCTCTGCGCATCGCGGCGGTGATAATCATAGCATTCATGGGACTCACGATGGTTGTTCCCGCCCTTTCGAGAAGGGTGGAGGGATTCATAAGCAGGCTCAGCGGTTTATTCGGACAGCACTCTAAGAAGGGGACCGGTTTTGGCCAAGGTTTCCTGACGGGTCTCTCTCTTGGGATAGTGTGGTCTCCTTGCGCGGGACCGATACTCGCATCGATAGCGGCGTTGGCTGCCACGGGAAAAGTTGACTTCGCTGTCGTTCTCGTTACCGCGGCATATGTCCTCGGTGTCGGGATACCTTTGTTCCTATTCGCTTATGGAGGACAAGCCCTTTTAACCCGCACTCGTTTTCTATCGGCGCATCTCGGAAGAATACAACAGGGATTCGGCGTGATAATGCTCCTTACCGCTGTCGCAATTTACACGAACTACGACAGGTACATTGAGTCGAAACTGCTGAACGCGTTCCCTGAATTCAGCACTTCTCTAAACGGCTTCGAGAGCAACGGAGCGGTAACGAAGCAGCTCGATCTTCTCAAGGGTATCAAGGATGTGAAATACGTCGATCCACCTCCGGCGCAAAGCGATCTGTTTAACGCAAATTACAAAGCTCCGGATTTCGTCGGTATAACTCATTGGCTTAATACCGACAAGCCGATCTCAATCAAGAGCCTGAGGGGGAAGGTGGTTCTCGTCGACTTTTGGACATATACCTGCATCAACTGCATAAGGACGCTTCCGCATGTTACGGCATGGTACAATAAGTATAAGGATAAAGGTTTTGTGGTCATCGGGGTTCACACGCCGGAGTTTCAGTTTGAGCACAAGACCTCGAATGTCTTGAGCGCGATAAAGATGTACCATATAAAATACCCGGTCGCACAGGACAACGATTACGCGACATGGAACAATTACAACAACGAGTACTGGCCCGCGGAGTATCTCATAGACGCGAAAGGGATGGTGCGGCGGACTCATTTCGGCGAAGGCGAGTATCGTCAGATGGAGATGGCGATCCGGGAGCTTCTCGGCCAGGCAGGCCAGAATGTTACCTCGCCCTTGACGGACATTCCGAACAAAACGCCGGATGGGAATCAGTCGCCTGAGACTTACCTCGGGACGTATCGAATGGAGTTCTTCTATCCATCGGGATCGGTCAATGTCGGGAACCGCCTCTTTGTTCTGGCGAAGGATCCGGCGTTGAACTCTTTCAGTCTCGGCGGGAACTGGGACATAAGGCGGCACGAAGCCGTCTCGGGGAAAGATGCGACGCTGAGTTATCATTTCTATGCGGACAAGGTGTTCCTTGTCCTCCGCCCCGGATCGGCGGGCGCAGGCGCTAAGGTGAAAGTATTCCTCGACGGTAAGCCTGCCGATGGCTCGAACGCAGGCTCCGACGTTAAGGACGGCGCAATCACAATAGACACCGCGCGACTTTACAACCTAATAGATCTGCACGGCAAAAAAGGAGATCACATTCTCGTGCTGGAATTCGAGAATCCCGGTACTGAAGCATTTGCCTTTACGTTCGGATGAAACAACCGGTCCACGGTAAACCGGAGACACGGAGAATGCCGGAGAAGATGGTCGCTCTTCGCCCGGTGTCTCCGGTATTTTCGACCAGGAAGTCTCGATGAAAAGGTCTAAGGTTCTAAACTTGAAAACGAGGATTCAAGATGATCAAGAGTCTTTGGATTGTGCTCGCGGCGTTGGCAGTGGGGGGAGTTGGAGCGGTGTTGAGCAAGGGAACGCGCGGAGTTGCGGGACCTGTTCCATCCAACGGGAAGATAATATCGGGTAGCTTCAACGCCAGTGAGTTCAAGACGAACGCGCAATGGCGGAAGATACTTACGCCGTACCAGTATTATATCATGAGAGAGGCGGGCACCGAAATGCCTTATAGCGGTAAACTCGATCAGGAGTTCAAGCGTGGCATTTACCTGAGCGCCGCGACACACCAGCCAGTCTTCAGTTCTGCCGCCAAGTTTCATTCGGGCACCGGCTGGCCGAGCTTCTGGGCGCCGATCGACTCCGACGCGGTGGTACTCCGCTGGGACTACAGCCTTCCGGGCGAGCCAAGGATAGAAGTGCTAGACAAAGCGGGGAATCATCTTGGGCATCTTTTTTACGACGGCCCGCCGCCGACCGGTGAAAGGTTCTGCATCAATTCGGCCGCGCTGATTTTCGTGCCGGACAGCGGAAAATAGAACCTGAACGCGCCAAAAAGTTACTTGAACTGAACTCTTCCTTGATTGACCGCCGTGGAAACGGTAATGAACCAGAGTGAAAGCCCGGCGAATTTCTCTCCGACCACCTGAAAATCCCAAACTTTTTAGATATCCTGCAATCCCATTTGCGTAACATTATAAATTATCGTGCAATCGGTAGAATTTCAGGCCGTTTGCCAAAACCTGAATTTGCCCGGGTCAACTGTCAAATTGCAGTATCCCGGAGGCTCTCTTGTTGCTTCGACAAGGCCCGCTAACTAGCTTTGAAGGTTCACCTTCGATCAATTCACGACTCCTAAAGAAGTTCAGGTCTGAAGAATGGAGATGCCGGATGACAAAACGATTACTGCTTATCTTTTCAATCATTTTCCTTCCAGTGTCGCAATCGTTCGGCGCGCAGTCCTCGCCCGGCAAATTCAAAATCGTGACAAAGGGTAAGAGCGACTTCCGCATAGTCATTCCCGTTCACCCGGATTCGGTCGAGCTCCGTTCAGCGAACCAACTTCAGAAATATTTCGCTGAGATCAGCGGAGCGGTTCTACCGATAGAACGGGAACCTGCGAGTTTCAAGGATGAGATACTGATTGGGCGGACGATGGAGACCCGACAGCTTCTATCAGCGAAGACGCTCGACTCGCTCGAACCTGACGGCTATCTCCTCCGGACCGTTGGGACGAAGCTAGTCATTTGCGGAGGGACGCATAGGGGTACATTGTACGGTGTCTACTCTCTTCTCGAAGATTATCTCGGATGCAGGAAGTACACCGCCACCGTGACTGTGATTCCGCGTTCTTCATCGATAGTTCTCCCGCAGCTTCATAAACTCTACAATCCTTTCTTCCGGTATCGAGAGGTTTACTACCTCGACACGCAAAGCCAGGATTACTGCGACTGGCAGAAACTCTACTCCCCGGCAGACCAGCAAAAGATGTGGGGGATGTGGGTACACACGTTCGCGAGACTAATTCCGCCGTCAGTATACTTCGCGGATCACCCCGATTACTTCTCGGAGGTAAACGGGCAGCGAGTGCCAAACGGTCAGTTGTGTCTGTCGAATCCACACGTCCTGCCGCTGCTCGTCAAGAATCTGAAACGGATGATGTCCGAAAATCCGGGCGCTCAGTACTGGTCGGTCTCCCAGAACGACAATACCAACGAGAGCCAGGATGATTCGAGCAAAGCGCTCGACGAAAAATACGGAGGTCCTTCCGGCACGATCGTCAATTTCGTGAACCATGTCGCCGCCGAATTCCCCGACAAAACGATTTCGACTCTCGCTTACCAGTACACCCGTGCCGCACCGACACATATCAAGCCTGCCAAGAACGTCAACATAATGCTTTGTTCCATTGAATGTAATAGGAGCGAGCCGATCGCGACCGATCCGCGGAGCGCCTCATTTCGCCGCGACATGGAAAACTGGACGAAGCTCACCCACAACATCATAATGTGGGACTACGTCGTTCAATTCAGCAACCTCGTCAGCCCGTTTCCCAACTTCCGTGTCCTTCAGCCGAACATCCAATACTTCGAGCGGAATGGGATCCGCATGGTGTTCGAGCAGGGATGCGGCGACAACGTCGGCGAGTTCTGCCACCTCCGCGCGTATGTTCTCGCGAAGCTTCTCTGGAACCCGAATGTCAATCTCGACTCCGTCATGACAGATTTTCTCGACGGGTACTACGGCGCTGCCGGACCCTACCTCCACAGGTACATAAACATGATGGAAGATGCTCTCGCGAAGTCCGGGAAGGGACTAAATATTTACGGGTCGCCATACGACGCGCTCGACAGCTACCTTACTCCATCGTTGATCAAAAAGTATTCGCGATTATTCGACGAAGCCGAGCGAGCCGTCGCGAAGCGTCCCGCGGACCTTCGCCGGGTGAAGATCGCCCGGCTTCCGCTGGAGTTCGCCATACTCGACATCTCCATGCGTCATCCGACTCCTCAGCTATCCTACTTTGTCAGGCATGGAAGGAACTGGACGGTACGCCGCTCGATGGTGAGGCTTCTCAACTCTTTCGTGACTGAGGCGGAGAAGGCCGGAATCAAGCTGCTACAGGAACACGGCATGTCTCCCGAGCAATACAAGGAGTCGGTGGAGCAGTTTATGCATCTCAGCATCAAGGGGAACCTTGCTTATAAGAAGCCGGTAAGGATACTCACTGAATACAGCAACAAGTACCCGGTTGGAGGAGGCGCTGCTCTGACGGACGGATTCCACGGACCCGACAACTACGACTGCAACTGGCTCGGTTTCGAGGGTGACAACTGCGAAGCTATAGTCGACCTGCAGTCCGTAAAACGTGTCGACGAAATCAAGACTTCATGGCTCCAGGATTGGTATGCCTGGATATGGCTTCCGCTGAAAGTGAAGTTCTCCGTATCCACGGACGGAAAGACCTTCTCGCCGGTAGGAGAAGTTCCCGATATTGTTCCGGATACGACCAACGGAGCGTTCGTCAGAAATTTCGACGTGAAGTTCCATCCCGTTAAGGTGAGATACATAAAGGTTGACGCCATCTCGCGCAAAGTCTGTCCAGTTTGGCACCTAGGCGCCGGGCAGAAGAGCTGGATATTCATCGACGAGATAGTCGTGAAATAGAAAGCCGGGCGTTTTGAAGATCCTTTCTTTACGCGTGCGGATGGGATATTGATGTTTCCGCTTCTTCTGACTAAGTTTTGGCATCAAGGGCTTCATGGTCAAGAGCTAACAGCCAGGCTGTCCTCCGGGCCGAAGAGTTGAAGGAAGAGGTTCGGGGGCTTTTCGGGAGCGATTCATACAGCCGATGCTACAAAGACTGCAGGCTCTGGCCGAGAGCCCGGCGCTCAATTAAGGAGGGTGAGAGATGAAGAAGGTCGTGATACTGCTTCTGTTAATGACGTGCGCCGCATCCGCACAGTGGTCGGATACGATCGACACGATTACAACGGGAAATTTCAACGACATCAATCCGCAAGTGGATCACGCCGGTCTTGGTTTCCCCTTCATAACAGGATATAAGACTGTTCTGCCTAGTGCATGGGTCGTTTTTGAAAGATGGGGTGGTAATTACGACGCGATAGTGGCGCTGAAATACGACGCTACTACATCGAAGTGGGATACGAGCGTCGTTACGATTGCGGGAGAAGATTCCGGCATCGTCCGGAAATACCCGGACATTTGTACGGTGAAGAACGGGGTCTCTATCGCGGCGTGGCAGCAGAAGTCTGACAGCGTTTGGAACATCTACTACAGCCTGGGAAACATCAGCAGCGACCTGTGGTCGACGCCTTCGCCTCTTACGATGGATTCCGTCAGCAACACAAACGTCGAAGTCAGGCCTCTTTCGGATTCGAGCATGGCCCTGATCTGGAAAAGGGGGAACGCCTTTCTCTATTCGATTTACAATTCTGGCGGGTTCTCGGCAACAAGGACTCTTACCTTTACGAATTCAGGCAATTCTGAATTTGATTTTGACGGCAGCTATTTTGTGTGGACCGTGCAGAACCTCGCTGGAAATATGTTCTGCGCGGAATCGGCTGTGAAAGATTCCGCCGGACTCCACATCTCACCCCCCGATTCCATCGGTGCCGATGGAAGCATAACCGATCCGAGTTTTACGATCGACAATGGTGAGCTTGGGAAAACATTTACATTCAACGTAAGCGCAAACGGCAAGCGGTCTTCATGGTGGTACTATTATTATGGAATAAACGGTTGGGTAACCGCCGAGCTTGCGGGCGGAGCAAACGCTGATTACATTTTCGCGAGGCAGCTCAGTTATCCTCAGTTGACCGCCAGCACCAAGTCGCCAAAATTTACAGTGCAGACATCATATTTTAACTGGATGGTCACCGCCGAAAAGATAGCGGCTTCCGACACGTCGATCGTTTTCTTCGGCGACTCTCCAGACAGCATTCTGCCTGGGAGCGATCCCCTCATCTCTCCTCTTGCCTTCGTGGTGTGGCAGAGCGACAAGTCTGGTCCATTTCACCTTTATTCGCGAGGGTACACTTTTGTAAGTACCCCAGTTGACCAGCGGTCAGCGCAGCCGTCTTCGTTCGGCCTGTCCCAGAACTATCCTAATCCGTTCAACCCCACGACGAATATCGAATTTCGGATTGCGAATTTCGGATTTGTATCGTTGAAAGTTTATGATGTCCTCGGGAGGTTAGTGGCGACGCTCGTGAACGGAGTAAGAAGCCCGGGGAGCTACGAAGTTCAATTCAACGGCTCGAAGCTCGCGAGCGGCGTATATTTTTATCGGCTGACGGCTCCGGGCGTCAACATTGTCAGGAAGATGCTCCTGGAAAAATAACGCACCTGCGCCGGCAATTACTGAACACTGATCATGCCGAAAGAAACACGGGTATTCTTAGTTCGGATTAACCATCCCTACGATTTTCTCTCGCTCCGTTTTATACGCGTTTAGTTTCTTGTGATAATCGTCTACGTACCTCCTGTTATTGAATTTCAACCAATCCCTCTCTATCTTTTTTCGCGAACGAAAATCAGGGCTTGGGTTGTGTCAATGACATTAAGATCTAGTTGCTGCTCATCATCGACGACAAAATCAATTTCTCATCCTTCCGGTTTCACAAGATCATCTATAAGAGGTTAATATGGCCACCGAGACAGTCCTCGACAGGTTTCTTCGTTACGTCCGAATAGACACTCAATCGAAGGAAGATTCCGAGTCGTATCCCAGCACCGCGAAACAACTCGACCTTCTCAATCTCCTGGCGAAGGAGTTGAAGGAACTCGGCGTTCCGCAGGTGAATATTGATGAATACGGCTACGTCATGGCGACCATTCCATCTAACGTGAAGAAGTCAGTTCCGGTCATCGGACTGATTGCACACGTTGACACTTCTCCCGAGGTAACCGGCGCTAACGTGAAGCCGCAGATCATTAAGGAATACAAGGGAGGGGACATCGTACTTCCAGGCGATCCGACCATTGTCATAAAAGAATCGGAGAATCCTTCATTAAAACTCGCGCTCGGAAAGAGCATCGTCACCACAGACGGCACGACGCTCCTCGGCGCCGACGACAAGGCGGGTGTCGCGGCGGTGATGACGGCAGTACAGGAACTGATGAACGATCGGACGATCCAGCACGGCGAAGTGAAAATCGGGTTCACGCCTGACGAAGAAGTCGGCGCGGGCACGAAGTATTTCGACATCAAGAAATTCGGCGCGGAGTTCGCCTACACCGTCGACGGCGATACGCCCGGCGAGCTTAACAAGGAGACTTTCAGCGCGAACGTGTGCCTCGTTACGGTACAAGGACGCGACATTCATCCAGGCTCGGCGAAAAATGTAATGGTCAATTCCGTGCGAGTGATTTCAGAAATCATCGCGCGCCTCCCGAAAAACATCTCGCCAGAGACGACCGACGGTTATCAGCCGTACATCCACCCTTATGTTCTCGAAGGGGGAGTCGGGAAATCGTCCGCAAAAATTCTGTTCCGCGATTTCAGAACCGAGGGGCTCTCCGAGCTGAAAAAGATTGTGGACCGCGTCGTTGCTGAAGTTCAGGCGATTTTCCCGAACGCGAAGATAGATGTAAAGGTAACGGAACAATACAGGAACATGCGCGAAGGTGTCGAGAAGGACACGCGCGTTGTCGACTATCTTTTCGAGGGAGCGGAACGGGCGGGGGTCCACCCGGAATGGAAGCCGATTCGCGGCGGAACGGACGGATCGAGGCTCACCGAAAACGGGCTCCCGACGCCGAATATTTTCACCGGCGGCGCAAACTTCCACGGAAGAATGGAATGGGTAAATGTGTGGGGAATGGAGAAGGCTGTCGAGACTGTTTTGAATACACTTCAGATCTGGGTTGAAAAAAGTAAATGACGTATTGAAATTCTCAAACTGAAAAGGGCATTAATCAACCAGCCATGTCGGGGGCTGTTTTCCGAATATATAGACCATGAATTGAAGATCGCAGTCTATCCATTCAAAAGGAGATCCAATGGAGCGGGATGAAGATTTTACGGGGCTTCCTGAGAACGCGTTCAAGGAGCTGAAGGAAGGGGAAGAATACCAACCAATCATGTCGCCGGCAAAAGTCTATCCGGAGGTGACACCATGGTCGGTCACATGGGGACTCGTGATGGCCGTCCTCTTCTCGGCGGCCGCGGCATATTCGGGCCTGAAGATCGGACAGGTGTTCGAGGCGGCGATACCGATAGCGATACTTGCCGTCGGCGTGACTGGAGTAGCGAAGAAACCGAACGGGCTCGGGCAGAATGTGATCATCCAGTCCATCGGTTCAGCCTCAGGCGCAGTCGTCGCGGGAGCAATCTTCACTATACCTGCTCTCTATATCCTCGCGCTGCCCGCCAGTTATTTCCATATGTTCATCGCATCGGCGCTCGGCGGTTTCATAGGAATACTGTTCCTTATTCCGTTCAGGAAATATTTTGTAAAGGACATGCACGGCAAACTCCCTTTCCCCGAAGGTACCGCGACTACGGAGATACTCGTCACCGGAGAGAGAGGTGGAAAAGAAGCGATGGTACTGGTACTGAGCGGTCTCATCGGCGGCGCTTTCGACTTTACGTTCAGCGCGTTCGGCCTGTGGTCGGAAGTCGTCACCTCCCGCATGTTCGCCTGGGGAGAGGCGCTCTCAGACAAGTTCAAGATGGTACTCAAGCTCGATGTATCCGCGATGATACTCGGGCTGGGATATATCATAGGCTTGAGATATTCCGCCATTATCGTCGCGGGCTCGTTCCTGTCGTGGTTCGTTTTCGTTCCGCTTGTTTTTGAAATCGGGAAGCACCTGACGACGCCGCTCGGCGCCGGAGTAACGATGTTGATCTCACAGATGGGGCCGGGCGACATTTTCCAGAATTATGTCAGACCGATAGGCATCGGGGGAATCGCGATGGCGGGCATCATAGGAGTCGTTCGCTCATCGAAGATTATCGCCGGAGCCTTCAGGCTCGCGTTCAACGAGATAACGCACCGTAAATCCGGAGAGGCTGGAATTGAGCTCCGCACGCAGAGAGACATCAGGATGTTGTGGATAGTCATGCTTGTTCTCCTCACCGCGCTGGCGGTCTTCGCGTTCTTCGCTGTCGGCGTCGTGCCGTCGCTTTACCAGGCGGTTGTGGCCTTGCTGGTGGTGATGATAATCTCGTTCTTATTCACGACGGTCGCGGCGAACGCCATCGCCATCGTAGGCACAAATCCGGTCTCAGGCATGACACTGATGACGCTTATCCTCTCCTCCATCGTGCTGGTTGAAATCGGCCTCAAGGGAAAGCCGGGCATGTTGAGCGCGATGATCATCGGCGGTGTCGTCTGCACCGCGCTCTCGGTAGCCGGTTCATTCATCACCGATCTCAAGATCGGCTACTGGCTCGGCTCGACGCCGAAGAAGCAGGAGTCGTGGAAATTTCTTGGCGTGCTTGTCTCGGCGGCGACGGTGGGCGGCGTCATACTGGTTTTGAACAAGGCTTACGGTTTTACCGGCGAGCAGGGGCTCGTAGCACCCCAGGCGAACGCGATGGCCGCGGTGATAAAGCCGCTCATGTCGAACGCGCAGACGCCGTGGATGCTTTACATAGTCGGAGGTGTCATTGCACTTCTGCTTGTTGTGCTCAAAGTTCCGCCGCTTGCATTCGCGCTCGGTATGTACATCCCGGAGGAATTGAACACGCCTCTCCTTGTCGGCGGAGCGATTGCCTGGTTCGTCTCGACAAGGATGAAGAACGAGAAGTTAAACAGCGCGAGACTCCACCGCGGGACGCTTATCGCGTCTGGCTTCATAGCCGGCGGCGCGCTCCTCGGCGTGCTCAACGCGTTCCTTAAGTTCATCGACATGCAATGGCCTTTCGGTTATGCCGGCTGGTTTGACGCAAGATGGGCGGCGTCACACAGCGGCGAGATAGTTGGACTGGTAATGTTCGTCCTCCTATGCTGTTACGCTTTGTGGGATTCGATGAGGGGGAAGGAATAGCGACTCGGTTGAAGGTCGCCTTCCCCTTCGCCATTGCGAAAGCAGGAGGCGACCATCACGCGAAGCTATGCCGAAGTTGAACTCCTGCAAATATCCAGCGTCGACTGCTAGACCGTCGAAGAGCCTGAATGAAAAATCTCACCCCATGCCTTGACTTTCTGAAGGGGGGGGGGCATATAATCCAGACATCATTGGCAGCCCCGGATTACGTTCGGATGATTAGGGGAAGCCGCGGAGCGATGAGACAAACGGAGCGTTGATATCGAGGGAAGAAAGAGGAGAGCGAAAGATGTATGAGAGTTCGGAAGAAGAAACCCAAATACACGGAGAGGCATCACTATATCCCTTAGCTTACCGATAACGAACCGGGCGACCGGTCCAAAGACATTTGAGCTATGTTTGGACAGTCGCACGTAACGAAAAATTGCGGTTCATTGTAAAGGGAGGATACGGAGATGAGATTCAGAAGAACAATATGGGTAGCCTCAGCACTGCTGTTCGCTTCGGTATTACAAGCAAAGGCACAAGAGTCCTATGGTTCCACAATAGGGAATTTTTTGAATATTCCCGTTTCGCCGCAGATGCTTGCCATGGGGGACGCAGGCGTTTCTGTTTTGTCAAAGAGTGCGGCATCGATGATTGACAACCCAGCGCAACTTGGTATTCGGAGTCTAACTGATAGTCTTAATGTCGGAACCAGCCTGTTTTTCCATGATTCCAACACCTCTCGTGACGGCCTATATTATAGGGATGAGTCTGCAGCGAATGCCGCCGTGTCGTATGAAACTCGAGTTAATTCCTTATGGCACAACTTACCCTTCAGGGTCGGAATTGGGATAGGATATTCATATCAGGAATTTACCTTTCATCCGACCTTGGATTCCCCAGAACCTGTGGGATACGAAACCGACTACGCAAACACTTTATTTGTAGGGCTGGGCCTCCATTACTTTCTGAGGTTGGGACTTGGATATTCCTTGGAATTGGTCAACAATGAGAATCGAGCGGCACGTCCAAAGATAGATGAGTTAGCAGAAAACTTTGGGACAATCCTTCAGGTACCCGTTCTTCACTTATTGTGGGCAAAACGTCAAATTGTCGTAGGTAAGGACGTCGAGCCAATTCTCAATATCGCTGCGGGATACGCTTTGCGAAACGTCGGCGGGTATGTTATTAAAACGCCAACTTACGAATTACCCCTCGCGCGTCAGGCGCTACTCGGATGGAACTGGGAGCTTGGTTTCAGGTCAAAAGTGAAGGGGTACAGCTGGAAGTGGTTCTCCTTTACATGGACGAGACAAGCGATAGACTCACCGATCAAACTCGATTCCGCTTTTGTAGGCGGTCCAAGCGATGTCTCGAATTGGAACTACTTCGAGTCTTATCGCGGCGGGTTAGGCGATTTCAGTCCATGGAGCAACCTGATTCTCGGAAAAGGAAGTCTGACACAGGTGACAAGCAGAGGCTGGCAAATAGGGTTCGCAGGATTCTTTTACTTGCGCGGGGGCGCAATCATGGGTTCGCGCCAGCCGACATACGGCACTTCTGGATGGGGAGTTAGCGCCGAAGGCCTCGTAAAACTCATGGTGTATTTACACCAACTGAACCCCAAGGCGACATTTACGCAATTCATGCTGCGGCATTTAGATATAGAGTTCGATTACAGCGAGGCCGATGGAGGGATATTCGCAGGCAAGCCTTTCGAGAGTCTGGATCTGGTATTGCGGTGACAACTGCAAATAACAAATATCATGGGAGCCAAATTGAGTTTGGTACAAGGGCACACAGGCGTTAGTCTTCCCAGTTGAGCAAATCAGACAGCACGGATGATATGCGAGAGAGGAGGTGAGATACTAAAAACATAAAGGGGGATATGGAACAGGTTTGGGCGGGGCCCTGCGTGTCCCGCCGTGCAGATGTGAAAGTCTTTAATGACTAAGATGGAGAAAGGACAAAGAAGATGATCCTTCTAAAGAACTGCTTAATCGCGCTGTGCACGCTTCTGGTGGTCACTACAGCTGCCCATGCGCAATTGCAATCTCCCACGAACGTTGTCGTGGACGGAAACTCCGGCAACAAAAGTGAAACATCCATCGTCGTGGATCCTAACAACCCTGAACACCTTATGGCCACGTGGAACGATTTCACTAACGGTACAACTTCTAAGCCTGGGTGGGCGTTCTCGACCGATGGAGGCACTAGTTGGTACACAAAGGGGACGATAACCCCCAGTACCACATATTCTTATGGATTCGATCCCTCTTGTGCAATTGGAAGAGATGGAAATGAATATTACGCATACGTTGCTACCCCAAGCTCTGGCAGCCACGGCCCTGTCGACGTATCGGTCTCGACAAACGACGGCCAGAGTTGGCACACCCAACAGGTGAGTGCCTCCTCTTCTGATCACGATAAACCTTACATAGCTGTTGACACTACGACGGGCAACGACAGTGGAAATGTCTATGTCGCGTATCAGTCAAGCTACATTC
>JAJYRM010000054.1 GCA_021794075.1 Bacteroidota bacterium | reverse complement strand
GTGTTCTCCGACTACGTCGGCGCGTGGTACCCGATTTATTATCAAATGGGAGTGAACTGGGCAAGCAGGACTTACAATCCCGCCAGGCATTACAGCTGGGCCGATCCGACTTACTACCGCACCGGATACGCCGAGCTCGTCGATAAGATGTTTGTGGGGACATATTTCTATAACGTTACCGAAAAAGGGGCGGTTAAGTCCCACACTCCATCTCCGGATCCGACTAAGAAGCCTTCTTACTACTGGTGGTATTCGGTCGACGGCTCGGCAAAGATCGCGATGAAAGTGATAAAAGGAGTCACGCCTGCGTATGGCAGCCTGTATGTCCAGCAATATCTTGACAAGCGCAATCCTCAACAATTTGTGAAAGCAATTAAGGCCGATCTCAGACTCACTGATGGCGTTATGATCTTTGATCTTGTACATCTTGACAAGTACGGTTGGTGGAAGTATGCCAAGGAAGGTCTCCAGGGGAACTAGAGGATTTCCATCCTGAGGTGGCAGGTCCCAACGCGACGTGAGCCGATCTGCGGAAAGCTGCAACCCTGGATCTCCATTTGAGATAGATGCAAAAAGTAAAGGCCGGCTGCGTGCCGGCCTTTCTTTACATTCCTTAAAGCAGAACTATTTTCAGCAACGATGTTTAGGATCGCCTCTGTTGCTAAACAAAGGTTGGGACCGAACTGGTCGACTTAACCTTCCTGCATCGCAACTTCTTCAACGGGCACATGATTCGAGCTGAGACTTTCCATCGATTGCATGGCAGGTTCAGGAAGAAGGAGAGTTAGCAGGAAGCCTGCCACAGCAAATGCGAAAGTTATCGTCAATGTTCCATTCAGTCCCAGTCTATTCACCAGAAGTGGGAAGACAAAAACTCCGATGAACGCGCCGAACTTTGCAATCCCGGCTGAAAGGCCGTGCCCTGTCGTTCGCAGGCTCACAGGGTATAGTTCTGCGGACAATATAAAGGTCGTGGTATTGGGGCCGAATTCGGCGAAGAAGTAGCTGATGCCATATATCAAAAGAAATGGAGCGACCATCGTGGTAATACCTGGAATCACTCCCATCGCAAGGAATGCCAGTCCCATGATGGCGAATCCGATAAGCTGGAGTTTTCTGTGGCCGATTTTATCGATATTCATGAAAGCGAGGATATAACCTGGAACAGCGGCGATCGCGAATATGATCAACGACCAGGATAGATTTGCGACCAGGGTGGCGTGTGGAGCGATAATTTTCATGATCATGGGTGTAGAGATTGAATTTCCGTAGTAAGCATAGTCGAACACGAACCACGTTCCAGCCGTGCCGATAAGTGTCTTTAGCAATCTCCAATCAGTCAGGAAACTCCAAGCGGACAGCCGCTTGCCTGAAACATCTTTCGTCTCCTGGACCACGACGTGTCCTTCGGAATATGTTTGCAGACTGGATGCCGCTTCCATTTCGCGGCCCAAGACCTGGCTGACGTACCGCGGCGATTCAGGCATTCTTCTGCGGAAGTAGATGACGGCTAAAGCGGGAATTGCGCCGAGCCCAAGCATCAAGCGCCAGGCTATGTCGTGATTGATGCCGCTGGCCACTAATGTTAATGCCACGATCGGTCCGAGTATCAAGCCAACCGCCTGCATGGAGAAGACCATCCCGACCAATTTACCGCGGTCCTTGCGATTAGCATATTCGCTCATGATGACCGCGCTGACCGGGTAATCGCCTCCGATTCCCAGACCCATCACAAACCGCGAGGCGATGAGCCAGATTATATTGGGCGAAAATGCAGACGCCACAGATCCGACAGCCATGATGGCCGCTTCGAGGCCGTAAATTTTCTTGCGCCCCAGTACATCCGCGAGACGTCCGAATACGAAAGCGCCGACAAAAGCCGCGATCAGTGAAGTGCTGCCCAGGAGCCCTATCTGCGTGCTGTTCAAATGCCACTCAGCATTGATCAACAGCATCGCCGCTCCAATTATAAACAAGTCATACGCATCTGTGAAAAAACCCACACCCGCTATCAGAACGGCTCTTAAATGGAACAATCCCATCACAGCCTCGTCGAGCGCTTGCGTGACTTGGTTGTGTCCATGTTGTGCCTTGGTTTCCACGTGATCCTCTCTTTTTAATTGTGCTTATGCAGTTTCGTGACTAATGCTAGTTTAGCGTTTCAATGTGAAGCTTCTTTTAAGCTGGTGTAAATTCATTGTGAAGTTAGACGGGAAAATGTTGCAGCCCTAGAATCAAACTCATGCAAGCTTCTCGAGAAAATGTTCAATCTGCCTTGTTTGGATTCGTGTCAAGCAAACTTCCGATTAGAGTGATAAAGTTGCTTTGCTAACGCTGAGGCGCTAAGTCACGTGCTCTGTTTACTCAGAGCGATCCAATACGCTCTTGCTTGCCTGTGAATAGGGAGCTTCTGTGACAAAGCTTGAAAAATAGGCGACGGCTGTTTAACGTATTTAAACGCATATCAGAGAGGGTCACATGAAGTCACACAAAGCGATCTCTTTTATCCTGCCGATCCTGGTTGCCGCGTTCGCATTCGGCGGCATCCCTCAGGGAGCTAGCGATATCCCAGTCAGGTTTTCGCATCCAGATATCATCCGCTACGATCACGACGGCTTCATAGTTCACGGCAAGCCGATATTCATCTACAGCGGGAGCTTTCACTACTTCAGGTGCGCCCCTTCCGAGTGGATGGATCGACTCGAGAAGATCAAGGCTGCCGGCTTTAACACGATCGAGACATATGTCCCATGGAACTGGCACGAGAGGAAGGAAGGACGCCCTGATTTCGCGCCGCTCGAAAAATTCCTTGACGATTGTGAACAGGAGGGGCTCTACGTCATCTTAAGACCCGGCCCATATATTTGCGCGGAGTGGAACATCGGCGGTTTTCCCGACTGGCTCGAAGGAAAAAACGTCGGTTTCAGGAGCGCCTCTCCAGCCGATATGAAATGGTCGAAGTACTGGTACGATGAAGTTCTCCCCGTCATCCGCCGACATCTCATTACTAACGGCGGCCCCGTAATCCTTATGCAGATCGAAAACGAATACGATTACTTCAGCCTCCCGGATAGCGATAAAATAGTTTATCTGAAATCTCTGTATGAGACCGCCATGAAGAATGGGATCAACATTCCGATAATCACATGCTGGACGAAGCAGGCACGAGATAATTCTGATTCTGTTTTTTCCCAGGTCATGGACGCGTGCAATTTCTATCCTGGCTGGAACATATCCAGCACTCTTCCGGCAATCGAGCAGATGAAACGGGAGGAGCCGGCTTCGCCGCCGATGATTACGGAACTTCAGGGAGGGTGGTTCTCGAACGTCGGCGACAAGAGCGTCAGACACGTGAACGAATTCGGGCCCGATCAAATCACGGCTCTTACCGATTTTGTCATCGCGCATGGGATAAAAGCTCTGAGCTACTACATGCTGTACGGCGGCACAAACTTCGGCTACTGGGGTTCGCAGGACAAGACAACGAGTTATGATTACACGGCGCCAATCTCGGAGCCGGGCGGCCTCTGGGCAAAGTACAGGGCGGTGAAGCTTATCGGCGATTTCATAAAACTTGAAGGTTCCCATCTGATCGACGCCCACGAAGTCAATGGCGGCGCGGAAAGTGAGACACCCGATGTCGAAGCTGTTCTCCGCTCAGACGGTCGCGCGGGATTTCTGTATGTCTGGAACAAAAGCGACAAGACAGTAGAAGCCAAGGTGCGCTTCAAACCCCCGATGAGTTCTGCCGTAACGATGAGCGTCAAGCTTCGGCCGAGAGCCGCGTACACCCTTCCGGTCGATCTTCCACTCCCGGGCGGCGAGACGCTCTTCTACACAAACGTCCCTGTGTCAGCCATATCGGAGTATAACGGCAAGCCTCTCATCATTGCATACGGTAACCCGGGGGACGAAGCGACTATCTACGCCGGCTCCAGCATGTGTACGGAAGAAATAAGGGACGCTGACCAGCTCTTCAACTGGGACGGACTCTATGTCCTCCTGACCACCGAGGGACGGGCCGCGAGATCCCGCGTGTTCGAGACACCTTCGGGACCGGTAGCGCTCGTCTCCGATTCCTACCTCACTATCGACAAAGGATCAGCCGGCAAGACGACTGTGATCAATATCCAAACCAAGCCGGGAGCCGATTCATTTTCGCTTCTCGCGCCGGGCAAAGTCACCTCGGTCTCAGTGGATGGAAAGAGGGTCAAGACGAACATCGAAGGACGGCCGGCCCTAGTCACATTCTCTTTGAATACTCCAGCGCTAAGGTTGCCCAACGTTCCGATCCGAAACGTTCGTGCGATGGCGGACGCTGAAGCGCCGCCCGCTTCCGCGTGGAAGCCGATTGAGTCATTGGGAGACACGCTTGCACCTCTCGAAACGCAGGGCGACTATGAGAGCGGTTACACAGTCTACTCCGGGCAATTCTCGACGGAAACTGCCGCTTTCTTAAAGGCCGATTTTTATTTCGAAGATTGGCATTCCGTGCTGATAGACGGAAAGGTAGTTCCGGGACTCACCGGTACAGGTAAAGAAAATATTTCGGCGACGAAGATCCCGGCGGGGACTCACTCGATTGAGGTCATATATGAAAACCAGAGTTGGCCGAACTTTGGTTTCATAGAACAACTTAAAGGTTTGAAGTCGATTGCTTTCTCTGACATGATGGGAATTGAACGTCTGGACAGATGGAAACACGCGCCGCAACCTTCACCCGTGCCGGGCAGTAACCCGACGGAAGCTTCGGATTCCTATGATGACGCGGGATGGAGCGCGGTTACGGTCGGAAGCGGGAACCAGTCTTTCATACAGCCGGATCAGGGATGGTGGTTCAGGTCGCATGTTACTATGAGCGATCAGGCGCTCAGCGAGCACGCCTCGCTGACGTTCGGTGCCGTCGACGACAACGCGCTCGTGTACGTCAACGGAAAGCTCGCCGTCAACCACAAGGGCTACGACACGCCCTTCACAATCCCGCTTGAAGGACTCGCCAGGCCGGGAGACAACGTGATCGGCGTTTACGTCGAGAACCAAGGCGGAGGAGGAGGAATCTGGAAACCCGTGGTCCTAAAATGGGGAAGATCCGTGCCGTTGAAGGTAGAAATGAGAATACATCATTCACTCGACGGAGCTCTTGCCGGGTGGGAAGAGTCTCACTTCAACGACTCAGGCTGGAAAGCGGTCAAGAACTGGAATGAGGTGCGATCGCATGACGGCATAAAGTGGTACAGGGGAGATTTCATGCTCCCATCTAAGCCGCGATGGGTCATCCCCTGGAGGCTGCACCTAGTATCGACTGGAGGCGCGCAGATCTGGATCAACGGGAGGCTGCTTGGAAGATACTCCTCGCGTGGGCCGCAGGAGAATTTCTACCTTCCCGACGGCTGGCTTAACATGAATGGGAAGAATTCGATCACGCTCGTTGTGCGGCCTGGGTCAGATGGGAAATCGTCACCCGTTATCAGAGAGGCATACATCGCACCATACGAAGAATACGTTGTGCAGAAACATGAAATCAAGATGGCAGCACAATAGGAGAAAGGGAAATAAGATCTTTTATCGGCGGGTGAAGAACCCATCGGATGTGAGATCCGCGTTGGGAAAACAGGAACACGCGAAGCTCTTTAAGATCGTTAGGCGTCCAGCTTTCGCTCTCATGATGGAACGTCGGCCCTGCGCGGATAAATTCGAGAGAATGAGGTGATATGTGAGTTTTAGATCCTTGATATCAACGTGTTTATGCCTGTCCCTATTGTGGAGGATTGAGGCAACGCATGCACAAACGATAATTGCCGGTGCGAAAAAATTGGTAAGCCAGATGACGCTGAGTGAGAAGATCGAGGAACTTCACGGCATACAGGATTCTACGCACTTGCGTTACGTATTGCCCGTCCAGCGGCTTCACATCCCGGGATTACGGATTGCCAACGGCCCGGCAGGCGTCGGCCCTGCGGACGATATGCCTCAAAAACCGGCCACCGCGTTGCCTGCCCCAATATCTCTCGCGGCGACGTGGGACGTGAATCTGGCATATCGGTATGGGCGGATAATCGGGCGAGAAGCGAGAGACCTTGGCTACGGGCTGATAGAGGGACCCGACGTGAATATAGCCCGCGTTCCACAAAACGGACGGACTTTCGAAGGATTTGGTGAAGACCCTTTTTTGGTATCTCAGGTAGCGGTGAAGGAAATCCGCGGCATCCAATTGAACGGCGTCATGGCCGACGTGAAACATTTCGTTGCCAACAATCAAGAGTCCGATCGCTTTAGAATAAATGAGATAGTCGGCGAGCGTGCCCTTCGTGAAATTTACTTCCCGGCATTCAGGGCGTCCGTGCGGGAGGGTGACGTTGGCGCGGTTATGGCGGCTTATCCAAAAGTAAACGGCATCTACTGCTCGCAGAATGCGATGTTATTGGATCATATACTAAAAAAGGAGTGGGGCTTTCAAGGTTTCGTTACTTCGGATTTCGGCGCTGTCCACAGCACAATCCGATCGGCGCTCGCAGGAATGGATCTGGAAATGCCTACCGGAAAATATTTCGGTGCCGCTCTCGAAGAAGCTGTTGGGTCCGGCAAAGTGCCGCTATCCGTCATCGATGGCAAGCTTATTCGTAGATACCGTACCATGATGAGATTCGAGCTGTTCAGACGCGCCATGAAGATCAGACCAATACAAAAATACCGGGATGGAATGGAAGCTTGCCGATTGGCGGAAGAGGGAATGGTCCTGCTGAAGAATGATGGGAATGTACTGCCGCTTGATCCGAGAGATATACACAGCATCGCGCTGATAGGGCCCTTTGCTACTGCGGCGATGACGGGGGGTGGTGGAAGTTCACATGTAATACCGTTGTATACTATATCACCTGCCGCGGGGATTCGGAAAATCATCGGCAGAAGCGTGAGTGTGATCGTGTCAAGCGGGAGGAGTGTTCCGAGGGCCGTGGCGATTGCTAAATCCGCAGACATTGCGGTCGTAATGGTCGGCGACAGCGAGACAGAAGGCCGAGATCATTCCATCGTCCTCTCAGGCAATCAGAATCAGTTGGTGGAACGAGTAGCCGCGGCTAATCCCAACACAATCGTGGTACTCAAGACAGGCTCAGCGGTCCTCATGCCGTGGGTGGATAAGGTGCGGGGAATTCTGGAGGCCTGGTATCCCGGCGAGGAAGACGGAGTCGCAGTGGCCGCGGTGCTCTTTGGCTTGGTGAATCCATCCGGAAAACTCCCTCTGACTTTTCCGAGACGGCTGGCCGATTTGCCTGCCCATACGCCGAAGGAATACCCTGGAGTCGACGGCGTTGTACGCTACAAGGAAGGTATCTTCGTCGGATACCGGCATTACGACGAGGATAACATCAAGCCGTTGTTTCCATTCGGGTACGGACTTTCATATACGACATTTGCATATCGCGATATGAAGGTTAGCCCTGATCGAATTTCCGTTCGTGATTTGCGCGACGCGTCGATTGAAATATCTCTTGATCTCGCCAACACAGGAAAGAGGTCAGGCGGTGAAGTGGTGGAGGTCTACGTGGGTTTTCCGTCAACGACAGGAATTCCGCAGCCACCCAAGGAGTTGAAAGCGTTTTCAAAAGTGTTCCTGGCGCCGGGTCAGTCCAAGCGTGTCCATCTGAAACTAGATCCAAATTCATTTCGATGCTGGGACTCGCGTAGTGGAGAATGGACACTTTTGCCCGGAGAGTACAGAATAATGATCGGTTCGTCTTCCAGCGATATAGTGTTGAGCGGCAGCGTGAGTGTCGACAGACAGTGATTGCCTTTTCGAGCGCTTCGTGAAGACTCTTGCGATCAGGTTGATGGTGTCCGCTATCGCGACGAAAAGTTTTGCAGACGATCGCTTCAGATGGTCAGGTGGCAAATGAATATCGCTTGACTTGGGCAGCGATCACCGGATAAGTAGATCGTTATTCTCAAGGTGAGTCCGACTCAGCACATCATTGTTGAGACGGACTTTTGTTTTTTGTTGTCCTTCATGATCCGCTTCCGGAAGAGGACCGCAGCCTCGTAACCATGTGTTAGGCGAGCGTCATGTCCTGTGCCTGGCGTCCTTTTGTAAGTTGCCACGAAAGTGAGATTTTTTTGCCAGATAGTTGAGATGTCCCAGTGGCCTACAGATGACTTCCAGACTTTGCAGGGACCTATCCCATACCGAAAACTAGGCCTCGATGGTTCTCTGTAACATATGGACGTGTAAGTGTATCAATTTGCGGTTGGTTATCTTTCGCTTACCTGTTAATATTGTCGCAGAATTGTTTTAGGAATATGTGTCTATGGAGCTGCTCGGAACGGATTAGTGAGTTTGTTCCAAGCGGAATTCATGGAGAGGTATTATCAGGGATGAGTTCGATTACCGATCTGGCCAGAAGCTAACAGAGGTTCTCAATGAAGTACGTTATTTCTTTATTTGTCGCCGGACTTCTCTCTTTCCAGCTGCTCCACAACACAGTCTTTGCCGCAGGTGTCTTAACTGAGCCGGGCCGCGCGCCCGGATTTCCGCTTTCGTCATCTCAAATACTGCGATCAACTCACAGGCAAGTTGCATTGGCGGACTCAATTGTGTGGAAGAGGGCGGGCGGGCCGTATGGCGGAACAATTACGACGCTGGCGGCGAGCCGGGACGGAAAACTGTTTGCGGGGACTCAATCCGGCGGCGTCTATTTCTCCACGGATGATGGGATGAGCTGGACCCCTACAGGGTTGGCCGACGGGTCGGTGCGCGCGCTTGCCGCAGACTCCTCCGGGCGACTGTTCGCGTCCACGTATTTCGCACTCTATCGTTCTACAGACGACGGTGTGACCTGGAGTGCCGTGGATTCGACGCTTGCTTACAAATTGGTGCAATCGTTTTTGGTGGACAAACAAGATAATATTTTCGCCGGCACACTGTCCGGCGGGCTGTACGAGTCGACAGACCATGGTACCAGCTGGTTTCAGACATCGCTGACGAACTTCGGGGTCTACTCGCTCGCCGTGGATTCCGCCGGTGAAATATTTGCAGGAGGCAATGGCGGCATCTACGCCCTCACCGACGGAGGCGCGTCATGGTCACAGATTTTGCAGAAGTACATCACCGTGAAAAGTCTCGCCTTCGGTCCTGGTGGAACCATTTTTGCCGGAACCTACGGCTCAGGCGTTTATGTCTCTTCAGACAGCGACTCGACATGGACTCAAATGAATCCCGGACCGGGGAATTCCTATGTCAATTCGCTGGCTGTGGATTCTTCAGGGCGTGTGTTCGCGGGAACCATGTTGGGGCAATTCGTATCGACCGACGACGGACAAAACTGGGTCAGGAGCGACTCGGCACTTGAACAGGAGAACGTGGGCGCGATTATCGTGAGTCCAGCCGGACATATATTCTCGGGGGCATCGTCCGGGATATTCCGTTCGACGGATAGCGGTACCAGCTGGGCACGCGTTGATTCCGGCCTCTGTGCGAGCGAAATAACTTCTGTCGCGGTCGCCCCTTCCGGAGACGTTTTTGCGGCCTCCGCCTCTTCCGGACTCTTTCGTTCCACGGATATCGGGAAGAGCTGGGCGGGCGTCGGTCCTTTATATGCCATGAACAACTATTTGAATTCCGTTCTTGTAACGCCTTCCGGCGTGGTGTACGCCGGTGCGTACGGGCGCGGTTTTTATGTTTCCACTGACGGCGGGACTACATGGGCCTCCGTCTCCCTGCCGGCTCCGACATCTGACATAGTCTATTCGCTTGCGGTCGCGCCGTCTGGCGAGGTCTTTGCAGGGAGCGATCTGGGCGGAGTATACAAGTCGACCGACAACGGCTCCTCGTGGTACCAAATGGGCGTCACCGGGAACGACATCGGGTGCCTTGCCATTGACTCGTCCGGCCTGATTTATGCGGGAGCCGGCGGCGGGTCCGTGTGGCTCTCGACCGATGACGGGGCAAGCTGGTCATTGAAAGCCGGATTCGGAGTGCTTTACCAGGTGAATTCCCTCACGGCCGATTTCGCAGGCGACATCTATGCGGCAACGGATTCGGGTGTGTATGTTTCAAGAGATCACGGAACGAACTGGGAGCAGTGTGGGCTCACGACCAAGATGATAAAATCCGTTTATGTCAATTCGTCGGGTTACATCTTTGCAGGTACCTGGATGAACGGTGCATATCGTTCTACCGACGGCGGAAAATCCTGGGCGGAATACAACGGTGGGTTGGTGACTGGAATGGTGAATGCATTCGCGAGTAATTTTTCGGGCCAGCTGTTCGCCGGAACTAACGGCGGAGGCGTCTATTACACTTCTCGAACGGCCTCCCCGCACCCCATTCCATCACCGATTGGACCGGACGGCGTCGATCACCAGCCTCGGCTTACGACGCTCCTGTGGCATCATACTCCCGATGCTTTGGTGTTTCACCTGCAGCTGGCATCTGCATCGGATCTGGACAGCAGTGGGGCGTTCGTCAAAGCGAACATTGTGGTCGATACTTCGCTCGCCGATACCGTCATAAAGCTGTCGGTGCCGCTCGCAGCCGGCGGGAAATACTACTGGCATGTAGCAGGGACCGATACCGCAGGCGTGAGTCCGTACTCTGCCACAGTGGAGTTCGCCACCGGAACGGGACTTGACGCGGTGAATGAACAAACAGCCGTTCCTTTGAAATTCGCCCTCTCGCAAAATTATCCTAACCCGTTCAATCCGACGACCAGCATCGATTACAGTATCGCCGTCCCGGGCTTTGTTACACTGAAAGTTTACGATATCCTGGGGCAGGAGGTCTCCTCTCTTGTCGACGGCGTCAGGCAGCCCGGCAGGTATTCGGTGAAATTCGACGGCAGCCGTCTCGCAAGCGGAGTCTATTTCTACCGGTTGATATCCAACGGCAACTCTAGCACCAGGAAGTTTGTGCTGGTGAAATGAGTGCCGAGATAAACTGTTCCTTAACTATTCAAGAAGCATATACCGATTGCTACCGACCAGTGGGATGAGAAACGACCCGGCTTCATAGAGGCTGACACCGTAGCTCACTGCGGCACCTCCATGGAAGGAATGTTCGTTTTCACCGTCAATTGCATGGATATCGCCACCGGGTGGCGTGAGCAAATAGCCATCTGGGGAAAAGGAGAATATGGCGTTCTGGGCGTCATCAAAGATATCGAACAGAATCTACCTTTTCCCATTCTCGGATTTGATTGCGATAACGGAAGCGAGTTCATTAACTGGCCCATCCTCAAACACTTTAAGAACAGAAAGGCTCCTGTCCATTACACCCGGTCCCGTCCATATCACAAGAACGATAACGCTCACGTCAAAGAGAAAAACTGGACCCTCGTTAGACAGTACATCGGTTATCAGCGACTTGGAAAGAGAAATCTGGCCGATGAGCTCAACCAACTCTATTTGTCCGAATGGAGGCTCTTCATGAACTTCTTCGTCCCTTCAACAAAGCTCATTGACAAACGAAGAGTAGGCCCGAAGATCGTGGGTCAAGTCCCAATTTCTGTGTAAAAACATAGAAGGTCACGCTGCCAGTCTGTACGAGATAAAATCTGTCTGATTGTCATGCGGACAGATGAGTTGCCTGAGCTGCTTAAGTTGTGCCAGCTCAAGAGACGACATGGTAACTCTCTGCCACCTGTGTGAAGCTCTCCAAAGTACCGCAAAGACCAGGCTCACTGCTCCTTTCTCGTGAACATACTGAGGAATGATTTTGGTCCTCCGCTTCTCCTCTTCGAACGATCTCTCCAACAGGTTTGTCGTGCGGATGAACTTCCTGTGGCCGGCAGGATATTTCAAATGGATGAGACAAGCGTCCAGGTCCTCACTGAATATTTACATCGCGGAAGGATAGACTCCGGAGAATTTGTCAATGACCCAGCCTGCCAGAAGTTCTCCTGTCTCCAGGTCCGGTGCGTAGTATACCGCCTTGATTTGCTCCAGCACTTCGTCTTGCTTGTCCTGAGGCAGCCTCACTCGTATGTTCCTAAGCTTATGCGCTATGCATTGTTGCCGATCCGCTTTCGGAAAACATTTGGCGATGGCATTGTGGACTCCCTTATTGCCGTCAGTTATCACCAGTAACGGCTGGCGTAATCCTCGGTCCAGCATGTCGTGGAAAAATGCATTTCATGACTCCTCACTCTCGCCGTTTACAGCCATCGCATGCAGCATCTCTTTGTGTCCGTCCGAACAGATCGCCCAGGAGCACATTATCGTCTGGTTGTTCGTGTACCTCTTGATCGATTCGTACACCCCATCGGCATACAGATACACCACATCTATCTCCGACAGGTCTCGCTTGCTGAATGCTTCGTATTCCTCCCACAGCTTGTCGTTCAGCCGGCTTACTTGTACGTCTTCAAAGTCAACTGTGCAAATCAGCGGTTTTGCCAAGAGGCGATTTTTGAGTAATTGTTTGTGTTGAGTTTATACCCCCTTTTTTCGCGCGCCGGGGACAGAGAATTTTTTCTCCCCGATCTATTGACATATCGTTCATGCTTCTTTAACTTGCGTACGATCGTGTATACAAAATGCGCCCCAATACTGAATACCGAGTTATTGCATTCAAGCCCGAAGGCGAGAGATCTCGATTGTCGGTTTGTTCACCTGTATGCTAAGGAGTGTGGGCTCACGGCTTACGGGCACGCTCGCCAGGGCTGACATTAGCTCGGCCAGGGGAAGCTGGGTGATTTTTCTGGCATTGAAGCCACGCTTGTGACCACATCCTTTCACGCATATTCTTTTGTGACCGCTCGAATACCGCGATTCATCGCATTACCTATTTTGTAATTTCTCCTAGGAAATGAGCCGGTGACCGAACCGGTTCTCCACTCTTCAACAACCCAATCCTCCTCGATGCATCCCGGCTCTGACCGTTGGTGAGTGGACCCTGTCCCAGTGGAAGGACGGCACTGGGACATCGCTAAATACAATGCGAGTCAGCTGATTTTATGTCCCTTACAAAGACGTTTCTGTCCCAGCCTGATTCACTGACTGGTGGTGTTACAATATGCGAAACTTAAAGCACGCCTAATTTCGAAGTAATCTGGGTCTGGAGAACTGTCTTCTCTCAAGTTCAAGACAATATCGAGGATGTTTCCTATCTGATGAAATGAAATATCTCATGATTCTGGCATTGTTATTGCGATTTGGTTCGAAATCGAAGGTTTGTAGCCAAAGAAATCTCATGTTCCGGGCATCTTACACTGGGACATCCGTAACAGGGAACTTGCTTATGCCCTCCTCATGTTATATATTTTCGACGTAATTACTGAAACAGTCGAACAGTTATTTGGTCGAAAAGATGGCGCCGCGAAATTGTCATCCGCGAAATGCCATCAGGTGAAAGGATTCTTTACAGATGACGGAACAATTATCAACAGAAAAACAGGCGGTTATCCTCGACGCGGCGAGAAAGCGCTTCGCGTACTACGGATTCTCGAAAGTCACGATGGACGAGATTGCCGCCGATATAGGCATGGGCAAAGCTTCTCTCTACTATTACTTCCCAACGAAAGAGAGTTTGTTTCAGGAAGTAATAAAGCAGGAGTCAGATCAGTTCCTGGAAGATATACAGTCCATGGTAAGCGAGGAGATCGCGCCATGTGACATGCTCCGAAAGTATGCCGCGAAGCGGATCGAACATTTCAGGAACCTTGCCAACCTGCGCGCGCTCCAGTTCCAGCAGTCCGCCGAAATGAAATTGCCTTTTCTTGAACTCTTCAAAGACTTCCAGAAACAGGAGGTGAGTCTTCTTCAGCAGATACTTGTCATCGGGAAGAAGGCCGGGGAGTTCTCGATTTCAGATCCGCAGCAATCCGCCGAGATAATCATACAGATGTTATACGGCCCGCGTGCATGGCTGCTCCACAAACGTCAGAACAACCTGGACGACGAGACGTACACGGCGCTCGAGCAATCTTCGAAGGAAATCATTGAAATAATTCTGAACGGAATCAGAAAAAGAAAATAAAGAGGAAGAAAATTAATGGAAACCAAGGAAAGAGATAATAAAGAATTGAATCAGGGTGCCCTGAAGAATTTCAATTCGACAGGAAACGGAGACGAAGATATCGACGATGTTCCTCTCTTCAAGAAGAAAGGGGTTGTGATTCCGATCCTTCTCGTCCTGGCGGCCGTCGCAGTCGCAGGATATTACTGGTACATCAAAATGCAGGACTTCGTGTCTACCGACGACGCATACGTCGACGCGAACAGCGTCGCGATCAGCACGAAAATGCTTGGAAGAATAATCTATCTCGGAACGCACGAAGGCGATACCGTGAAAACGGGACAGGTTCTCGTCAGACTTGACGACCGTGATCTTCGCGCGGAGGAAGCTTCCGCTCAGGCCGGACTCCAGCTCGCCGAACAGAGCGTTCCGCTCGCCCAGGTGCAGGTGAACCGCGCCGAGGACGATTTCAATCGCGCGGAGGTGCAGTACAAAGGCGGCATCATCACCAAGGAACAATACCAGCACGCGCAGCAAGCGCTGCAAGCCGCACGCGCTGAACTCGCTATTTCCGAGTCGAAGATACCGGCGGCGCGCGCCCAGCTTGGAGTCATCAAAGCCCAACTTCTAAACACTGTCGTCACCTCTCCAATCGACGGCGTTGTCGCCAAGCGATGGGTGCTGACTGGAGATGTCGTTCAGCCGGGCCAGCCGGTATTTACAATATATGATCTGAAGAACGTCTGGGTGACGGCGAACCTCGAGGAGACAAAGCTCGGCCACATTCACTTAGGCGATCCAGTCGACATCAACGTTGATACTTACCCTGGCATGAAGTTTCTCGGACATGTCTTCGAGATCGGCAGCTATACCGCATCGGAGTTCTCGCTTATACCTCCGGACAACGCTTCTGGCAACTTCACGAAAGTAACGCAGCGTGTACCCATAAAGATATCCATCGATGATCCGTCGATGCCTAGCGGACTGAAGCCTGTCCTGCGCCCCGGAATGTCCGTGGAAGTCTCGGTAAGAGTGAAGTAACCACATGTCACTCGCCATGGATGCCGGTTCTGTCCGCGCGCAAAAGTCGGTACTTCACCGGAGCCACCCGTTATATAAATGGCTGGTTCTGGGGAATATCATGATAGGCACTTTCATGGCTGTCCTGGACGCGACGATCGTAAATGTCGCTCTCCCGAAAATCATGGCTAACTTCGGCGTGGCGATAGACAAGATCGAATGGGTCATGACCGCTTACCTTCTCGTGCTTGCAGTGATGCTTCCGACATCCGGCTGGGTGGCGGATCACTTCGGCTACAAGCGCACGTACGGTTTTGCCCTTTTACTTTTCACGCTCGGATCTTTTCTGTGCGGAACGGCCTGGAGCGAAAACACACTCATCGCCTTCCGCATCATACAAGGTGCCGGCGCGGGCTTCCTGATGCCTGTCGGCATGGCGATTGTCACACGCGAATTTCCGCCGGAAAGACGCGGCGTTGCGCTCGGTTTCTGGTCGATCGCATCAGCCGCATCAGTCTCTTTCGGACCGCTAATCGGCGGTTACCTTATCGACAATTTCTCGTGGCACGAGATATTCTTTGTGAACATACCTGTCGGTATCGTTGGAGTTCTTGCCACGATGGTCATCCAGCGTGAGTACAAAACTGAACATACGAGGGGATTCGATTTCATAGGTTTCGCGTCCGTATCGGTGTTCCTGACTTTTTTACTCCTGGCACTCGCGGATGGAAACGCGTCTTGGAATACGGGAGGATGGACTTCGACCTTCATTTTAACCTGCTTCACCATCTCTCTGATCGGTCTTGTCGTTTTCCTTGTTGCCGAGTTCAATGTGAATCACCCTTTGATCGAGCTCCGGCTCCTGAGAGACTTCAACTTCGGAATCACCAATATAGTCCTGTTCATATTCGGTCTCGGGATGTTTGGAAGCACGTTCCTTATGCCGCTCTACCTGCAGAATTCTCTCAATTACACTCCATTCCAGGCGGGACTCGTATTTCTCCCCGTCGGGATTCTGCAGGGACTCATGGCGCCCGTAGCCGGCATACTTTCGGACAGGGTCGATGCGAGAATTCCAGCTGCCGTCGGAATAGTTCTCCTGGGCGCAAGCATGTACCTGAATTATTTTCTGTCGCTTTTCTCGATGCACTCGCAGATAATGCTTCCCCTGTACCTGAGAGGGTTTGCGATGGGACTGATGTTCACTCCGCTCAGTACCCTGGCGCTTACGAATGTCCCGAGGCACAAGATGGCGCAGGCATCCGGTTTGTTCAACGTGATCAGGCAGGTGGGAGGAAGTTTCGGCGTGGCGCTTTTCGGAACCTTGCTTACGCGAAGAGTAATATTCCACACGGCATCTTACGGCATCAAGGTCGACGAACATTCGGCGGCTTTTCAGAAAGTGATACGCGGTCTTGCTCGTTTTTCCCAGCACGCGATAGGCGGCTCGTTCGAGAAGTCTTCGGTCAGCGCAAAGGCATTAGTCGTTGCCCACGTGATGAAGCAGGCGTTCGTGTCTGCGGTCAACGACGCTTTCCTGCTGGCAGGCGCGATCACCATACTCTGCCTCGTACCGATATTCTTCCTGCGGAGAAAGAAATCACTGTCCAATGTGAAAATCGCGGCCATGGAATAATGCAAAACCCGGTGAAATGGCCAGGCTGATTCAATATTTTTTCGAAACTTTTTTCATATAGAGAGAGACTTAATGAAGAACAATGGACACTCTTCAAATAGATCGAACGGCGCCGGACTTACAGGCAGTATCGGCGTTCCGCACCATGAGCACCCGTCGTACAAATGGTGGGTACTCGCAAATGTGATGATGGGGACATTCATGGTGGTCCTCGATTCGACAATCGTGGATGTGTCGCTTGCCAAGGTCATGGCCACTTTCGGTGTCGGGATCGATACCGTGAAGTGGATTGCAACGGGTTACCTCCTGGCCTTTGCCGTTTCTCTTCCGACGTCGGGCTGGATTGCCGATCATTTCGGTTTCAGGAAAACCTACACCATCGGACTTGCGCTCTTCACGGTGGGCTCGCTTCTCTGTTCGATCTCCTGGAATATGACCGCGCTTATCGCGTTCCGCGCGCTCCAAGGGGTGGGCGGCGGTCTATTGATGCCCGTAGGTATGGCGATTGTGGTTCGCGAGTTTCCTCCCGAGAAGCGCGGACTGGCACTCGGTTTCTGGGCGATAGCGTCCGCCGCGTCCGTCTCTCTCGGCCCGACATTGGGCGGATATCTCATCGACAATTTCGCCTGGCATGCGATATTCGATATAAATGTGCCCGTCGGCGTCGTCGGCGTGTTTGCCACGCTTATGATACAGCGCGAATATAAAACTGAGTCGCGCCGCGCTTTCGATATCATAGGCTTCCTTTCCATAGTACTGTTTCTCACGCCACTTCTGATCGCACTTTCGGATGGAAATGCATCATGGAACACAGGAGGCTGGACCTCACCGTTCATCCTCAGCTGCTTCGCGTTGTCTCTGATCGGACTTGTGATATTTTTATCGGTCGAATTCAATATGCGGCATCCGCTCATCGAGCTGCGGTTACTCAAGAATTTCAATTTCGGTATGTCCAATCTCATCCTGTTTATTTTCGGAATGGGAATGTTCGGAAGTACGTTCCTGCTGCCGCTTTATTTGCAGAACGGTCTCGGCTTCACCGCGTTTCAGGCCGGATCGCTGTTCCTGCCGCTCGGATTAATTATGGCTGTTATGGGACCGATCTCCGGGATACTTTCAGATAAGGCGAATCCGAAGATCGTCGCCGCGGTGGGGATCGCCGCGCTGGCGCTGAGTCTCTTTGTCAATCGGTATCTCTCCCTTTTTTCGATGACGTCGGACATCATGGTCTCGTTGTATTTGCGCGGTTTCGGGATGGCCCTGATTTTCACTCCTCTCAATACGCTGTCCCTTGCCGAAGTGCCGAAGGATCGTCTTGCGCAGGCATCCGGTCTTTTCAATGTCATCCGCCAGATCGGCGGAAGTTTCGGTGTTGCCATAATGGGCACGCTGCTCACTGACCGGACTATTTTTCACACTACGATGTACGGTCAGGCTGTCAGCACAGCGTCGCCAGTCACACAGAATGTCCTGCACGGACTTCAGAATTTTGCCCAGCAAGTGCTTGGGAGCACGGTGTCGCTGTCTTCGATGCGCGCGAATGCTCTCCTGGCATACAACATTAGTCAGCAAGCCTTCGTATCGGCGGTCGACGATGACTTCCTTGTAGCAGCCCTTATAACTGCCGCCTGTATTATCCCGATTGTCTTTCTGCGGTATAAGAAGCGCGAAGGCGAACGGATAAAAGCGGTCGCGATGGATTAGGAAGTGGAATTTTGGAATAATGGAATGTTGGAATAGTGGATTAATGGATTCTTGGATCGCTTGTGAGATGTTCGATGCCGTTGATTGATGAGATGGGCTCGGCGATCCGCGAAGATGGTACGACCGGCCGAAGTTTCTCCGTGCAGGAAAGGGCTTTGGTGACGCCGGTTCGTCAAGAAGAACAAATTAAAAATGAAAAACGACAATCATAATTCGAATCACAATTCAAATGGTAATGGGAGATCCCTTTCTTCTGCATTAGGAATTCCTCATCATGAGCACCCCTCGTATAAATGGTGGGTGCTGTTCAATGTCATGTGCGGGACGTTCATGGTCGTCCTCGACTCGAGTATCGTCGACGTTTCGATGCCTACCATAATGGCAACATTCGGGGTGACTGTTGATACGGCGAAATGGGTGGCGACCGCGTATCTGCTCGCCCTCGCCGTGATGCTCCCAACTTCGGGCTGGATCGCGGACAGGTTTGGTTACAAAAAGACTTACGCTACTGCGCTCACTCTTTTTACCGGCGGCTCGCTCCTTTGTTCTCTTTCGTGGAGCATAACTGCGTTGATAGCATTTCGTGTAATACAGGGAATCGGCGGCGGACTCTTGATGCCTGTCGGTATGGCTATTGTCATGAGGGAGTTTCCTCCGGAAAAAAGAGGCACTGCCATCGGTTTCTGGTCGGTCGCCTCTGCGGCTTCCGTTTCACTCGGTCCGACACTCGGCGGATATCTCATCGACAATTATGTCTGGCACTCTATATATGACATAAATGTGCCGATTGGGATCGTCGCAATTTTCGCAACGATGGTTATACAGCGCGAATACCAATCGCGCAAGACGCGCTCCTTCGATCTGGCCGGCTTCATCTCGATGGCGTTGTTTCTCACTACGCTTCTTCTGGCGTTATCGGACGGAGATGCGAACTGGAACACCGGCGGTTGGACCTCGCCATTCATTCTTTCCTGTTTTGCCCTGTCGCTTATCGGGTTCGTCGCGTTCATCTCCGTGGAACTGAATACGCCCGAACCGCTGGTGGACCTGAGTCTGATGAAGAACTACAATTTCGCGATGGCGAACCTGGTCCTGTTCATTTTCGGAATGGGAATGTTCGGGAGCACTTTTCTGCTGCCGCTTTACCTGCAAAACGGTTTGGGATACTCCGCTTTTCAGGCGGGATCGCTCTTCCTTCCGCTCGGTTTCCTTCAGGGAACTATGGGACCGCTGGCGGGGTACTTGTCTGATAGGCTGAACCCGAAGTATCTCGCGCTTTACGGCGTCATAATCCTGGCGCTCAGTCTTTTCAGCAACCATTTCCTGTCGCTCTTTTCCGAGACGCACTCTGTCATGATATCTATATACCTTCGCGGACTCGGTATGGGCTTCATATTCACGCCGCTGAGCTCGCTCTCTCTTTCCAAGGTGCCGAAGGAGAAGATGGCGCGCGCTTCCGGACTTTATAACGTGCTGAGACAGGTTGGCGGAAGTTTCGGAGTAGCGATAATGGGAACATTGCTGACAGACCGGACGACTTTCCATGAAACGGTCTACGGACAGGCTGTCAATAAATATTCGCCCGCGGTGCGAAACGCTTTGATAGGTCTCAAGACCTTTGCACAACAGACGGCCGGAGGCAACGCCGCCATGACTTCAGCGCGCGCCCAGGCGCTTCTCGTTTACAACGTCGGCCAGCAGGCGTTCGTGTCGGCGGTCGACGATGATTTCTTCATTGCGGCGGCGATAACGTTTCTGTGTGTCGTACCAGTGCTGTTCCTTCGCAGCAAGAAAAAGAAGGAACATGGCGAGCACATGATGGCAATGGAATAGTGGGATCGAAAATGAGTAAGAACAATTCAATTCAAAATGGGTCGTTCGGAGGACCCGGGATCGGATCGATTCGCCATGATCACTCATCTTACAAATGGTGGGTGCTTGCGAATATAATGATAGGCACGTTCATGGCGGTGCTCGACTCCACCATCGTAAATGTTTCCTTGCCGAAGTTGATGGCCGCGTTCGGAATAACGGTGGACAAGGCGGAATGGGTAATAAACGCTTACCTTCTTGCGTTCGCCGTTATGCTGCCGAGCTCCGGCTGGATCGCCGATCACTTCGGCTACAAGAAAATTTACATGCTCGCTCTCTTCCTTTTCACGAGCGGATCGTTCCTCTGTGGATTGGCGTGGAACGAGAACGTGTTGATATTATTCAGGGTGATCCAGGGGCTCGGCGGCGGTATAATAACTCCAGTCGGCATGGCGATTGTCCTGCGCGAATTCCCCGTTGAAAGGAGGGGAACCGCACTCGGCTTCTGGTCGGTCGCGGCAGCCAGCTCGGTCTCTTTCGGACCGCTCATTGGAGGTTATCTGGTCGACAATTTCAGCTGGCACTCGATTTTCGATGTGAACGTGCCGGTCGGTATATTCGCCATCATCGCAAGCTGGGCAATTCAGAGAGAATACAAGGCGGCGAAAACCCGCTCCTTCGATTTCCTCGGCTTCGCGTCCATGAGTGTGTTTCTGGTGTCGCTCTTACTCGCGCTCGCCGACGGGAACGCATCGTGGAACACAGGCGGCTGGACTTCCACTTTTATCGTGAGCTGTTTTGTAATTGCCGCCGTCTCGCTGGTGGTGTTCCTCATTAATGAGTTTAGGGTAAAGCATCCGATACTTGAATTGAATCTGTTGAAGAATTTCAACTACGGCATGGCGAACATTGTCCTGTTCATATTCGGATTCTCCGTTTTCGGCAGCACTTTTCTTCTGCCGCTCTATCTGCAGAATTCTCTGAACTACACCGCATACCAGGCCGGGCTGGTGTATTTGCCTATGGGACTCATCCAGGGTGTCGCCGCACCTATCTCGGGCTATATGGCCGACAGGATCAATCCCAAAATAATCGCACTGACAGGAATTGTCTTCCTCGGCGCCAGTTGGTATCTCAACGGTTTTCTCTCGCTGTACTCGATGCACTCCGAAATAATGATTCCGGTCTACCTCAGGGGCATCGGTATGGGAATACTTTTCACCCCTCTGAGCACCGTCGCCCTTTCGGAAATAAAGAAAGAGAAGATGGCACAAGCGTCGGGACTTTTCAATGTCATCAGGCAGGTCGGCGGAAGCTTCGGCGTCGCAGTCATCGGCACCTTGTTGACCGAGCGAACGCTCTTTCATACCGCGGTCGACGGAGAAGCGATGAATCAGTATTCGGCGACATTTCAACATGTTGTTAACGGTTTGAGATACTTTGCGACGCAGGTTTTGAGCGCGCCGCTGACAACTGAAATCCAGAGAGCCAAAGCGCTGGTAATCTCAAGCGTGGCACAGCAGGCGGTGGTGCAGGCCACCGACGATGCCTTTCTGTTCGCATTCGCGATAATGATTCTCTGTGCCATTCCTATATTGTTCCTAAGAACGCATCGTAAATCGGCCGGCGAAAAAGTCGTCGCAATACATTGAGTTCGTTATTATTTCATTTCTATATATAAGAGGAGGAAATGACAGGATATAAATCGGAGGAAAACGGGAGGAGTGGCGGTCTCATCGTCGGACCAGGTCACCCGAGCTACAAGTGGTGGGTGCTGACGGTTGTAATGGTAGGCACATTCATGGTGATACTCGACTCAAACATCGTGAACGTGGCACTCCCGAAAATAATGGCGGTGTTCGGAATCTCCATAGATACGGCAGAATGGGTGCTGAACGGGTACCTTATCGCCTTTTCTGTCTTGCTGCCGGCGTCCGGCTGGTTTGCAGACAGGTTCGGCTATAAAAAGGTCTTCGGAATTTCACTCTTCACGTTCACTCTCGGCTCGTTCCTCTGCGCGATATCGTGGAATGAGAGTGTCTTGATTCTCTTCCGCGTCTTCCAGGGTCTCGGGGGAGGGATGCTCATGCCTGTTGGAATGGCAATCGTCCTCCATGAGTTCCCGTACGAACAGCGCGGAACGGCTCTCGGTTTCTGGGGAGTTGCCGCCGCCGGGTCGATATCGTTCGGCCCGATCGTCGGAGGATATCTCGTCGACAGATTCGACTGGAGCTCGATTTTCCTTATCAACGTACCCATAGGCATTCTTGGAGTATTTGCTGTCTGGGCTATCCTGAGAGAATACAAGGCGGAGAAATCGCATAACTTTGACATCGTCGGCTTTGTGTCGATGGGCGCCTTCATAATAACACTCCTCCTGGCCCTTGCCGACGGCAATGCCGACTGGAATACCGGAGGCTGGACATCGCCGTTCATACTGACCAACTTTGCGATTGCATTGGTATCGATCGTTGTGTTTTTGGTGACGGAGCTTAACCTGAAGCATCCGATGATTAATCTGAAACTTTTCAGGAGCTTCAACTACACAATGGCGAACGTGGTCTTCTTCATCTTCGGGCTCTCCGTGTTCGGCAGCATTTTCCTTTTGCCGCTCTATCTCCAGAATTCACTCGGCTACACCGCCTACCAGGCCGGGATTGTTTATCTGCCGATGGGAATAATAATGGGGGTCGTCGGACCGATTTCCGGCATACTGACCGACAAGATAAATCCTAAGATCATCGCCATAGTAGGCATTGTCCTACTTGGATGGAGCTGGTATCTAAACGCTTTTCTTTCTCTCTTCTCGATGCCTGCTCAGATAATGCTTCCGATTTACCTTCGAGGCTTCGGGATGGCATTGATCTTCACACCACTCAGCGCGGTAGCCCTTACCGATATCGGGAAGAGGGATATGGCACAGGCATCGGGCTTGTTCAACGTGATAAGGCAGGTCGGCGGAAGTTTCGGAGTTGCAATAATAGGCGCAGTTCTGACACAGAGAACTCTTTTTTACACCGCGATCGACGGCCAGAATGTGCGCCAGTATTCCCCTGTGTACCAGCATGTCTTTTATGGACTGAAAGAATTTGCCACGATGGTGCTCAGCGCGCCGGGCGCGATGGAGATGGCTCGGGCGAAGGCTTTGATTATATCCGACGTCGTCCAACAGGCGATTGTACAGGCGACCGACAGCACATTCCTTTTTGCCTTCGCGATTATGATCTTGTGCGTTATCCCTATCATGTTTCTGAAAACCAGGGCGAAGGGAAAAGCCGAAAAAGTAGTGACGATGGAATGAAGAGGCGGAATATTTGATTTGTGGATTGTTGGAACATGATGATATGAAACCGGTTGACAATTTGAAGATTTATCAGGTAAACATTTTGACATATAACGTTTAGTTGATAGCAGGTAGTTTACAAAAACAATGGTGGAAATGATGAAATCTCGATTTGGAATATTATTAACGATAATCTATTTGACGGTCGCGGGATCTGCGATGGCGCAGAACGGAGGAGATGACTCACTGACGGTGGATCAGGCCGTTCGCACGGCTCTCGAGCAAAATCCCGCCATCCAGCAAGCAGCTCATGCCATACAGGCGTCCGAGGCCGGCGTCCAGGTAAGTAAGAGTTCTCTTTACCCGAACGCCGACGTGTCTCTCAACTACACACTCCTCGGACCGGTGGCCGCGTTCAGCTTCCCCGGATTTGGAACGTTCGACCTTTTCCCGGCGAACAACTTCGACGAGCATGTAGGAGCAAGCGCGACACTCTACGACTTCGGAAAGCGCAAGAAGAACATTGAGCTCGCGAAGACGCAAGTCGAAAGCTCGAAGGACCAGCTCGCGCTTGTCCGGCGGGACCTCGCTTACCGCACGATCCAGACATTCTACGGCATTCTCTTTCTCGAGAAAGCCATAAAGGTTCAGAACGACGAGATAAAAACTCTTAACCAACACCTTCTTATGACGAAGAAGAAAGTCGAAGCCGGTACCGCGACGGACTTCGATGTTCTCACTACCCAGGTGCGAGTCGCGTCGGCGCAGGATCAGAAGATCAGCCTTGAAAATTCACTCGCCAATGCCAAGATAGCGTTGCGCCACTTACTCGGTTTGCCGTCAGGTTCTCCGGTAAATGTGTCGGGCCAGTTCGAGCAGACGCCGGTGTCGCTGAATATCGATTCCCTCATTCAGATTGCGATGAAGGACCGGGTAGAGATGAAAGCGGCGAAGGATCGCATCGTGACCGCTCGCGCAGCTTATAACGTTGCGTCGTCTATATATTACCCGAGCCTGAACGTCGCTGTGCAATACGGTTTCAAGAACGGTTATGAGCCCGACATAAATGCGTGGCGCGGCAACTATGCGGTAGCAGCCCAGATGCAAATCCCGATATCGAACGTCGTCCCCTTCTTCGGCGGCTACAGGAAGCAGAATATGGAGCAGGAAGCTTCAGCGAACATTCAGGAGGCGGAGTCCTACAAAAGCGAAGTCTCCCAGCAGGTTTCAGCCGATGTTCAGAAGGGCGTTTCCGACGTGCGCTCGAGCATTGATAAACTTCAGACGACGGAAGTCACCGTTCAGCAGGCCGAGACTGCTCTGAACCTTGCGAAGATCCGCTACGAGGCCGGAACCGTTACGAACCTAGATCTTCTCGACGCAGAGACGGCGCTCGCGCAGGCAAGGCTCGAAAGGTTGCAGGCTCTCTATAACTTTGTCATGGGCAAATACGAGCTCGATCAGGCCATCGGCGAAAAGTCCTGGTAATTGCGATTGAAAACTCTAAATCCTAAGCACGAAACCCGCGATAAATTCAAATTCTTAGGAACACAAACGGCTTATCGCCAGCGCATTTTCAGATTCAAATTTCTAAGTTATATGATTCGCTTAAGATTTAGAGCATCGAGTTTGAGACTTATCGAAAGCATGATTAGCTGACAAGTGAAAATACTTCAAAGTTGTGGATCCCGTTCCTGGGGGGGCCTGGAGATGCAGGCCCTCATGACTTCCGTGGAACTGCGGAAGCGCGGCCATGATGTGACTCTTCTTTGTCCTCCAAGGTCGACGCTCCTCCGCGAAGCCGCGTCGGCAGGTGTGCCAACTGTCAGCATTCTCAGGGAGGACAAAAATGCGTTGGCCACGATCAAGGATCTGAGCGGACTCCTGAGAAATTACGATTATGATGTGGTCCACACACACCTCTCGCACGATCTATGGTGGATCGTGCCGGGGATGAAACTTGCCGGATCGGACGCGAGGCTATTTCTGACGAAGCACATGGCGAGTGGGGTTAAGAAGACGGATCCAGTTCACCGTTTCCTGTACGGCAGGCTGCAGGGCACCTTCGCGATTTCGAACTATATAAGAAAGAGCGTCATCGATACATGCCCCGTTCCGTCATCTCAAGTTTACGTTGTCCACCCGGGTATATATCCCGACACGTTTGACCCGGGACGTTTCATGAAATCGGAAATCCGCAACGAGCTTGGTGTTCCTGAGAACGTCGTGCTCGTCGGCATGAGCGGCAGGATGACACCGGGGAAAGGGCATGAGGAATATCTCAGGGCCGCCCGAAAGGTTGCCGATACTTCAGATGTGAAGTTTTCTTTCCTTGTCGCCGGCGCCGCGAGCCGCGGGGAAGAGGCGTACGAAGCAAAGGTCCGCTCGCTGGCCGGCGAACTAGATCTCGATGAATCTGTGCGGTTTATGGGATTTGTGAAGGACGTTCCGAGATTCCTGGCTGCGCTCGACATTTTTGTCTTTCCGTCGCACGAGGAGTCGTTCGGACTCGGTCTTACCGAGGCAATGGCGATGAAGATCGCCGCCGTCGCCAGCAGGAGCGCGGGAGTGCTCGACATAGTGGTGGAAGGCGAGACGGGCATCTTGTTTCCTCCGAAGGATTATGATTCGCTAGCAAGTGGCATCATGGCACTCGCTGTCGATCCTTCGAATCGCAACCGCTTCGGTGAGGCGGCACGTGAGCGGGTGAAGACCCAGTTCAGCATCGAAGCCATGATCGATAAACTGGAGAAATATTACTCGGAGTCATCTACAAAAGTCTAATACAGAGCGGATGAAACCTGGCGCTCGTCTACGAAGCCTGCGCTCTCAGCTTCCTTAAGCTATTGGTGGCAGAAGAGTCCACGGAATTCTTTTCCATTTTGTTTCGTTAATTGTATCAAAGGTGGCTCCGGATGTGATAAGCTCAAAGGTCGATCCGACCGCGACAAGACAAATGCGGAATGGCGGATTATATGATTAACAGGTGCGTGTCGGAGAAGAGATGCCTTTCGTTGCGCGGAGATGCCGGGAGACTAATTAACAGGGAGAGTATGGTGAGCGGGGCAGCGCTTAAATGAAAGAAACATTTCAAAAGGAGGAGAAAATGTCAGACAAAGATAATTTTGTTGAAATAAAAGTTGCCGACGGCACAACTATGTCCGCCTACGTCGCCCGGCCGCAAGGCCCCGGGAAACACCCCGGTATAATGGTGTTCCAGGAAGCGTTCGGCGTCAATCCTTACATACGCGATGTGACGAATAGGTTCGCGAAAGAAGGTTTCACGGCGATCGCGCCCGAACTTTTCCACAGGACCGCCCCCGGTTTTGAGGGAAGTTACACCGATTTCGCCGCCACGCAGACGCATATATCCAAGCTGACCAACGAAGGCCTCGAATCGGATATCAGGGCGGCATACGAGTGGCTGGCGAAAGACTCACAAACTGATCCGAAGAAAATATTCTCAGCCGGTTTTTGTATGGGAGGACGCGTCTCCTTCTTCGCCGACACGCTCGTTCCGCTAAGCGCCGCGGTATCGTTCTACGGCGGCGGAATCGCGCAAGGACTGCTCGACAGATCCAGGAATCTCCACGGCCCCGTTCTCCTTTTCTGGGGCGGACTCGACAAGCACATCCTGCCGGAACATACCCGCGCGGTCGAGGACGCTGTCCGCTCCGCGGGAAAGGAATTCGGAAGCGTGACATTTTCGTACGCCGACCATGGATTTTTCTGCGACCAGCGCGCCAGCTATAACGAGAAGGCCTCGAAGCAGGCGTGGCCAATGACGTTGGAATTTCTGAAGTATCATCTGAAATAGAAAAGGGAATTCAGAAGCAAGATATCGAGATCGGCAAGGAAGGAATCGGGCGTCGGTTGCTTTTCGGCGCTCTGCCTATTGTTTCTAATTCCCGTTTTGAACATTTAGAAACTCATAGCGGAAAAGAGGTAGAACAATTGACGAAAATTACGACCATTACCCTGTTCTTTGCCGTTCTCGTGTCGGGCTGCGCGTCTATCCCGATGAGAGAGCCGAAAGTTTCAACCGGCGCAATGGAGACACTTCACCATGAACTTGCATCCCGGTTCGACGACCCTGAATTCTTCAACGCGTTCTGGGGAGTCAAGATCCAGTCTCTATCCACGGGCGAAATCGTTTACGAGGAAAATCAAAACAAGAGTTTCATGCCCGCGTCAAATTTGAAATTATACACAACCTCTGCGGCGCTCACGGAGCTTTCTCCTGAATTCAAATATCTGACGACGCTCGAAACAGACGGGACGATAAGCAACGGCGTTCTTTCGGGAGACCTTTATTTGAAGGGAAGCGGAGATCCGACAATTTGCGGACGTTATAACGGAGGTAATGTGGTACTGACGTTCCAGCAATGGGCAGACAGCCTGAAGGCGAAAGGGATAAAGGAGGTTGACGGCAATATCGTCGGTGACAACGGCGCTTTCGACGGAAGCCCGTACGGAAGCGGCTGGGCGGCCGACTACGAGACAGACTGGTACGCCGCTCAGATCGGCGGCATAGTATTCAATGACAACTGCGTCGACATGACGGTCACCGCGGGTGATTCGATCGGCGCGCCGGCCAAAGTCTCATGGAACCCGCCGACCGATTACATAAATGTCATAAATGAAACGATCACGACCCCGCCCGATTCAACTCCGCCAGGTTATTATATAACTTTCCACCGCACGTGGAACACGAACGTCGTTCGCGTCTCAGGCAACTTCCCGATGAACCAGCCCCCGTGGCATGAGTCGATCTCAGTGAACAATCCGGCTCTCTACGCGGTGACCGTAATGAAAGAAGTGTTCCAACAGGAGGGGATAAAGGTCGACGGAAAGGTGAAGGATATTCGCGAAGCTGCGACGAAGCCCGATTATGCCGCGGCGACTACTCTCGCGACATATACATCGCCGGCCCTTTCTGAAATCGTGACGACGATAAATAAACGGAGCCAAAACCTTTATGCTGAACAGTTGTTCAGGACGATGGGGATGGTGTTATACGGCCATGGAAACATGGAAACCGGCCGCGCGGTTGCTTATCCACTCTTTACGCGCTGGGGGATAGATACAACCCGTATTCAGATGCATGACGGATGCGGCCTCTCGCCCGACGACATGGTCTCGCCTGCTTCGACCGTCGCGGTTCTGACGGCAATGTACCACAGCAAGATTTTCAAACCTTTTTACGAATCTCTTCCGATCGCGG
>JAJYRM010000053.1 GCA_021794075.1 Bacteroidota bacterium | reverse complement strand
TTCACCGCATCAATCTTGAACTGCCGGTCGTACGTCTTTCTCTTCTTCTCTGTTTCCATTTCCAGCTTCCTCTTTCACGAAGTTACTGGCTTTTCTCCTTGTCTACAAAACGGGGTAAGGTCCAGATGCCTTGACACCGCCTATAATTTGAAGGTTATCCCTTGGAAGTAGCACTTGTTATTCAGTATGTAATCGGAAGGGTGGCGCTGGGTATAACGGCGCGAACCAGGATGCTCAACATTATTTACGGAGCGAGTTCGTTTCATCGCGCGTCAACGGCCATCGGTCCCTAAATGCTCGTGATAGCCCGATAGCAGGCCATGCGATAATTTCTGCTTATCATAAGCGCATCCGTCAAAAACCGGAAAAGAAAGGGGGCAAGATAATGAAGACTTTGATTAACTTTATGGTGCGGGGGCTCATGGTGCCTCTGTTTGCAGTTGCGATCATCGGCTGCACTAGCTCCAAACAGAATAAAGGTCGTACTCAGCCGTCTGCCGATACGTCTGCAGAATCGCTGATGCCTCAGAAATTTACAGATACAGCAGCGGGTTCGTTTACCGCTGAGCAAAAGCCAACTCTTGTCGATGGACGTTCGAGGGTGTGGATCGAATCAGCTATCGAAGCTGTCGGAGAAGCCCCACCGCAGGGGCGCTGGGGATACGCTGACGCTGCAGGGAAGCTTGTCATTCCGGCAGTCTATAAGGCTGCAAGTGACTTCGCGAGCGGTCGTGCCCTTGTGTTGCTCAATGATGATTATATTTTTATTGACACCGTCGGTGCAATCGTGGCAGGTTTGGTTGACACATCCGAAATCGGCAAGCTTCCCGCGCCGCCATCCGGATGCTCGAGCCTGGAGTCTTATATGGATGCGCTTGGAGGTGAGCGGGAGGCACGCCTACTTATCGAGAATCCGCAGCAGGGTGAACAGGCTCTCAATCTCGAAGTGCGAAAGCTTGAGCATGGGTGCATCAGAGTGCATGAGCGAGGTTGGGAAGGATGGAGCGATGTGCTCGTTCTGCCCGGACGAAGTGTCGAGCAAGCGCGTGAGATTCTGAATGCACTGCTGCGCAGCGTGCGGTATGAGGATGTAACCGGGCAAGGCATAATTCCCGATGATGCCGTGACGTATCAGCTAACCCCGACAGATGGGGCTGGTGAGTTCTACGGAATCCGAGTTCTCGGTAAGGGAGTGGAAATTCGCCATACCATATGGGCGAGCTAGCGCGCTGTCCACAGAACGGCCCGATAAGTGAGGGCTACGCTCGGGTATGTGGGTGCGGTCCTTCGGAATACCTGTTTGATAGCACTTACTTGTTTATGCGAGGTATCTTTGCTGGCCCGCGCCGAATACGGTTGTGCAACCCGGAGTCTATCAAAGAGATAAGTCGGAGCGTTAAGACCCCCGACGTGATAAATACTCATCGCCACCCTGCCTGTTTATCATAACGTGGTCAAATACGCCAGCTCATTTGTCTCATGGCAAATTTCGGCGATCAGTCTCGCTCTGAAAGCAGGGCGTGATTGATGCGGACATTATAAGTAATTGTCATTGGCAGGATGCCATACAAGAAATCATACTGTTAGAGAGATAGCGATGAATATAAACAAGAATGAAATCGAATCGAATCAATCCGGGCAAAGCCCTTTTGTTCAGACTTTCTTCCACGGTACAAGGGCCGACCTGATGATCGGTGACCTTATCAAAATTGGTTTTAGCTCAAACTACGGGCAAAATAGAGAAACAAAATACGTTTATCTGACTGCTACTCTGGATGCCGCCATCTGGGGAGCAGAGCTCGCGTTAGGCGAAGGACGTGAGAGGATTTATTTGGTAGAGCCAACGGGCCCGATCGAAGATGACCCCAATCTAACGGACAAAAAGTTTCCGGGAAATCTGACGATGTCTTATCGGTCAATATATCCGTTGAAGGTTGTCGGGGAGATTTCTATTTGGCAAAGCCACTCACCGGAGCAAGTCAAAGCAATGAAAGACGCTTTGGCAAAACTTAAAGACCAGGGTATTGAAGCGATAGAAGATTGATGTGAAGCCGAATGATATAGTTGACGAACCGCCGGCAAGAAGCTCACCAACTGAATGCCTCATGACACCCGTCTCGAGCGAGGCTGGGCTGCAGGCCAGTTTGTTTCGCAAGCCGAATCTGTCATGCGCACCACTGCGCGAGCCGTATCTTCCCAAAGTAATGGCGATCCGTGAGCGGGAAAGTGCGGACAAAAAAGTAGTAAGCATTGAAGGGAATAAGAGTGTGGTTTCTAGGACCTTATCTGGAACAAGAGGAACTTCTCGCAGAACTTCATTAACTTGGCATCAACGCTGAAGGTAAGGGCTGAGTCGACGTTGTCCGCGGTCAAGTTGAACGGACACTCGAGTGACGGCTTCCTACATCATTGAGTCGAAGCCCTCCTGGGCGGAAGTTCTGAGTCCGGCTCATTCGAAGTTCGATTCGAAAGTAGTTCAAGTCGAAAATCGGGAGGAACAAAGTGAAAAGCGTGATGCCTTACATTTACATTCTAGTTGGGTTTCTAGTCGGCTTCCTGGTCGGTGCGGCGCCCGGACACGAGGTCGGTTTTCCTCTCCAGAGGTTCGGGTATGACCTCCTTGCATTTGTGGTCATCTTGCTTTACATGTGGTTTGAGAGGACAAGTCACAAGCGCCACCTTTCAAGATGGCGGAATCTTCGAAGAAGAAGCAGGCTCTATTTTGTTTTATATTATTACATCTTGGCACGTGCTATCCCGATTCTGTTGCTATTGGCCGTGTTGATAAATACCAAATTGCGTCCCGCCCCGCAATCCGTATATGTCCTTGTCTTCACCTCTGCGATTGCCATGGTTGGGTTCGTTCTCGTTGGGAATCAAGAGTGGTCAACCTGCGAGTCAGACTTCTCCATCCAATCGATGGAAGAAGCTGCGAGACGTCTTAAGGAAACGGGGGCTGGCGTCACAGGCGGCGGGGCAGTGTAAGGAGCGTCAGAGGATTGGACCGTGCGCGGGAGGCGTGCATGGAGGGATTTTTTTGACTGGCGGTCGTAAGTTAAAATATCCGGTCGAAACGTTAAAAAAAGGAGTGCGCGATGAGAACCAAGACTGACAGGCTTGCCATCGCTTTGTTAATTGTATTCGTCTCTGCTTTGAAGGTGGACGCCCAATGGACACAGACTCCCGGTCCGTCCAACTTACATGGCGGCCTCAACTGCCTGGTCGCTTCAGGAAGCAGTCTATACGCGGGTGGAGGAGGCGTGTTTTTCTCTACAGACAATGGCGCAAGCTGGAATCCCACCGATTCTGCACTTTCTTCTGAGGGCATACAGACGATAGCGGTGGTAGGATCTAATTTATACGTGGGGACGTCCTATGGAGTCTTGAAATCTACGGACAACGGAGTCAGCTGGAATAAGGCCGGTGCCGGCATTCCGCCGGTGACTCCTGTTTATGCTTTCGCCGCATCAGGCTCGAATATCTACGCTGCGACAGGCGGTGCCGGCATTTTTGTCTCCACCGACAACGGCGCTAATTGGACAGCGACGGACTCAGGTTTGACAACGCAGTATATCTTCTCTCTGGCGGCATCCGGGTCGAAGATCATTGCAGGATCCCATGACGGACTTTTTGTCTCGACCGACGGTGGCAAGATCTGGGCCTCGTCGGATTCAGGAATAACAGAACCGATAATAAGCTCGCTCGTTACTTCCGGCAGCACGACAGTGGCCGGGGCTTACCCAGGAGTATTCATATCAATAGATGGAGGATTAATATGGACGGCTGCCGATTCGATCCCAGCTCCCGCTCACGCCATTGATGCGTTTGCAGTTCTGGACTCGGATATATTTGCTGGTTCTTACGCCGACGGTGTTTTCCGGTCCACTGATTTCGGTGCCAGCTGGACTCCGATGAACGGCGGCCTTGGGTCAAACACGTACATTTCCGGCCTGGCAATATCGGGCAAGACTCTGTTCGCGATTGCAAATGGGGCTGTATGTCAGCGGCCTTTGTCGGAGATGATTTCAGCTATTGAAACCGCGCATGAAAGGATTCCGTCATCGTTTGCTTTGAAGCAAAACTATCCGAATCCGTTCAACCCGTCTACCATTATCGATTATCAATTGCCGAGGCAGGCGCATGTAATGCTCAGAGTTTACGATGTCCTTGGAAGGAAAGTCAAAACACTTGTAGATGAAACTCAAAGCGCCGGTCTTCACTCGGCGACGTTCAACGCAAGTTCATTGTCTAGTGGAGTCTATTTCTACCGCTTGCGGGCCGGAACCTTTTCAGAGACAAGGAAACTCACGGTGCTCAAGTAAGACGCTATGCCTGGAAGCGCCGCCGCGAACTTGCATGTCAGATCATAAGGAAGGGGTTGCCGAGTTGGAAGCTGTTTCGGTGGATAAGAAGACGTTCGACGGCATAGACCTGAAGTCGAATCCGCTGAAAGTGGGAGAGTATGAAAAGTGTCGATTCATTGACTGCGATTTGTCAGACGCCGATCTTTCCCGCATTAGGTTCATTGATTGCGACTTCATAAGATGCAATCTCAGTGTCGCCAGTCTGTCGGACACTTCCTTGCGAGATGTCAGATTCAAGGAGTGCAAGCTCTGGGGGCTTAGATTCGACATGTGCAGCCAATTTGGGCTCTCGGTCAGTTTTGAAGGATGCTCACTCAATCACTCGACGTTTTACCGGACTAAGATTAGAAAGACGATCTTCAAGGATTCTCAAATGAATGAGACCGACTTCACGCAGTGCGACCTGACCGGTGCAGTTTTCGATGTATGCGATCTTGCCGGAGCGATGTTTGACAATTCAATACTGGAGAAGGCCGACTTTCGTACGTCATACAATTACTCCATCGATCCCGAGAGAAACAGGATCAGAAAGGCTAAGTTTTCGATCCCCCATGTTCTCGGACTACTGAACAAATACGATATCGATGTCGGCGACTGAAAAGGGAAGCGAACCCCGGTTCGAGCATTCGGGTGAAAAGACTCTCGTTGGCAAACGGAAGGTCATGTCTCTCACGGAGGACAAAACGTTTGAACTCTGGAAGTGTTTTATGCCAGCGAGCTCTAAGATCGAGGAGAAGGTCGGGACGCTATTCTATTCGATAGTAGTTTATCCACGGGATTATTTTAAGAATTTTAATCCCCATGCTACATTTGAGAAATGGGCTGCAGTGGAGGTGGCATCGCGGGCCTCCATTCCTGTTGAAATGGAATCAATCGTCATCCCCGAGGGACCTTATGCGGTCTTTGTTCACAAAGGGACAGCCAGCGCTGGAGCGGGGACATTTCAATATATTTTTGGGACTTGGCTCCCTGCCTCCGATTTTCTAATCGACAACAGGCCTCATCTGGCTGTTATGGGAGAAAGTTACGGGCAAGACGATCCTGATTCGGAAGAAGAAATATGGATCCCGATTAAGTTGAAGGGAAACAGGGAGGATATTTGATCCGACCTGTTCGTCCGCGAGTCCACTTTTGAAAAAGTAATCCACAAGAACTTCATTCTTGCGACAACACAAAAGTGCTGTAGTAGCCTTTCTTAATTTTTCCTTCGCCGGTATATTGTGCCATGTTTGTACAATTCTCACTGGTCTTTCTGGCCGCTGTGCTCGCGGGTTTCCTCGGGGCGTTAGTTGGCATAGGGGGTGGCGTGATCATCGTGACGGCGCTCTCGCTTTTCTTCCATCTTCCAATCCATGTCGCCATTGCGGCGAGCCTGGTCTCCGTTATCGCTACTTCGATTGCGGGGGCGCTCCGTTTTGTGAAGCAGAGAATCGCTGATGTTCGGTTGGGGATGTATCTTGAAATGGCAACCACGATGGGCGCCCTGGCAGGAGCATTCATCGGCGTGATCATGAAAGCGTATGTTCTCAGCCTGCTGTTCGGCGCGTTCCTCCTTTATACTGCCGTGAATTCGCTCTTGAAGGAGCGCAAAAAGAAAGTCGCGAACGAAACACAGGTAATTGAGGAGCCGGACCTATCTTCAGCTCAAAATGGTTCGAGAAAACTTCTCCGAAAGGGGAGCTATTTTGACAAATCGCTTAAGGAGAGCGTAAGCTACCTGCCCGTGAGGGCTTTGCCGGGCGCTATCGTCGTGTCATTCGCGGGCTTAGCAGCTGGCCTGCTTGGCATTGGCGGAGGAGTCATAAATGTCGCGGCGATGAATTCAGTCATGAAGGTTCCGGTCAAAGTCTCGATCGCGACCAGCCAATTCATGATAGCGGTGACAGCCGCGACGGGCGCGATAGTGTATTTCCTAGCGGGCGGGGTAGATGTCTATGTTGTTGCTCCGGCCGCTCTCGGAACGTTGCTGGGCTCGACGTTAGGCGGTCTTGTTATGAACAAACTCCCCACAAAATTGATTAAGACGATGTTCCAATTTCTGCTCCTCTATCTGGGATATCAGATGATAGCGAAGGGGATCCTGATGGGGTTTGGTCTCCGGCTTCCCGGTATAGTGTAGGTCACGCGCGCTCAACTAGGCTTTATAGTTGTGGCTTCATCCGGGCATAAGCGGCGTTTTATCCTCGCGTAGGCGCGAGAAGAGCGAGGGGATATGAAATGCGAGCGTTCCGTTGAGAGCATCGTGGAAGCCACGGAGGTTGGCTTTGGAAACTTTCTGGATTCTTTCCGGCTTTCCCACCGTTCTTCTCCGGTCGTGTTGTCGCTCAGTTCGTAAGTCAGGACGCTTTGGTCGGCCATTATCATGCTCGTGAATCATTCCCCGTTGGGATTCGCGAATTAGTGGCACAACAGCACACCCTCTTCACATTGAAACTCAAGCGCGCATGCGTTAGCTTTACGGCAGTCGTGTTGATTTGTGCGCGACATTGCTTCACCAATAGGGCTTAACCTTTCTGATCGTGGGAACATTAATGGAGGATCTATGAGAAAGAACTATTCCAGCCTATTCGCGGCCTTGGCATTTGCCGCGATCATGTCATTTGTAACAAGTACAACTTTCAGGAGCGCGATCGCGCGCCCCGCCAAAGCGGCCCAGACGCAGGCCGTCGTGCAGGCGGTTCCAGCCTATTCAAGCTCCAACCCATTCGCTAATCCGAGCCCGCTCCTATTTCATGCGCCAGAGTTCGATAAAATACACGACTACGATTATCAGCCAGCGATCGAGGAAGGGATGCGCCTTCAGCGGCTGCAGATCGACAGCATCGCGCTTAACACTGAACCGGCGACTTTTGAGAATACTATCGTGGCTATGGAAAGGTCGGGCGAACTCCTCACTCGGGTTTCAAAAGTGTTCTTCAGCATTGTGCAGGCCAATATCGACGATACTCTTCAGAATCTCCTTTCCATCGAAGCGCCAAAGCTTGCCGCGCACTCCGACGCGATCTACTTGAATCCAGAACTCTTTCAGAGAGTTAAGTCGATTTATGACCGCCGTGACCGACTCGGTCTCGCGCCGGTCCAGAAAATGCTGGTCAAAAGATATTACACCGATTTCGTCCGTTCCGGTGCGCTACTGTCCGAAGCAGACAAAGCAAAGCTTCGCGAGATCAACCAGGAAGAGGCGAAGCTCGTCACCAATTTTCAGACTAAGCTTCTCGCGGCAACTAAGGCAGGTGCGCTCGTCATAGACAACAAGAATGAGCTCAGCGGTCTGAGCGACGCGGAAATCGCGGCGGCCTCCGAAGCCGCACATAATCGCGGATTCGACTCTCCTGACCGGTGGGTGCTTCCGTTGCAGAACACGACGCAGCAGCCTTACCAGGCTTCGCTGAATGACAGATCGGTTCGGGAGCGGCTCTTCGTCTCATCCACGATGCGGGCCGAGCGCGGGGACAGCAACGATACTCGCGCAGTCATAACCAGGCTGGCGGAACTCCGCGCTGACAAGGCCAAGCTACTCGGTTTCCCCGACTACGCGGCCTATGTCCTCGAGGACCAGATGGCCAAGACTCCGGCGGCAGCAATTAAACTCCTTACCGATCTTGTTCCCGCGACGATGGCCAAGGCGCAGGGAGAAGCCGAGATGATGCAGGCTCTTGTGGATAAGGCGCATGGTGGCTTCCAGCTGCAGCCATGGGATTGGCAGTACTACGCCGAGAAGGTCCGCAAGGCTGAGTACGATCTCGATGAATCGCGGATCAAACCATACTTCGAGCTGAATCGCGTGCTGCAGGACGGTGTGTTCTACGCCGCAAACAAGCTCTACGGACTTACCTTCAAGGAAAGGAAAGACATTCCGGTGTACCAGCCCGAGGTGCGGGTGTTTGAAGTATTCGATGAGAACGGAAAGCCAATCGCGCTATGGTATTGCGACTACTTCAAGCGGGACAATAAGAGCGGCGGGGCTTGGGAGGATACGTTCGTCGATGGTTCCGGACTCCTTGGAACCCATCCTGTCGTTTTCAACGTGGCTAACTTTTCGAAACCGGCAGCCGGTCAACCGGCGCTTCTCAGTTATGATGACGTGACGACAATGTTCCATGAATTTGGGCACGCGCTCCACGCCATGCTCACCACCGTGAAATATCCGAGGCTTGCCGGGACCAACGTGCCGAGAGATTTCGTTGAGCTTCCTTCGCAATTCAACGAACACTGGGCGCTCTATCCGGAAGTCCTCGCGCACTACGCGAAGAACTATAAGACAGGTGCGCCGATGCCCGAAGAACTTGTCGCTAAGATTAAAAAGGCCAGGACATTTAATCAGGGCTTTGAAACGCTCGAATATATTGAGGCGTCACTTCTCGATATGGCTTGGCACACTCTTCCTGCGGGCGAGACGATCTCGAATGTCGATTCTTTCGAGACGGCAGCTTTGCATCACTACCAAGTCTATATGAACCTCGTTCCTCCCAGGTATCGTTCCACTTACTTTGCTCATATATGGGAGGGAGGTTATTCAGCGGGTTACTACTCGTACATGTGGGCAGAGGTCCTTGATGACGACGCCTTTGAATGGTTCACGGAACATGGTGGGTTAACTCGCGCGAACGGCAAGCGGTTCGAGGATATGATTCTTTCACGTGGCGGGTCGGAGAATGCCGGATCGATGTACCGCGCATTTAGAGGGCGCGACGCGAATGTCGAGGCCTTACTCAAGGACCGCGGTTTAACCAGCGGCGATTAATATATGCCGCTCCATAATTTAGATCACCGGTAACCGACACCTTGTTATCCGTGGGATCCTTGGTTTCTTCCGTGCAATCCATTTGTGCAAACTGGCACACGGACGACACGGCAAAAGCCCGGGATGACCACGGATTGATTTTATACTTTTACTTTATCAGTTGGAACTCTAGCCGCTAACTATTCGCGAGAATTCAAACGCCGAACTCGCGGACCGACATCCAATTATCGGGGACGGCGCCTTGTTGCCGCTGTCAGTGTTTGTCCGAGAAATTCAAAGTGGGAGGGCGGCCGCGTCATCAAGATCCTTGCCAGCGAGTCTGTACACCGTCCAATCATTCATCGGCTTGGCGCCCATTGATTTGTAAAAGGAAATCGCCTTCTCGTTCCAGTTGAGGACGGCCCATTCAAATCGTCCGCAATCCTGATCTTTCGCGAGTCGCGCAAGGTAAATCAAAAGCCGTTTGCCGAAACCTTTCCCTCGGAATTCGGGCTTTATGTATAGGTCTTCCAGGTATATCCCGGGCTTCCCGAGAAAAGTCGAGAAGTTGTGAAAGAACAGCGCGAAACCCGCAGGTGTCCCGTCGATCTCGGCAAGCACCACCTCGGCAGTGTGTTTCTCGAAAATGTTTTTCCGAAGCATTTCTTCAGTTGCTTCAACTTCGTGGAGTAGCTTCTCAAACTCGGCGAGTTCCCTGATGAACCCGAGTATTGTTCCGCAGTCCGATTCACGAGCAGCTCTGATGCGGAATCCAGAAGCGCTATTATTGTCTTTGCTCATCTTCACCTTTCTAAGAATCCGAATTTCCGATTTGTCTGTGAAAATATAGAAGCAGGAAGGAGCAAACTCAAATGTAATCCGACGTCTCTCATTCATGATTCATTCAGGGGATGTTGGATTGGTATGTTGACGCCCCTTCATTATAATCTAGCTGTATGTCCGCGGGAGGAATGAACTCAATGGAGGGATTCAGACATGAAATTCATACCGGCTGTTTCGCTTCTCTTTTGTTCTGCACTACTGAGTCTGTCAGGTCGTACGTATCACAGGAAGATCGCCGTCATGAATGACGGCGAATATGTCCTCAGGTCGGGCAAACTTACAATGGAGGTGAATCCTCTTGCCGGGGCACGAATTGTCTCTTTGAAATTTGAAGGTTATGAATTTCTGACCGGGAGGGACATAATGGAGGGGAATTACGGCTCAACGTTCTGGCCGAGTCCGCAGTCTTCGTGGGGATGGCCGCCCCCGCCGGTGCTTGACAGCGATCCGTATACAGCAAGTGCCGGCGGCGACACCGCGACATTCGTAAGCTGGAAAGACTCGGGAACCGGGCTGCAGGTCGTGAAGAAATTCTTTCCCGCTGAAATGGGGCGCATGAACCTTTCGTACACGATGCTAAACGTTACGGACTCGGTTTTAAATGTTGCTCCATGGGAAATCACGAGGGTCCATATAGGGGGACTCTTGTTCTTTCCTATTGGGATCAATCCGCTCGGCAGGAAATCTTTCGATCCGGCACCGGTAAAGGTGGTCGACGGAGTAGCGTGGTACAGAGATCCAATGAAGAGACCCGAAAAGAACCTTCTTACCACGGCGGACGTGACTGAAGGTTGGGTGGCATATGCCATCCATGGGAAAATCTTTGTGAAGAAGTTCCACAATGTCCCGATGGACAGCGTGGCGCCGGGTGAAGGCGAGATCGCTGTCTACGTAAGCAAGGAGGCTGACTATTTGGAGTTAGAAATACAGGGCGAGTATCAGCCCATCGACCCCGGAGCTCGCACCGCCTGGAAGGTGCAATGGATAGCCCGGAATATTCCAAAGAACATTTCGGTTCACACCGGAAACGGTGATCTGGTGAAATATGTTAGAAAGCTTGTCAGGTAGGCGCATTCCTTCATCCAGAAGAACCGCGCGATCTTTTTTTGAACGCAGTAAAGAGCTGGTGGATAATTATGGAACATGCCAACGGAAGTAAGCCGATCCATCGTGGGAGGCTCTTGCGGGTTGTGCTTGTTAGATATGTTGCGGCTGCATTGGTCCTTGCCGGCGTCCTGTTTGTTTCTGCGGGGAGTCTATCATATTGGAACGCGTGGCTTTACATGTCCTCTTTACTGATCCCCATGCTGTTTGCTCTGACATACCTGATCGCAAGAGATCCTGAACTACTCGAGAAACGGATGAGGATCCGCGAGAAAGAAGCGAAGCAGAAGAGCTATGTAAAGCTCTCGCTCGTACTCTTTGTCGTCTCATTTTGTATCCCGGGACTCGACTATCGATTCGGTTGGTCGAGCGTGCCGGTCTGGCTAGTCGCGCTGGCTACGGTGCTGGTGTTGACTGGCTATGCGATGTTCATGGTTGTTATGGCACAAAATACTTATGCCTCACGCATCATCGAGTTACAGGAAAACCAAAAGCTGATAGACACCGGATTATATTCACTTGTCCGTCACCCCATGTATTTGGCGGCAAGTATCCTATATATGGCGTCGCCATTGGTCCTCGGATCTTATTATGGAACCATACCGATGCTGTTTCTCCCATTCCTGCTCGCATACAGAATCAGAAATGAAGAAGAAATACTGAAGACAGGGTTGAAAGGTTATGATGATTACATTCATCGCGTGAAGTATAGACTGATTCCTTACTTCTGGTGAAAGAAGTAAGCGCGTCGGACAAACGGATGAAGTAGTATACATGTGTCGAGAATAAGTGTTAGCGTATTGTTTTTGGGCAACATGAGGCGGAAATCCAATCGGACAAATAGTCCGCTGACTGTTCTCTTCCGATATGATTCCCGCGAACCTCGTGGGAAGCACGATTACCATGTTTAGAAATTCAATTTTTGAATCTGGAACCTTGAACCTGGAGATTGTCTGTCAAACTGAAACGATTTATTATGTTCTTGAGATTACACAATCCATAAAATAGGAGTGAGCAGTGATGCAGAAAGAACAACTTGGGCAGCATGGTCCGAAGATTTACCGGATCGGGTTGGGGTGTATGGGAATGTCGGATTCATATGGGCCGGTGGATGAGACGGAAAGCATAGCGACGATACATTCCGCGCTCGACGCGGGCATTACGCTTCTCGACACCGGGGATTTCTACGGCATGGGACACAATGAGCTCCTGTTGCGTCGGGCGTTGAAGGGGAGATCGCGACAGGATGTGCTGCTCAGCGTCAAGTTCGGAGCTATGCGCGATCCGTCAAACGCTATGATAGGCGTCGACGCACGCCCTAACTCCGTTAAGAATTTTCTTACTTACTCGCTCAGGCGTCTCGGTGCAGATTATGTGGACATCTACCGTCCCGCGCGCGTTGATCCGGCGGTTCCGATTGAGGATACGATTGGAGCCGTTTCCGATATGGTCAAGGCGGGATACGTCCGTTATATAGGACTTTCCGAGGTCGGCTCGGAGACGATACGGCGAGCAAATGCAGTCCATCCTATCACCGACCTTCAGATAGAATACTCTCTCTTTTCGCGCGGCATCGAATCGAGCATTCTGCCGACCTGCCGCGAACTCGGCATAGCGATCACAGCATACGGTGTCTTGTCGCGCGGACTCCTCGGCGGCAAGTGGACCAAAGATAAGACCGTGACGCCGGGCGATTTTAGGGGTCGGGCTCCTCGCTTCAGCGGCAGGAACCTCGAAACTAACCTCGCCCTCGTAGAGGCGCTGAGTGCAGTCGCAAAGGACCGGAACGTTACCGTGGCGCAGCTTGCCATCGCGTGGGTCCTTTCGCGCGGCGCGGACGTATTCCCAGTGATAGGTTCGCGTAGTGTTAAGCAGCTCGGAGACACTCTCACCGCCGCTGAAATAACACTGACTGGCGATGATATCGCACGCATCGAGCGCGCGGTTCCCACCGGTGCAGTCGCCGGTGACAGGTACGCGTCAGCGCAGATGGCGCATCTTGACAGCGAGAAGGGCTAGCCTGCCGTGTTCTTCCTGATGTCAAAAATGTGAGTCGAATTCAAAAAAATCGGCGCACGGAATAAACAAAATGAGTTCACTCTGAACCATCGGTGAACTCGGCGGCATTTTTCGTCGTGAATCTTTTCCTCTAAGATTCCCGTGAAGGGGACACCACGATTTTCTGTCCCCCTTGAAATTTTCAGTGTTATCTCATAAGATTTTATTGGTATGCATAAACAGGCTGTTTGTGTGACCCTTCATGATTACTAGCTATTGGCGCCGCCGATAGCTAACCTCTCATTAGTCTCAAAAAATCCCGGTTCTCATTAATCTCGTCTTCCGTCCGGTAAGATCTATCGGTCGGTATAAAGCAGACTTGAAGTCCCCGCACGATGGGGCGCTTCTCGAACACATTGTCCGGAGAGAAACTTCGGAGAAAGGGAGTACCAATGAAAAGGACCAAAGTAGTTATCCTGGGGGCAGCAGGAAGGGATTTCCACAATTTTAATACCGTCTTCAGAGACAACGAGCAGTATGAGGTTGTCGCGTTCACCGCTACACAAATCCCCAATATCGACGGCCGCAAATATCCGGCGGAACTCGCCGGCAGACTCTACCCGAAAGGGATTCCCATATTCGCGGAAAGTCAACTGTCCGAATTGATGAAGGGAGATGGAATCGAGGAAGCGGTGTTCGCGTATTCGGACGTCTCGTTCAAATATGTTATGACAAAAGCATCTCAGGTGAACGCGCTCGGCGCCAGCTTCAAGTTGCTGGGGGCGGGGGAGACAATGATTCGGAGCAAGGTCCCCGTGATTGCCGTCGTCGCGGTCAGGACCGGATCGGGGAAGAGCCAGACTTCGCGCAGGGTTTGCAATATACTTCGTGAAAAAGGGCTCCGTGTTGTCGCGGTCCGTCATCCGATGCCATACGGTGACCTCGTCAAGCAGAAGGTTCAGCGTTACGCGACAATCGACGACCTGAAGAAGTTCGAGTGCACCATAGAAGAGATGGAAGAATATGAGCCGCATATCACAAATGGGACGATCATTTACGCGGGAGTCGACTACGAAGCGGTCCTTCGGGAGGCTGAAAGAGAAGCGGATGTCATAGTCTGGGACGGCGGGAATAACGATACCTCTTTCTATCGTCCAGACCTGACCATCACAGTTGCAGATCCGCATAGACCTGGCGACGAAGTTTCTTACTACGCCGGCATGACGAACATACTACTCGCGGATGTGGTCGTCATAAACAAAGTTGAATCCGCCCCGCGGGAAAACGTAGACACGGTCCGGAAGAACGTCATGGCTGTAAATCCGGACGCGAGGATCATCGAGGCCGCTTCACCGGTGACGGTTGAGGATGAGTCGTTGATCCGCGGCAAGAGGGTCCTTGTGGTTGAGGATGGGCCGACACTTACCCACGGTGGGATGTCGTACGGGGCAGGGGTCATAGCCGCGCAGAAATTCGGCGCGAGCGAATTGGTCGATCCGAGGAAATGGGCGGTCGATTCAATCTCGGAGACGTTCAGGAAGTACCCAAAAACGGGGACCCTCCTTCCTGCGATGGGATACGGCGACAAACAGGTCAGAGATTTGGAGGCGACGATAAACCGTGTCGAGTGCGATTCTGTAGTCATCGGCACACCGATCGACCTAAGGCGCGTCGTGAAGATAAAGAAGCCTTCTGTTCGAGTGCGATACGATCTCGCGGAAATAACGAAGCCGGATCTCAAAGAAACCTTGGAAGGTTTTCTGGCAGAACATAAATTGTCATGAATTCAACCAATGGAAAAGAGGATCGACCGCTGAGGCGCGAGGCGGCGCGGAACGATTTTCGCCGTTACCGATGATGACGCTCAGCCGCAGAAATTTCCTCCTTCCCGTTTTCTAAGCATCTTATGTTCCAAAGGAGATAAGTGAATGAAGAGAGATTTTCTGAGTATAGTCGATTGGACGCCTGCCGAGCTTAAGAAACTGCTGAATCTTTCCGCCGATATGAAGGCGCATCCGAAGAAGTACAGGGAATCCATCAAAGGCAAATCAGTAGCCCTCATTTTCGAGAAGCAGTCTTTGCGGACTCACGTGACATTCGATGTCGGCATTTATCAGCTTGGCGGCCATTCCGTCTATCTCACCCAAACCGATATCAACCTTGGCAAGCGCGAAAGCATACATGATGTTTCGAAGAACCTGGAACGCTGGATGGACGCCGTCGTCGTGCGTACCTATGCCCATCAGTCATGCGTGGATATGGGGCGCTTCATGAAGATTCCAGTGGTGAACGCCCTCACGGATTACGAGCATCCATGCCAGGCGATAGGCGATTTCCTGACGGCCACCGAGCACCTGGGAAAGCTGAAGAAGAAGAAATTCGTCTTCATTGGCGACGGGAACAACGTGTGCAACTCGCTGATGCTGATGTCCGCAAAAGTAGGGATGAACTTCGCCGTTGCGACTCCGGAGGGTTATGAACCGCCCAAAGAGATAGTCGATTTGTCAAAGAAAGAGGGAAAGAAGAGCGGCGCGGTGATTGAAGTGCTGCATGATCCAACCAAAGCTGCCCGGAACGCGGACGTCGTCTATACCGACGTGTGGGTAAGCATGGGCCAAGAGGACGAGAAAGAGAAAAGAATGAAGGACTTCGAAGGCTACCAGGTGAACAAGGAACTGATGAAGCTGGCGAAGAAGTCGGCAATCTTCATGCATTGTCTCCCCGCACACCGCGGCATTGAAGTGACAGACGATGTGATGGACTCGAAGCAGTCGGTTGTTTGGGACGAGGCTGAAAACAGGTTACACTCACAAAAGGCGATCATCTATACTCTAATAAAGGGGTGATTATGTGAACGACGCAGTTCTGGTGGCTGTAGGCGGGAATTCGCTGATCCGGGCAGGTCAGCGGGGAACGGTACGCGAGCAGGCGGTGAACGCCCGCGCTACCGCGTCGCATATTGCGGATCTTGCGGCACTGGGCTTTGGCCTGGTGATCACGCATGGGAATGGTCCTCAGGTCGGGGCGCAGCTTCTTCGCTCCGAAGCAGGCGCTTCGCAAACCTACATGCAGCCGTTGGATGTTTGCGTGGCGGCGACACAGGGCGAGCTCGGATATGTCCTGCAGAACGCGCTTCGCTCTGAGCTTCGCGAGAGGGGGATCACAGCTCCTGTCGCGACCATCGTCACTCAGGTGAGGGTCGAGATCCGTGACCCTGCTTTTCGCGAGCCGACAAAGCCGGTCGGACCTTTTTATCACAAGGATGAAGCTGAAAGACGGCATGACGAGCTCGGATGGCACGTGGTTGAAGACGCGGCCCGAGGTTACCGAAGGGTTGTGCCTTCTCCGAGGCCGGTAGAAATTGTCGAGATAGACGCGATACGCAGGTGCATCCAGGATGGGATCATAGTAATAGCCGTCGGCGGAGGCGGCATACCGGTGGTTTCCGAAGACGGCGCGACGAAGGGAGTCGAGGCGGTAATTGACAAGGACTTAAGTTCCGCACTTCTCGCCAGCGAGCTTGGAATTAAGATGATGGTTATTTCGACGGATGTCGATTACGTCTATGTGAATTTCAGGAAGAGCGGGGAGCGTTCACTTAGGCTGCTGACAATGGAGGAAGCAGCCGCATATCTTGAAGACGGTCAATTTGCCGCGGGGAGCATGCGTCCGAAAATATCTTCCGCCGTCGAATTCCTGAGCCACGGCGGGGAAGAGGTCGTTATAACGAGCCCGTCTCATCTGGCCGATGCGGTGAGAGGGGATTTCGGTACTCACATTAGAAAGGGGGACTGAGATGATCTTGCAACATGTCGTGGAATCACAACAGTTCACGGTACCGATGCTTGTCGAGCTTTTCAACCTTGCCGATGGCATGGAGCGCATTGTTAACCGCGGCGGTACCGGCGACTACAGCAACAGGATATTGGCCTCTCTCTTTTACGAACATTCAACACGAACCAGGTTCTCGTTCGAATCCGCTATGCTGAGGCTCGGCGGGAAGATCCTGGCGACTGAAGATGCGAACCAGTTTTCTTCGTCGACGCACGGCGAGACGCTCGAAGACACTGTGCGCGTCGTGGCGAACTTTTCCGACATTATCGTCATAAGACATAATGAGGTTGGCGGCGCCTCGAGAGCCGCCGCGGTCTCATCGGTGCCCGTGATCAACGCGGGAGATGGTAAAGGAGGCGAGCACCCCACTCAGGCGCTTCTCGATTTGTACACGATTCATAGGGAGATCAAGACTATCGATGGCGTTAAGATCGCGATGGTGGGAAACCTCGCCGATGGTCGTACAGTCAGGTCACTTGCGTATCTTCTCGGAAAGTTTGAGCGGGTTAAATTGTATTTCATAGCGCCGAAAGCCCTCCGGATGAAGCAGGATATCACCGAATACCTGCAGCAGTATAACGTGTGGTTTACAGAAGAGGAAGATCTGAAGAAGATCGTAAACGAGGTCGATGTCGTCTACATGACGCGCCTGGAACCGGATCAGAGGGTTGGGGTGGAGCCCCGGCACTTCTATATAGATGAGTTTATAATGAAATACCTTCCTCACAAGTCGATCGTAATGCACCCTCTACCTAGATCGAACGAAATTTCACCCTCGGTCGACAAGGATCCCCGCGCAGCCTACTTCCGCCAGACACGGAACGGAATCCTTGTCAGGATGGCGCTCCTCGCATCAATGCTGGACAGATAGTCGACACGCTAAAGTTGGCAGAGATAATGCGGGACCATTTCCTTGAAAAGGTTTAAGTACCTTGGTAATTTGTCGAGTAAACGAAAAAATGCCAAGATTTGGGAGTCTAATTGATACTTACTCTTTGTAAATCCAAAATTCATAGGGCTCGCGTGACACAAGCCGAGCTCTATTATGAGGGGAGCCTGACAGTAGACACAGATCTCCTCCGCGCATCAAGGATTTTGCCTTATGAAAAGGTTCAGGTAGTTAACGTCAATAATGGTGAGAGATTTGAGACATATATAATTCCTGGAAAGGCAGGCTCCGGGGTTATTTGTCTTAACGGACCCGCGGCCCGGCTCGGTACGGTCGGGGATGAGGTGATCATAATCGCGTATGCGGAGTTTGAGGAATCGGAAGCCGCAGGCTATCAGCCGACCGTTGTCCTGGTTGACCAAAAGAACAAAATCAGGCAGGTCATAAGCGGACATCTTGAAGAGGAGAAAAAGACAGGATAGGGATATGAAGACAAGACCGTTCACAGTTGTAATCATGGCCGCGGGCCAAGGGAAAAGGATGCTGAATCCTGATATGCCGAAGGTGATGTATGAGGTTAATGGTAAGCCGTTGGTCGACCATGTCGTAGACTTGTCGCTGCAGATTGGCAGTCCATCGGCGGTAGTCATCGTCGGATTCAGACGCGAAATTGTCATGCAACATCTGAAGGACAAATACGACAGCAGGGTGACCTTTGCGATTCAGGCTGAACAACTTGGAACGGGACATGCGGTTATGCAAACCGAGGAAATTCTGAAGGATTTCGATGGCGATGTGCTAGTATTGTCGGGTGATGTCCCTCTCCTTACGGAGAAAACCATGCAGAATCTGCTGGATTCGCATTACGCAACCAACGCCGCGATGACTGTCCTAACGGCCGAAGTGGATGATCCTACTGGCTATGGGAGGATTATCAGGACGCGGGAAGGGGCTGTCGACAGGATCGTTGAGCATCGCGATGCCTCGCCGGCGGAAAGGGAGGTCAAGGAAATCAATTCGGGTATTTACGTCTTCAAGCGGAAGGAGCTTTTCGACGCCCTCAGGCATGTAACGCCTGAGAATTCCCAGCACGAATATTACCTGACAGACGTGTTCGGGTATTTCGTCCATCATGGGATGAGAGTAAGCGCGGTTTTGGCAGAACATTTCGACGAAATAAGGGGCATTAACACCGTAGAACAGCTAAAAGAGGCGGAAAACGCCTTAATTTCCAATACTAGAGTCTTCGGGAGAAAATCATGAGTACCATGCTGGATCAGAAAAAGATGATCGAAGCTCTTAGGTACAAGACTTCGAAAATGCTTCCAAAGGACAGGTACGATTACGATATGTACGTGAAGCGCGATAAGGACGACGAGGACCTCGACTCGATTTCGCTCAAACGGCTTCACGAGATCTTCGAGAAGTACGCCGACAATAAGGCCAAGTAGCAGGAGCGGGGAGTCGTACCGGGCATGCCGGCAAGCCGATGCGGGTACTGACTTGTAAGCGATCAGCCCACCAATCATACCGCGATATCGACGGTCAAAAAAAATCTTGTCGCGGTGACCAGCGTTTTTGTTTAATTTTTCCACACTCATGTGACATTTGACAAGTTCCGCCAAAAAAATGTTTGGCGAAGTCAGAGCATTGGCCTAAAATGTAGGTGGCAGTTCTCCTATTAGGGGAACAGGGAGGGCAAACCCAATGTTCAGAAGTATGGAGTGCCCACTCCTGTGCCGTGGCGATGCCCCCTTAAAGATGGGGGCCATGCCTGTCCGAAGAGACCCTTCGGAAGGCAAGCGTTGAGTATGTTGAACAAACTTCGGAGAGATGATGAAACGACCAATTGATCGCGGTCTGATCTTACGGTTGGTCGCCGTACTCGTTCTGGGGTTGGCTATTCTCATCACAGGTGAATCCGACGCTGCCCGCTATTCCTACGACAGTACGGTGATACCCGAGAATTCTATTCCCGAATTGGACCGTCAGACATACATTTTTCTGACAGAATACGGAAAAGATGTCAAGGAGATGAGTAAGAAGTATGGAGTCGACTGGCGTCTCGTACTTGCAGTCCTAAGGCAGGAATCGGCTTTTGACCCTAGTGCAGTGTCGTACATGGGGGCACAGGGCTTCATGCAGATTATGCCTTCCACCGGACTTCATCTCGCACTGACCCACAATATTGAAGACCTTTCAAATCCCACCATGAATATACAGCTGGGCATCATTCACCTGAGAGATTTGATGAGGAGTTTTCCTCAGGCGAATGGCAAGAACAGGATCGAGCTCGCCATCGCAGCCTACAACTGTGGCCTCTCACGCGTGGAGGACGCACAGTCGATAGCGGAATTCCTGGGGGACGACCCCAATTCCTGGCCCGCCGTGAAATCGGCCTTGCCGCTACTTTCTTCGAGATATGCCCCCCTTCAAAGACATATCTGGCGGTCGGGCAGACCTAATTCTGGCTATTTCGGGGATTACGGCCAGACGCTGACATACGTTGGCAATGTGATGCATTACTACACGCTCTATCAGAACGTGCTGCCCCGTAGCGCCGGACAATTCTAGACGAGTAGCATATCAACACGCCTAACTAAGTAAATGAAGATTGACACGAAGCCGCCCCACCGGGGCGGTTCTCGTTTAAGGCCATCGGAAAGAATATAGAATTGATACTGATTCCTTAGCTTTTTACTTTAGTGACAAAAATGCCGAATCTGAATGATGAAAATTAACCAGCCTGTCTTCAGGCGGCACCTAGGCCAAGGCCGGGTAGCTGCCTTTTTTTGTGTAATTCTGATCATAGCTTCCCCAGCCGTCGTCCAAGCGCACCCTCCAAGCTGGGACGTGAGCATCTTCCGGAGTGTGAATGACGCTCGCTCTCCATTCCTTACTACGACACTTGGCGCAAGCGACAACCTCGTCCTCCCAATTGCGATCGGAGCGCCGTTAGTCTTTGCTGGAGTGGGACTCGCTCAGAATAACGCTTACACATTCGACACCGGCGCAATTATTGGTGTCACGGACGTGCTGGCTTACGTGCTGTATTATCCTATAAAAAACTACATAGTTAAAAGGCCGAGGCCATATGTCGCCCTGACGGGGGTTCATACCGGCCATCTAGATAGCGCCGACAAGTACTCAATGCCTTCAGGTCACACCACTGCAGCTTTCGCGCTTGCCACCGCGCTGACGCTTAGGTACCCAAAGCCGTATGTCTATATACCGGCCTACGCTTGGGCTGCGGTCGTTGGTTATGGGCGCATGTACTGGGGGCTTCACTACCCGAGCGACGTCCTCGCGGGAGCTTTGTTAGGTACCGCTTCCGCTTTTGCTATTCATATGATCGCTCCTCAAATATCCAAACTCCGCGAGCAGATTCTTGGCCGCGACATAGGAATCCAGCTGGCAGCCGCGCCCACGGCCCTCAGTCTTAGAGTAACCTTTTGAGAAAATGCCTCCCTCCGGCCCGAAAAGGGTAAACCTTCTGTTGGGGTACCTCCTTATCTGCCTGATCTGGGGGACCACGTGGCTTGCCATCAAGATATCTATGAACACTCTCCCTCCTTTTTTCAGTGCCGGAGTGCGGTTCTCAATCGCCTCGCTCCTCATACTGGTGGTGCTCAAATACAGGAGGTATAAGTACAGGTTCGACTTGAGGGAAACAATATTCCTTCTCCTGGTTGGCCTGGCCTCGTTCAGCGTTCCGTACGGACTGGTCTACTGGGCCGAAGAGCGAATTACTTCCGGTCTGACGGCCGTCACGTTTGCCGTAATGCCATTCTTCGCAGCGTTGCTTTCCAGGTTTTTCCTTAAGGACGAAGATCTTACCTTCTGGAAAATATTCGGAATCATGATAGGTTTTGCAGGGTTGGTTTTAATATTCGGCGGCGATCTTAGAATCGGATCGATGAGCGCTGCATTCGGGATACTCGCCGTCGTCTTGAGCGCATTCTTTAACGCCGTCGTAGCGGTCGGAGTGAAGAAATACGGCTATCACATCGACCCTGTCTTCATCAATCTTATTCCAATGGCCATCGGAGCTGTAACGCTCCTGGGGACGAGCTTCTTCATAGAGGACTGGGGTGCGATAAAATTCAATGTTCCAAATTTAATCGCGATATTTTATCTAGCAGCATTCGGATCTGTGCTCGCGTTTGTCATTTACTTCTATCTTCTGAAGCACATAAGTGTCGTTTCCCTCTCGATGACCTCGTTCATAACGCCTCTTCTTGCCATCGCTTCCGGCGCGCTGGTTCTCGGTGAAAAGTTTCCCCCAGGCACGCTGGTCGGTTCGGCATTGATATTGGCTGGTGTATTATTGATGACTCTGTATGGCGAGCGCCGTTCAGGTGGCACGCGGGCGGCGCCCGTGGAGGAGGATTAAAGTGAGAAGCTTCAGCCCCTTTCCGGCGCTTCTTCTTACCTGTTCCGTTGCCTTCGCCGGTGCAGTGCAATCGAGAGCCAACGTCACCCTTCACTATCCCGATGCGACGGAGGTCTCATCCGCAAGCGGAGTGGCTCTCCATGCCTACAATGTGGTCAACTACAATTTGTACATGGATTGGTACGCCGCGTTGTCGGGCGAGAACCATGGATTCAATGGGAGAATGAAAGTATCATTCGTGCCATCTTTGTCGGACCCGCTCGATTCAATTCGGCTTGATAGCAATCCTGCGTATCTCCATATCGATTCCGTATTCTCTGGAGGGGCACGCCTTGCAACATCCCTCTCCGGCGAGAAACTGACGGTTTATCTTTCGGCTCCTCTCAGCGGGACAGACACTGGAACTGTCGAGGTCTATTATCACGAGACCGATCCCGGCATAGCGCCTGCTCAAGATTCGCTGCAAAGAGGCTTCTATCTCTATTACGCGGGGGAACAAACGGTTGGAATGAACAGCATGAACGTCCCCGCAACCATTGCCTACACGATGAGCGAGCCCAGCGACGCCCGTGACTGGATGCCTTGCTACGACGAGCCTTCTGACAAGGCCTTATGCGAAATTTCTGTGCGAGTCCCGGATGGTTTCACCGCAGCATCGAACGGTCTCCGGGTAAGCAAAATCAATAATAACGACGGGAGCACCACTTTCAGTTGGAAAGAGAACTATCCGGTATCGACTTACCTGATGTGTGCGACCGCTGGGCAATACGCTCTCATTCAGAAGAATGCTGACGTAGACGGGAAATCGATCCCCGTGCAATACTATGTTTATCCTCAGGATTCATTGCAGGCCGTGGAAGGATCGGGCTGCAATATCGACACGGTTATTTCGATGATGAAGTTCTATTCTTCAATTTACGGCCCGTATCCTTTTGAAAAGTACGGGATGACCGGCGTGGAGCCGTTTCAATACGGCGGCATGGAGCATCAGACGATCACCACTCTGAATAGGGCGGACGAGTTTAACAGGCGCGACGTCGCGCATGAGTTGGCACACCAATGGTGGGGAGACATGGTTACGCTTGGGACTTGGAAAGATATCTGGCTCAACGAGGGATTCGCAACTTACTCGGAAGCCATGCAGCTCCAGCACGACAGCCAAACAGCCTTCCAGAGCGAAATGGATTTCTACGCAAGTCAGTTCTTCATCGAAGACAGTACCCAGCTTCGATACGCTATTTACGCCCCGCCTGCCGGCTATATTTTCGGCCTTGCAGAATATTACAAGGCAGCTTGGGTACTCAACATGCTTCGGAACCTTGTTGGAGACTCCACATATTTCAGCATAATGAGGAGATATCGGGCCGACTACGAATATGGGAATGCTGTGACATCAGATTTCATCGACGTCGTAGATACCGTTACTAATTCCAATATGAGTTGGTTCTTCAACGAATGGATTTATGAGGGTGGTTATCCGGTCTACACGAAGTCATTCACTCAGGCCGGCGATTCGCTCGCGCTTACTATTAATCAGGACCAGACGAACGCGCCGATATTCAGGATGCCGATGGAAGTGGATGTATGGTCTGGAGGGAAGATGACGCTGGAAACCGTGCTTGACTCGCTTCAATCGCAGACATTCAAGATATATATCCCTGCCAAGGTGGATTCCGTGACACTCGATCCGAATAACGAAATACTCGCGCGCTACCCTGGGCAGAACCTGACGGCCATCGACCAGACAACTACGAGTCCGACGACCTACGCGCTTCTTCAGAATTATCCGAATCCATTTAACGACCGGACGGAAGTTGTTTACAAGCTTCCGAAATCAGGCATGGTATCGCTTGAACTATTTGATATTCTTGGACAGCGGATCGAGACTCTTGTGCACGGCTACCAAACATCGGGGACACACACCGTTGCCGTCAGTGGAGCCGCACTTGCGAGCGGAGTATATCTTTGCAGGCTCATCGCCCCCGGGAGCCGCCTGACGACTAAACTGGTATTGGAGAAGTAAATTATTGAGAATTTTTAAGACCTGCTGGAGAGTGCCGGTTGTACTTTCGCTGATGTGCAACCTGGCCTTTGGTTGGGGGAGAACCGGGCATCAGATTATAAATAGTAATTTTGAAGCCTATCTTCCTCCGTCATTACATCTAATCGCCGACAAATATTCATACTATGTCGCCCACGCTTCTGACGCCGACTACCGCAAAAGTTCGGATCCGTCCGAAAGTCCGAAGCATTTCATCGACATCGACTATTATCCGGAATTCAGCCAGGGGTTGCTCTCTCACAACTACGACTCGCTGTGCGCCAAGTATGGGGCGAGCACGGTTTTGGAGAAGGGGACGTTGCCTTGGGCGATAAGCTCGGCCTACAACATGCTTACGGTATATATGGAAAACCATGACTGGGACGAGGCAGACCGCGTAATAGCAGACCTCGGGCACTATATTGGCGACGCTTATCAGCCGCTCCATTGCACAGAGAACTATGACGGCACAATGACGGGCAACAGGGGAATCCATTCCCGCTTCGAAAGCGGACTTCTCGACAGTTATCAGGGAAGCGTCGTAATGAAAGAGGGTACGGCGGAAAAGCTGGACGCATCGGCGCTGGAGTTCGCGTTCCGGGTGATTGCTGAATCCAATTCGAGGGTCGGCGCGATTATGAGCGCGGATAGTTACGCAAAGGGAGTAGATCCATCGTTTGGCTCGGCTTACTATTCTGCGATGTGGTCCATGCTGGACACACTTATGAACGCTCAACTCAACGCCGCGTCGAAAGCTCTCGCTTCGCTTGTTTACTCCGCCTGGCTTGATGCAGGCTCGCCTTCGTTGACAGGGATCGCCACTCCGACGGTTCCTTCCGGTTATCTCATCTCGGATCTGTATCCAAATCCGTTCAACCCTGCGACAAATTTAAACATAACAGCACCTATGGGTTCTCGAAAATCATCAGCGGTGCTTTCGATTTATTCGTCGGACGGCAGGCTTGTGCGAAGAGAAGACCTCGCGCTCGCGCCCGGTGCAAACAGACTCCATCTGGATTTTTCTCGTTATGCATCAGGGATGTATATCTTAGTGCTCGGCATGGATGGTTCGGGAATCCGACATCTCTACGCCCTAAAAGCTGTCTACCTGAAATAGTTTGGTCGAAGAACGAATATCTTTGTGCCGATTTGACTTTTCTTAGTTCACCTGATAGCTTTAGCACTTGTATAACGAGCGAAAATGAAACAAGAATACATAAACGTACCAAAAGACTCCGAAGGAATCGATTTAAAGAAAGTTAAGGTGGTTGTGATAACCACCGTAATGCTGTCGTTTATTTCCTACTGGCGGGCATCTGCAGTTGTAGTTTCGGATCTCGGCTCCAGCGCCTTCTATGCTCTCGGCATCGCCGAGAAAGCGGTCGGCCCTTCCGCTCCGTGGTTCATCCTTTTCATAATGCTCTTTGCGTACGGCATACGCGCGGTCTACATTGAATCTTCCAGCATGTTCGTCCGAGGGGGGAGCTACCGTGTAGTTAAGAAAACTCTCGGGAGCGGCTTTGCGAAGGTTGCGGTTTCCGCTTTGGTTTTTGACTATTTACTGACGGCGCCGATAAGCGCGGTCTCGGCCGGACAGTATTTTGAGGGGCTGCTGAATTCAATACTACACTCGGCCGGGATGAATTACCAACTCCCCGGGAACGTCATTGCTGTAGGCGCGGCGGTCCTGATCGAGCTCTATTTCTGGCGGAACAACATAATTGGGATTGAGGAATCTAGTGAGAAAGCGCTCAGGATATTTCAAATAACTACGGTCCTCGCCGTTGTCCTCTTCGTTTGGTCGCTCATCTCGGTTTTCGTTAAGGGTGCAAAGTTGCCTCCGTTCACAGTCAATCTCGATCCCACATCTCTGGGATGGCTTAGCGGTGTCAACTGGGTGAAAACAATTGGCGTTGTTGGAGTTATAATAGGGATGGGGCACTCTGTTTTGGCGGTGAGCGGCGAAGAGACTCTTGCGCAGGTTTACAGGGAAATCGAATCGCCCAAGCTCAAGAATCTCAAGAGAACCGCATTCATAATGTTCGTGTTCAGCCTGATATTTACAGGTTTGAACTCTCTTTTCGGAGCAATGCTGATACCTCAGAGCGAGCTCATCGGAAAGTACAATGACAATGCGTTGAGCGGACAGGCCATGAATCTTGTAGGTCCGCATGCCGCGCTGCTAGGCCTTCAAGTCTTCGTGGTGATAGTGGGATTTCTCATACTCGCGGGCGCCGTCAATACTTCTATAATCGGCGCGAACAGTGTGTTGAACCGTGTGGCCGAGGACGGCGTTCTCCATGAATGGTTCAGGAAGCCGCACAAAAGGTATGGTACTTCATTCAGGATCATCAACCTTCTCGCGATAATACAGCTGGTGATGATAATCGGGAGCCGGGGAAACGTATTCCTGCTCGGTGAGGCTTACGCGTTCGGCGTAGTCTGGACATTCATCATGACGAGTTTCTCCATCCTTGTGCTCAGATACAAAGACAAATCGCCGAGGGAATGGAAAGTCCCACCTAATATCGTCATCGGCAAATTTGAGCTGCCCATTGGTCTCGTTTTCGTTTTCATCATCCTTTTTGCTTTAGGCTTCAGCAACTTGTTCACTAAACCGATCGCTACCGAGGGCGGCGTCAGTTTCACGATCGTCCTGACCCTTCTCTTCTTCTTCTCCGAAAGGGCGAATAAAAGAAAATACGAGCAGCAGGCGACAGACCTGGAGAAGTTTAATGTCTTTGCGCAGGATAGTCTGACTGCCGAGGCGATAGGCTGCCATCATCAGCACAGAAAACTGGTTGCGGTTAGGGCCCCGAACCGTCTCCATCATCTTCAGAGGTGTTTGGAGGAAAACGATCCGGACGATGTCGACATTGTCGTAATGACCGCGAAGATCATACCCGGACAGAGCGTAGCTGTCAGACAATCGATAGATCTCCCTGAGGAGGAAGTCTTCAGCGAGGTCATCAAGTTGGCCGAGAAGCAGGGGAAGACGATCCTTCCGATAGTCGTTCCCACGAACAATGCCGCGTACGCGATCGCGCATACGACAGTTCAACTGGGGGCCGAAGAAGTCTTCATGGGGTCGTCGGAACGATATCCCGCGGAATATCAGATGCAGCAATTTGCGTTATACTGGGGAATGGTTGAAGCGGACGAGAATCATCATGTCGCTGTCAGGACAGTTGGACCGAATGGAGAGATAAGATTCGAGTTGTGACCGAGAACGTTTGTCTGCCGGGCGACAATCTGGATTCGCGGCGACTTCCCGACAATTCTTGAAAGTTCCCCGCGTTCTTCGGACGGAGTCCGCGAATAACAGGTGGAGCTTTGAGTGAATTTTCTCCGCGCGCGTGGTGGGCCTTTTGAAACTATTGTTCTCAGGATGTCCCCCTGTTTAAGTCTTAGTGCCGCACAGAGGCCTTTTGCTAAGTGAACATCTGGTATTGTACTGCCATGGGAGCGCCCGTGGGACGCGAACGAAAGACCGGTTATCAAAAGAGGATCTCTTAGGTTTTTAGATTCAAAGTGTGCCTCCACCTGGAATTAAACTGGTTTGCTTTTTGTTCTATCTTTTGTAATATTTGCAACGGTGCAATCATCAAGTTGAAGAGTAACGACCGGCTGTGCCCACACGGCCGCGGTGAGATAATCAATCACAGTTAGCTAAGAAGAAATTGCAATCGTGAAGAGTGTCGCATTTATAGGGACCGGGCTAATGGGAAAACCTATGGCCATGAATATACTCAAGAAAGGGTTCCCACTAATAGTTTACAACCGTACGTCCGCGAAAACGGAAGAGCTTGCGAAAGCGGGCGCTCGTGTGGCGCGTACTCCCCGCGAAGCGGCTGAAGGAGCAGATGTCGTCGTCACGATGGTTTCGAACATAGAAGCGGTGGAAGCTATGCTTATAGGCGACGACGGAATACTCCGTGGTCTGAAACGGGGGAAGGTGCTGATCGATATGAGCACCATAACTCCAGACTCTTCCAGAAGATTCGCGTCGATGGTCGAAGAAACCGGCGCTAAGATGCTAGACGCGCCTGTCTCCGGAAGCACAAACGTCGCGGAGAAGGGTGATCTTACCATCATGGTAGGCGGTGATCCGCGCATTCTCGATGAAGTTAGGGAAATCTTCCAGGCGATGGGAAAGTTTATATTCCACATCGGCGACAATGGTTCGGCGGTCGCTATCAAGCTTGTCGTCAACCACTTCGTTGCAGGAATGACCGCTCTTCTCGCGGAAGGGCTCATCCTCTCAGAAAAGCTTGGCATCGACCCGAGCATATTTTCGAACGTATTGAACTCGAGCGCGGTTAAGTCACCAATGTACGATATGAAGACCCCAAAGATGGTGAGCCAGGATTTCTCGGCGCAGTTCCCATTGAAACTTATCGTCAAAGATCTCGATTATATAACCCGAACCGCCGAGAAGGTCGGAGCCCCCATGCCGGTTCACGAAGCAGTGAAGGGACAATATTG
>JAJYRM010000192.1 GCA_021794075.1 Bacteroidota bacterium | reverse complement strand
GGTTACATGGGCCAACTTCTCGAGTGGCCGGAGGTCGTAACCGAGGGCAAGGGCATATCCCGTAGCGCTCATGCACTCCGCGCCCCGTTCTTTTTGCGACAAATGGTAGCCAACCCAGTTTGCCCCATGCTCCATGCGCGTTGCTCTCTGCCGCATGCTCCATACCCCCTTCTTATTCACACCTCAAAGATTCGATCCCGCAAGGCAGGATTTCGAGTTTACTCATATCGTAAACTCTCAACCGGATTTGCCGAGGCAGCCCTCACAGCCTCGATGGCGACGGTGAGCACAGCGACGACAAGGACGAAAAGACCCGCCGCGAGAAAGACCCATATGCCGATGGTAATGTGATATGCAAATCCCTGCAGCCATCTGTTCAAGGCATAGTACGCAAGCGGCCACGCGACAACGTTTGCCAGAAGAATCCACCTCGCAAGATCTCCCGTTAACATCGCAGCAATCTCGGGAACGGACGCGCCCAGCACCTTTCGGACTCCGATCTCTTTCATGCGGCGCTCGGTCGTAAACAGTGATACGGCGAACAGCCCGATACAGGCAATAACAATAGCAATCGCCGAGAAAAGCCCCATAACCGCCTTGAACTGGTTGTCAGCAACGTATTTTGCCGCGAATGCTTCGTTCACGAACTCATAGTCGAAAGGATATTCCGGGTTCACCTGATTCCATGCCTTCTTGATATTCCCCAGCGTACTTTGGAGATCTTTCGTGTGTACCCTGATGATCACATTACTGAACCATAACGGCTCGACAAACATTATAATCGGTTCTATCCTGCTGTGCATCGAAGTAAAGTGAAAATCTTGCACGACACCGACAACCTGCCCATACTTGAAGTTTATCCCGTCAAGACGGATTCCGATCGGTTCTCCGATTGCCTGAGCCGGTGTCTTGAACCCGACGGCTTTCATGGCTGCCTGATTGATGATGTATACCCTCCCCGTTGTCTCGAAATATTTCTCGAAATCCTTCTCACTGTTTAGCTGTTTGGCATCCAGGTCGGCAGGGACGAATTTCCTGAAGGAATCTCCGGCGAGGAGTTTCATTTTCATCACGCTCGTAAAATCTCTGTCGACGGGCAATACTTCACAAGACGGTGGGTTCTTACTCACCCAGCCGCCACCTGTGAACACCTGGCAGTTGTCGACAATCTTCCGCGAAGGAATTTCCAAAGCCGACGTCATCCCGACGACTCCGCTCTGACCGGTTATCTCCTTCTTCAACACGGCATATTTCTCTCTGGCCGAGAAAGGAATATTCGGCAGCGCAAGGAGCTGGTCAGTATCGTATCCCATATCGATGTTCGCGACATACTTCATCTGTTCGTAGACGATAATGACAGCAGAGATAAGTATTATGGCCATGGAGAATTGAGCGATCAGCAACGCTCTGCGGGAAAGCATTCCATGCATTCCTGCCGCCGAAGCCCCCGACGACTGATTGCTCGACGCAAGGATGGAAGCAGAGGACACATGCCTTATGACGAGTGCGGGGTATCCTCCTGACATCAGGATAAGCAAAACTATCTCAGCGGCGAACGAACCCAGCACGTATGGTATCGTCGATACTGGAACATTAATTTTCAAATTCAGAAGGCCGCCGAGCATCGAGACGGAAGGCTCGTAAAGGAGCAGGACGAGGATAAGTGAAAGAAAGACATACATCGCCGACTCGGCGACATTCTGAGTAAACAACCCGCCGGTACTTGCACCAAGCACCTTTCTGACGCCGACATCCTTCCACGAAGCCGTCTTCCGTGCGATCGCCAGGTTGACATAGTTTATGCATGTTATCGCGATGATGAGCAGAGCGACGATCAACAGCGCCAACACCTGCGTAGCGCTACCGTTTACTTCCAGCTCCCTTTGCAAATGAGAATACAGGTGTATGCTGGTCAGCGCCTGCAGATGGAGTGAAAAACCGGAAGCCTCATTCGGCGGCAGATGCGCCGACACGAACTGACCGAGCTTTGACTCGAGATCCTTTATGTTTGCCCCAGGCTTGAGGAGTATGTAGTAGTACCCCATGCTCTCCGCTGTATATTTGTTGGGCCAACTCGCTACAAAATCCGGATGGAAATGGGTGTTAGCGGGGACATTCTCCATTACACCTGTTATGTGGTATTCGATTGCGTTGGACCATTGGTTGCGTATCTTCAGCGTCCTTCCTGCCGGGTCTAAACTACCAAAGTACTTATGCGCAATTCTTTCGCTCAGCACGACGGACATGGGAGATTGCAGCGCGTTGGCGCGGCTTCCCCGTATGAACTTGAATTTGAATACATCGAAGAAAGTCGAATCTGCCGTATAGAAATTGTTCCGCTTGAAAGTCTTGTCGTTCGCGGTGGCCGCGGTAATGGGGGCGTTGTTGAACTTGACCAGCTGAGCCACCTGGGGAAAATCGGTCTTGATCTGGCGAATCCAGTCATAATAACATCGGGCTATTTGTTCGCTGGCAAAGTTGTTCTCCATTCCGTGGTAATCGCTCGTGATCCGGTAAATCCGGTTTGAGTCCGGTAGATAGCGGTCATAGCTGAATTGATCGATCACGTATGTCAGAAGGAGGAAACTCGACAATATCCCGAGGGCGAGTCCCGCAATCATTGTTCCCGAAAGGAGTTTTCGCCTCATCATGTTTCTAAATGCGGATTTGAAATAGCTCTTAAGCATCACTTACTCCTAGTTTTAAGGCGTAGAACGCAAAGAGGGCGGTCAAGTCGTTCGCACTCTGCGCTTTGCGGCATCGCTTATACCTCAGAGATTCCATCCCGCAAGGCGGGATGTCGGCGCTACTCATAGCGTAGCGCTTCGATGCCTTTTCACGGCATGTCACTTCTTTCATTCGTACCTCAAAGATTCCACCGGATTTGCCGTCGCTGCCTTGACTGCCTGGGCACTCACCGTAGCCATTGCAATCATCACTGCCAGTCCTCCCGAAAGCATCAGACTCCAGAGGCCGACGTCAATTCTGTATGCGAATGTCTGAAGCCACCTCTCCATGGCATAGTACGCCAACGGCCAGGCGATAACATTCGCAATTATGACGAGTTTTATGAAGTCGCCAGTAACGAGCCTCACAACTTGCGGAACCGATGCGCCGAGAGCTTTCCGAATTCCCATCTCTTTCGTACGCCTTTCGGTTGCATAAGCGGCGAGACCGAAGAGGCCAAGACAAGCGATTAGGATCGCAAGCGTAGAAAATGCCAGGAAGGTTCCGCTAAGTCTCTCCTCCGAACGATATAGCTGATAGAAGCTCTGGTCGACAAAATGATAGTCAAGCGGGAAATCGGGTGAGAATTGCTTCCAAGTTCTTTCGACGTAGCTGAGCGTAGTCGGAATATCTTTGGAAGACATTTTAACCACAACACCCTGCGCTGATCGGAGAGAAGAATCCATCACCATCACGACTGGTTCTATGCCTCTGCGCAGTGATCTGAAGTTGAAATCTTTCACGACTCCAATAACACGTCCCTTGTGATACCAAGCTGTGAGCCGCTGATTTATAGCTGAATCAGGACTCCATCCGATCATTTGAGCGGCCCTTTCGTTAAGAATGTAGCCGTCAGCCCAGTCTGAGGGTCTTGCCCATGAGAAATCGCGCCCCGCCATCAGTCTGAGACCGAGCGCTTTGACAAAATCTGGATCTACAATTAACGAGTAGGAAGCCAGCGGATGCCATCCGGATTTCCCTCTCCAATAAAAAGTTTCTTCATCACCTGCATTTCCGGGGACCCAATTCGCCCGGGATACATATCTGATGTCAGATCTTTGCAGCAGTTGAGCTTTGAACGCATCATAGTGTCCTGTTATCTCTGAATTCGGCGGAGCGAATAGCACTTGTCTATCATTGAAACCGAGTGTGTGCAGTACCAGGAAATTGTATTGTCTCCACACGACGACGGTAGCGACGATTAAGAGAACGGAAACGGCAAACTGAAAAATGATCAGCGACTTCCTCAATCCGCTTCCTCCGGTACGCCTTCTGAAAACTCCCTTCATGATGGATGATGGTTCGAATGAAGCAAGATATGCTGACGGGTAGACGCAGGCCAGGATAATGACAAGAAACCAGACAAAGGCAAATGACACAACTGTTCCCGGATTGTCCAGTAGATTCGCTGACAAATGTGCTTTTGCCATGGAATCGAAAATCGGTAGGAATAATTCCAAGATCCCGAAGGCGATAACAGCTGACACGAGCGTCATCAGCAATAACTCTGCCATAAATTGTTGAGCTAGTCCGAGCCGGTTTGCACCCAGCACCTTTCTCACACCGATTTCTTTTCCCCTCGACGCCGAACGCGCAGTTGAAATGTTTATGAAATTGACGCACGCAATAAGGAGAATGAAAAAGGCTATCGCCGAAAGCATATAATCGTAGCGAATGTCGCCCTTATTTGGAAAGTCGTACTGCAGATTCGTGTTGAAATGGACATTGCTTAGAGGCTGAAACAACACCTTGGTCTGCGCGCCTGCCTGGTCACCAAGGTACTTGTCTAGAAATGCGGGCATCTGTTTCTGCACCGACCCAATGGTAAGTCCTTTCGGAAGGAGTAAAAAAGTAAAGAAGTTGCTGGAGTTAAAATTGTCCAAGACCTGCCTGAACATCTTAAGGTGGTATTGGGTGGTGTAAAGGTCGCTGATATTGGCAAAGGATGCCAGATAGTTGAATTGAATGGTTGAGTTATGGGGACAGTCTCTGGCTACGCCGGTGACCCTGAAATCGAACAGATTATTGACCTTGATGACTTTTCCGATCGGGTCCGCCCTGCCAAATATCTGCCTTGCCTCGGATTGGGAAATTACGAGTGAGAATGGTTGTGATAGTGCCGTCCTCGGGTTTCCATCGATAAGCGGGAATGTGAAGATGTCAAAAAACGTTGAATCGGCAAAAAGAAAATCTTTCCCGGTGAAGAATTTCTCGTGGTACCTGATAACTGGCGTATAGAATGAGGGTGGTGTTATCCTTATGGCTTGAACGGACGGGAAATCATTGACGAAAGCAGGTGCGTAGCCTGATGGCGTCAGTGGCCAGTTGGAGTTGCCATTATTATGTTTCGGTTCTACTACTACCCTGTAGATTCGATTATAATTGGCATTGAATTTGTCAAAACTAAAATCGTTCTCCACGTAAAGAAATATCAGCAAGCACGCGGCCATTCCCACCGCCAATCCGCCGATGTTGATGAATGAATAGAGCTTGTTCCGAAGAATGTTTCGGATTGCAATTTTCAGGTAGTTCTTTAGCATCATTCACTCCAGGTTTTGGTTCACAGAGCGCAAAGAGCGTGGCGCGCTCTTGCCGTTACACTCTGTGCTTTGCGTCATCACTCATACCTCAGAGATTCGATCCCGCAAGGCAGGATTTCGGCGC
>JAJYRM010000052.1 GCA_021794075.1 Bacteroidota bacterium | reverse complement strand
CTTGAATGCCTTGACGACGTCGGCGACAAAGCAGTACTTGCCGTTGGCCATCGAGCGAATAAGATTGTTGAAGTTGCTGTCAGTCCTGAACCTCAGCTCGTCATAATTTCTCGCTATCGTATATTGTTGTAATGCGTCAAGCTTTGCGCCGGTAGTATCGAAACACTGCGCCAGCCTGTAATGCGCGTCGGCGTATAGCGGGTTAAGCGCGACGGCCTTTCGGTAATCGGCTGCCGCGGAATCCCATTTCCCCTCGGTTTGCAAATCTATCCCTTCCTTGTAAAGAGCCTGGAAAGCAGCGAGCGCTTGTTTCGAAATTCCCAGCGTGTTCCCCGAAACGAATGGCGGCTGATCGCGCAAATCGGATACCTGCGTTCCCATAATGATTGGTATGCCTTTGGATCTGCAATACCTTTTCATGGCTTCCATGTTGTCCCTGAATATCCGATAGGCGGCCTTGTACATAGGACTCTCATACGGGACGAGCCTGCCATGTGCCACCTGCTCCATTTCCGTTCCGCGCGCGTAATTGCTATTCTGGTGTACGAACAAGCCAACTATACCATGAATCGCGTTGCGAACAAGCTGGAAAGTTCTCAAACGTACCAGCTTGAGGTAGAGCTCGGTTATCGCACGGTACGAGCCGACCGACAGGTTGGAGGCGACTCCTAACGCGCCGTAGAATTCGTTGTGTCCGCCGTAATAAATAATCAGATCGGGCTGGTACCTGGCGAGTTCCCTGGTAATGTCGAGTGCGGTGTAACTATTCGTCGCCACCATGCCGAGGTTGATGACCTCGATCTTCTTATCGGGAAACAAAAGATGTAGTCTTGTCTGAAGATAGGCGGGGAAAGCGCCGTTAAAATAGAATGGAAAGCCTGACGTTGTTGACTCGCCGAGGCAAAATATTCGATAGACTCCTTTCGGTTTTGGCACCTGGAAAAAAGTCGGCGACGTCGCGGGCTGAAATTGGGAAGTCCCGAAGTAGCGGTATTTCACGTCGGGATTCATTTGATAATATGTCTTACCCAAAACCACGTGCTTCTTGAATAGAGACATGTCAACCCCGTACCCGAAAATTCTAAGAGCCAATTCGAGCACGACTAAGAACAGAATGGGGATGAATATTGTTATCAGGAAGAATGCAATCTTCTTTCGAGGAGTAAGTCTTGAAGTTTCTAATCTTTCGTTCTTCATTCGTGTCCTTAGGACTTGGTGGCGGGAAATACGGAGAAATATACGAAGTTTATTGGTCTCAACCTTCTGTTAAGCGCATGAACGCAAGCGGCTCATTATATAACCATATCGGGAACGTTGGAGTTCATGCAGGCCTTTTTGGATTTCATTCGGCAATTTGGATATATTGACTTTAGGAGAGGAGAATCCGATGAACCTTATAAAGAGAGCGGCGCGCGCAATTTACAGGTGGTGGATGGCCTTGGGCCGCGTTCTCGGCGCCGTGAATGCGGCGATCCTCCTTACCGTCTTCTATATTGTGGTGATGGGTCTTATGGCTCTGATAGTAAGGATTCTACGAAAAGACCTCCTGGCTCATCGGCCCAATCCCTCAGGTTCATTCTGGAAAGACAAAGAACCTATAATTCACACTGCAGAGCAGGCACGTCATCAGTTTTGATACCGTAAAATGAATATTCTCGGAATCTCGTGCTTCTATCACGATGCCGCGGCGGCGTTGGTTGTGGATGGCAAAGTCGTCGCAGCCGCTCAGGAAGAGCGATTCACTCGGAAGAGGCATGATCAGGAATTCCCAGAGAATGCAATCGAATATTGCCTGAAGTGCGCGGACATTCAGACAGAAGACCTGGACTACGTCGTCTTTTACGATAAACCCTTCGTGAAATTCGACCGCATTCTTCAGACTTATATAGCGACCTGGCCCAAAGGCCTCTTCTCTTTCCTCAAAGCGATGCCTGTCTGGATTCGGAAGAAGCTCTGGATTCCGCAGACCATTCGCAACGACATGGACTACGAAGGGGAGATACTATTCGCGGAACACCACATTTCCCATGCGGCCAGCGCTTTCCTCGTTTCACCCTTTGAGGACGCGGCCATATTGACGACGGACGGCGTCGGTGAATGGGAGACCACGACGTATGGCATTGGTCATGGTACAGACATAAAGCTTCTGAAGAGTCTCTGGTTTCCTCATTCGCTTGGTTTACTATATTCGGCTTTTACCTATTATCTCGGTTTCAAGGTAAACAGCGCCGAATACAAGGTGATGGGGTTGGCTCCTTACGGAGAGCCGCGATTTTACAAAACGATAATGGATAATCTTGTCCGGGTCGCCGGCGACGGAAGCTTTCAACTTAACACGCACTACTTTACTTACGAATATGGTCTTAGGATGACCGGCGGTAAGTTCGACAAACTGTTCGGCCAACCTGCTCGTGAGCCGGAATCGGAGCTGGCACAGTTTCACAAAGACGTAGCGGCCTCCTTACAGAAAGTAACTGACGAAATAGTTGTCGGGATGGCCAGGCACGTGGAGCGCCAGACGAAAGCGAAGAACCTGTGTATGGCGGGGGGCGTGGCGCTGAATTGCGTTTCGAACAGCAAGATACTCTCCGAGACCTCCTTTCAAGAAGTTTTTGTCCAGCCCGCGGCTGGCGATGCTGGAGGCGCCGTCGGTGCGGCATTCTACGCGTATAACACGATACTCGGGAATCCCAGATCGTACGAGATGCGCCATGTTTTCCTAGGCCCGGAATTTTCTGATGACGAGATTGAATCTCTCCTCCGCGAGAAGGGAGTGACGTTCAGCAGGCTCGGCCGCGCGGAACTTCTGGAGGAAACCGCGCGCCGGATCGCCGATCAAAAAGTCGTAGGATGGTTTCAGGGGAAGATGGAGTTTGGCCCTCGCGCGCTTGGCAACAGGAGCATCCTTGCGGACGCCCGCAATCCTAAGAATCAATCTGTCGTCAATTTAAAGATCAAGTTTCGTGAAAGTTTCCGCCCATTTGCCCCGACAGTGATCGAGGATCGCGTGCGGGATTACTTTGACTTCGATAGGCCCTCTCCGTTTATGCTGTTCGTCGCGAACGTTCGCGCCGACAGGAGAGTTATACCCGCCGTGACGCATCTTGACGGATCAGCAAGACTCCAGACGGTTTCGAGCGAACAAAACGCCCTTTTTTATGACCTCATCTCGGAGTTTGACAGGCAGACCGGATGTCCGGTCGTCATCAACACCTCGTTCAACGTTCGTGGCGAACCGATCGTGTGCACTCCTGAGGATGCCTGGAAGTGTTTCATGAGGACCGGCATGGATAGTCTTGTCATCGGAAGCTTTGTCGTTGATAAGAGCAATTTGGGAAATCCCATAGAAGAGAAAGTGGAAGAGAAATTTGAGTTGGATTGATATCACATGAAGGAGCTATAAGTGAGCAATTCTAAAAAGAAATCCAGAGCCGCGAAAACAATCAGAAAGTATACCGGCCGGTTTTCAATCTTCGGTGAGTTGTGGTCGTTCATGAAGGTTCGAAAGAAATGGTGGCTCGGTCCTATTCTCGCGATACTCCTCCTCCTTGCCGTCTTCATAGTTCTCACCCAAGGAACTGCTTTGGCTCCTTTCATCTACTCGCTTTTTTAATAAGCGATTTCAGCGAGGGGCATCGACCTTGGATGGTCCGTCAATGCACGTCGGAAGAAATGTCAGGTCGTCTTTGCGGTTCATGGCGATCGTTCCCCGTGAATAATTGGAATATAATCGCATATTCGCGAGATTGATACGGGCTTTTCGCCAGTTCGAATCAAAGAGGACAAGCCCGGTTCATTTTACCGCAAACACTTTTGGGCAGAATTTAATGGCAACAATTCACGACGTGGCAAGAAGGGCGAGAGTATCGGTGATGACCGTGTCCAGGGTCCTTAATAAGCCCGACAAGGTAAGCGCCAAGACGATAAAGAAGGTAAAGCGTGTCATGGACGAGCTCGGATATCAACCGAGCCAGGTTGCGCGCTCGCTTGTTAAAAGGAGGACGAACACGATCGGGATAGTCATGCCCGACATAAAGAATACCTTCTTCAACAGCTGGTTCAGGTCGGTTGAGAAGTACGCGAGACTTTCCGGGTATACGACGCTTCTCTGCAACACCGACGAAGATCCCGAGGATGAGATGAAACTCGTGAAGACCTTCCTGGCTCACCGCGTCGATGGCATTCTCATCGTGCCGCACTCGGAAGAGTCGGTGAAGTACCTCATGAAGGCTAAGGTAAATACGGTCCTGATTGACAGGGTGTATGAAGGGATCGACATCGACTTCGTGGCCACGGATCATTACGAAGGGGCCGTCAGGCTCACGGAATATCTGATCGGGAGCGGCCACCGGAAGATAGGCGTCCTTCGCGGGCCGGGGATACTCTTTCCGGATATCGAGAGGCACCGCGGTTTTTCGGATGCGATGGAAAAAAACAAAATAGAAATATTCAGCCGCTATGTCCACAACTGTGAATTTATGGAAGATAAAGCCTTCGAGACTGTCACGCAGCTTCTGCAGGACGGCGACCCACCGACGGCAATTTTCTCCTTCAACAGTCTGATGACGATCGGCGCGATTAAGGCGATCTCATCACTTGGGTTGAGAATACCCCGTGACGTTTCACTCGTCGGATACGATGAGATACCGGGGAACGAAATTTTTACACCGGGAATTACGCATATCAAGCAGCCGATAGAGGAACTTGGGAGGAACGCGACGAAGATACTGATCGCAAGGATTGAGAATCCCAGGCAGAAGCTAAAGCAAAACATTTTTCTGAAACCCGAGCTGGTGATCAGGGAATCATGCGCGTCGGTCGCGTGAACGGCGCAAGTTGCCCAATGGGAGGCCATCCTTCCCGTCGGGAATGCGATCCACCTTAGAGATGTCCGACGCCTCTGATGCGAGCCCGAATGTTTATCCGGCTCGCCCCTTTCTCAATTTCATTCAAAAAAAACCTTTACATTAAATCGTCTTGTTGTTATACTGGCAGTTGAACGTCTTAAAGTCCGAAAATATGTTATACGTTTAACATTTTGCCGCGCGGAGGAGCGCCTTGATGCTTCAATCGGATTCCTGCCAACTAGTCGCCGTGAGTTTTACACACCCGTGTGAAATCCATCTCCTTAAAACCGGATTCTCGTTATGAAAAAAATGATACGCTCTTTATTGCTTCTCGCTCTCATCCCTTCTATCGCAACTATCGCGATGGCCCAGCAAGCGAAGAATTACTCGCTGGTCGGCCCGAACGACACCAAGGCGGAGATAATAGACAAGGCCGCACATGTTGTTCCGTCTCCGCAACAGTATGCCTGGCAGAAGATGGAGTTCAACGCCTTCGTGCATTTCGGTATGAATACCTTTGCCGGCGTCGAGTGGGCGAAGAAGAAGGCCAGCCCGAAACTGTTCGATCCGACTGGCCTCGACTGCGATCAGTGGGCGCGCGTGCTGAAGGAAGCGGGCGTGAAGATGGCGATACTCACCGCGAAGCATGAGGACGGCTTCTGTCTCTGGCCCAGCAAGTACACGAATTACAGCGTGAAGTACAGCCCGTGGAAGGACGGAAAAGGAGACGTCGTGCGAGAGTTCGTCAAAGCATGCAGGAAGTACGGGCTTAAAGTCGGACTTTATCTTTCTCCGTGGGACCAGGCCGCGCCGAGTTACGGTACGCCTGCCTACAACACCTATTACGAAAATCAGCTCAGGGAACTTCTCACAAACTATGGTCCGATCACTGAAGTTTGGTTCGACGGCGGAATAGCCCCCAACTACCCGAAGAAGCAGGTGTACGACTGGCAAGCGTATTACAAGCTTGTACGCGAGCTTCAACCGAACGCGTTGATCGCGATCATGGGACCCGATATCCGCTGGGTCGGGACCGAGTCGGGCGTCGGAAGAAAGACAGAATGGGATGTCCTCCCGATCGACCTGAGCTCGCTGACTCCGGCGCAAATCAAAGGCTCCTCGCATCCGGTGGATCAGGTCTTCACGCCTCACAATTATATGGGGAAAGTGCTCGGCAGCAGGAAAATGCTGTACGGTGCTAAGGGGCTATTCTGGTATCCGGCGGAAACGGACGTCTCCATCCGTCCGGGTTGGTTTTATAACGCTGATCAGGATACTTCGGTGAAGTCCGTCGCGGATCTCGTGAACATTTATTTTAGTTCGGTCGGAAGGAATTCCGTCCTCCTTCTAAACGTGCCGCCGGATAAGAAAGGGTTGATAACCAAATACGACATAAAGTCGCTGATGGGGTTGCACAAGGTGCTTTCAGAAACTTTTAGTAAGAATTTCGTGAGGAACGCGAAGGTCTCGATTGACGGCGAGGTAGACAGCCGGAGCGCGTCCGCGCTCTTCGGGGATGGAAAGTTTTGGAAAGGGCCCGAAGGCGTCGACACGGCTTCGATGGTGTTTGAGCTTCCGCAGAAGGAGACCTTCGACGTGGCGATGCTTCAGGAGCAGATCACGATCGGGCAGCGGATTGGGAAGTTCCGGATTGATTACTGGAACGGGGGTGAGTGGGAGAAGCTGACCGAGGGAACCACCATCGGTTACAAAAGGCTTCTCCGTTTCAGTCCGGTCAATACAGACCGCGTGCGGCTGGTTATCGAAAGGTCAAGACTGAATCCTACCCTCGCGGACTTCGGGTTGTTCGAGCTTCCCGTCAAATATCTTGATGTCAGGAATTGATTGAGTCTGAAGCCCCGCGCAAGTTTTGAATTTTAACAGGAGCGAGATAGTGAAACAGGATGTACAACGATTAAGAGAAGAGCTGGTTGAAGTCGGCAGACGCGTTTATAATAGAGGCTACGCAGCGGCGAACGACGGAAACATGAGCGCCCGCCTCGATGACGGGAATGTCCTTATTACTCCAACCCGCACCAGCAAGGGTTTCATGAGTACCGATGACCTCATCATCATCGACATGGAAGGAAATCTCGTAAAGGGGAGCAAGAACCCTTCGTCGGAATCGGACTTCCATATAAAGATTTACAGGGACAGGCCCGATGTACTGAGCGTTTGCCACGCGCACCCGCCATACGCGACAGGCTTTGCAGTAGCAGGGATACCGCTTGACAAGATGGTCCTGCCGGAGGTTATCATAAGGCTCGGCATCGTTCCCATCGTCGAATACGGAACGCCAGGCCACAGCGACCTGTACGACCAGATCTCAAAACACCTGAAGGAACATGACGCGTTTCTTTTGGCGAACCACGGCGCGCTGACTGTCGGATACAGCGTCATGGACGCGTACGACAAGTTGGAGACTCTTGAACAAGCCGCGATGATACAGTTTGTAGCCCATCAGCTCGGCAGGGTTAACACGCTTGGAAGGGAGCAGGTCGACAGGCTCATCCCGCTGCGCGAAAAATTTGGAGCAAGAAAAGACCTCAGTATGGAATAGAGGACAAACCGGCAATAGAATAGAAGAGGAAACCCAATGAGCAAACAGACTATGCGAATGAATGAACCCATGAATCGACTCAGGGGAAGCATGCCGAAGATCGGTATACGTCCGGTCATAGACGGAAGGAGAAAAGGGGTCCGCGAATCTCTTGAGAACCAGACGATGCAGATGGCGAAAAACGCCGCGAGGTTCCTCACCGAGAATCTCCGTCACTCTAACGGCCTTTCAGTTGAATGCGTCATCGCGGATACCTGCATCGGCGGCGTGGCCGAGGCGGCTGATGCGGCTGAGAAGTTCGCGCGTGAAGGAGTCGGGGTTTCTCTCACAGTAACTCCCTGCTGGTGCTATGGAACCGAAGTAATGGATACCGATCCGCTCATTCCCAAGGCCGTCTGGGGTTTCAACGGCACAGAAAGACCCGGCGCGGTTTATCTTGCCGCCGCGCTTGCTGGCTATTCGCAGAAGGGACTTCCCGCATTCGGGATCTACGGAAGAGACGTGCAGGATAAGTCGGACACTGAAATACCTAACGATGTCAGGGAGAAGCTCCTGCGATTTGCAAAGTCCGGGCTCGCCGTCGCCGAAATGAGAGGAAAATCATATCTCTCATTCGGTTCCGTCTCCATGGGCATCGCGGGCTCTATCGTGAATCAAGACTTCTTCGGCGATTACCTCGGCATGAGAAACGAGTCTGTCGACATGTCCGAATTCATTAGAAGAATTGAGGAGGGGATATTTGATCCGGTCGAGTACAAGAGAGCCTTCGAGTGGACGAAAACTTCTTGCGAGGAAGGCGAGGACATCAATTTATCGAAGAACCGAGCCTCGAGAGAAAGAAAAGACTACGAATGGGAAACCGTCGTAAAGATGGCGCTCATCGCTAGGGATTTAATGGTGGGTAACGAGAAACTTGCCGACCTTGGATTTGGAGAAGAAGCGATGGGGCACAACGCGATCGTTGCCGGATTCCAGGGGCAGAGACAGTGGACAGATCATTTCCCGAACGGTGACTTCCTCGAGGCGATATTGAATTCTTCCTTCGATTGGAACGGGCTGAGAGAACCATATACTGTCGCAACCGAGAATGATAGCCTTAATGGGGCGGCCATGGTGTTCGGCCATCTTGTATCCGACACGGCACAGATGTTTTCGGATGTCAGGACTTATTGGAGCCCGGCGGCGGTCAAGAGAGTATCGGGTCATGTCCTTAAAGGAAAAGCCGCGGATGGAATCATACACCTTATCAACTCCGGATCGTCCGCGCTGGACGCCACCGGGCGACAGAGACTGAAAGGCAATCCTGCGATGAAGCCTTATTGGGAGATATCTTCCGATGAAGCGTACGAGTGTCTGAATGCCACTAAATGGTGTCCGGCTGATAGAGAATATTTTAGAGGAGGCGGATTCTCGTCGCAGTTTCTCACGGAAGGGGGAATGCCGGTGACTATGTCTCGAATTAATCTGATCAAGGGGATGGGCCCCGTTCTTCAGATCGCCGAAGGGTATACGGTGGAACTTCCCGAGAAGGTGAACGCGACGCTCGACAAAAGGACCAACCCCACATGGCCAACAACGTGGTTCGCGCCAAATCTTACCGGCAGCGGCGCGTTCAAGGATGTCTATTCGGTGATGGCGAACTGGGGAGCGAATCACGGCGCGATAAGCTACGGTCACATCGGCGACAAGATGATTACGCTTGCATCGATGCTCCGCATTCCCGTGAACATGCACAACGTTCCGCGCGAGAGGATATACAGGCCGAGCGCCTGGAGCGCTTTCGGGACCGAGGATCTTGAAGGCGCCGATTTCCGTGCATGCAAGAATTTTGGCCCCCTTTACGGAAAACGCTAAACCAGATGTCCGTCCGAAAGTAATTGATGCCGCCATCCAAGTTTCTCGCGCTGGACCTTGGTGCCGAAAGTGGGCGCGCCTTTGTTGGAGTGCTCGACGGCGATCGGATCTCCCTGGAGGAAGTGCACAGATTTCCCAATATCCCCATAGAAGTGTCGGGTCATTTACACTGGGATGTTGCGAGAATGTTTCAGCAGCTGAAGAAAGCGTTGAGACTCGCCGTCGAAAAAGGCCATGGAGACATCGCCTCTATCGGCGTTGATACCTGGGGCGTCGATTTCGGCCTGATAAGAAAGAGCGATAAAAACATTTCTCCACCGTTCACTTACAGGGATTCTCGTACGAACGGTATTATGGAAAAAGTCTTCGCGAAGATGTCGCGAAAAGAAATCTATAACAGAACCGGCGTACAGCTGATGCAGATCAATTCTCTTTTTCAGCTGTACAGCGCGATGAAAGGACAGGAAAGCTCCTTGGACGATTTCGAGAGCCTCCTGTTCATGCCCGACCTCTTTAACTACCTGCTCACAGGTAAACAGGTTTCGGAATACACGATTGCGTCCACGTCTCAACTTCTCGACGCAAATTGCCGGAGGTTCGATGAGGCGATATTCTCGGCCCTCGGGTTTCCTTCGCGGCTCATGCGCCCAATCGTTATGCCGGGGACAGTGATTGGGAAGTTACTTCCCGAAATCTCGGCAGAAGTCGGGTTGAAAGATGTCGACGTCATCGCGGTCGGAAGCCACGACACGGCGAGCGCGGTTGCAGCCATACCGGCTTCAGGGATTAACTGGGCGTATCTCAGCTCGGGAACCTGGTCGCTCATCGGAATCGAAAGCGATGAACCGATTATAAACGAAGAATCGTTCGCGAATAACTTCACGAACGAAGGCGGCGTAGGAGGTAAGATAACGTTCCTGCAGAACATTACAGGGATGTGGCTCCTTCAGGAAGTCATGAGAAGATGGAAGTCTGTTGGAAGGCATTATACGTATGAGGAGCTTCTGGCCGAGGCTTCCGAAGCGCAGGAATTCAAGTGCGTATTCGATCCGGCCGACGAAGTCTTTTTAAATCCTCCGGATATGTACCAGGCGATCGTCTCGTTCTGCCAGAACACCCATCAGTCGTGTCCGCAAACTACAGGTGAATTGGTCAGAAGCATATTTGAAAGCCTGGCATTTAAATATAAATCAGCGTTGGAAAGACTTGCCAAGATGACCGGTCGGAAGATTGAAAGGTTACATGTCGTGGGAGGAGGTTCGCAGAACGACATGTTGAACCGCTTCACCGCCGATGCCGCCGGGATCCCCGTAATCGCCGGTCCCGTGGAGGCAACCGTAGTGGGTAACGCCTTGGTACAGGCAATGGCGTTGGGGCAAGTCAGTTCGCTGGAGCTGGCAAGGAAAATAATCGGTAACTCGTTTCAACTGAAAGAATATCTTCCCGAGAATACTCGCAAATGGGATGAAGCGTACAAGAGTGCTCCTTTTAACTTCTAACAAATAAAGGGAAACTGCATGCACACTATCTCGATGACCGTGTTCGATTGGGCAATCCTCGTGGTCTATCTCGGCTTCGTTGTCTGGGTCGGGTTTTATCTGAAGAAGTTTACGAAGACAGATAAGGATTATTTCCTGGCTGGGCGCAGGAACAGCGCCTTCGTGGCGGGAGTCGCTTTCATGTCGGCCAACATGGGCGCGCTTGAAGTAGTCGGCTATGCCGGTCAGGGGGCGGAATACGGCCTCTTCGCCCTCCACTTCTATTTGATCGGTGCCATTCCGGCTATACTTTTTCTCGGAGTTTTTATGATGCGGTTCTACTACAACAACCGCATAAAGTCTACACCTGGATATCTGAAGGAAAGATACGATGAGAAGACCCGCGTGCTGAACGCGATATCGTTCGCTGTGATGACAGTACTGTCGTCAGGGATTTCCCTTTATGCTCTTGCATTAGTATTGAAAACATTTCTCGGATGGAACTGGGACCTAAGCATCTGGCTGTCCGCCGGATTCGTCGCCCTCTACATTACACTTAGTGGGCTTCTATCCGCGATATTTACGGAGGTCATACAATTCTTTCTCATCTGGGGAGGCATCCTACTCCTTCCGATTCTCGGGATCATCGACCTCGGCGGTCCAACGAAAGCATTCGCGAGCCTTCCGCAAGTCTATACCCACCTCTGGTCTATAACGGGAAGCGCGGCCGATAATCCGATGAAGCTTGGATGGCCTGCGCTAATCTTCGGACTCGGGTTCGGAATATCTTTCGGATACTGGACCACCGACTTTCTCATTATCCAGCGCGCTTTTTCCGCGAAAGATGTTCGCTCGGCAAGGATGGCGCCGATCATCAGCTCGTATTTCAAGATACTCCTTGGATTTGTCGTGGTCGGGAGCGGCATGGTCGGACTCGCCCTGATGCGCGATCCTAACAGCGGCTTCACGCTGCTTCACACGGGCGGAAAGATCAACTACGACTCCGTAATCCCGCTTCTCATGATGCGGTTCTTTCCGCCGGGTCTGGTCGGCGTAGGCGTGACTGCGCTCATCGCTATGTTCATGGCAGGGCAGGCAGGGAACATGAGCGCTTTCAACACGGTGTGGACATATGATATATACCAATCGGTAATAAATAAGAACGCTTCAGAAAAGCACCTGATATGGATGGGGCGGGTCGCGACAGTCGTCGGCATCTTGTTGAGCATCGTTGGAGCTTACTGGGCGAGAAGCATGCCTACCATAATCGATTATCTCCAGGCAATCGCATCCTGGATACTCGCTCCGGCAGTCGCAGTTATACTCCTCGGCATGTTTGTGAAATGGATTTCGCCGGACGGCGCCTTCTGGGGAATGCTCATAGGGACGCTCGTCTCATTCGCGATGTTCATGGCGCTCGAACTCGGGTGGATAACTCCCGGCGCGATCGCCCCAGGAGGCGAGGCGAGTGCCATGGCCGCCAATTTCTGGCGCGCGTTGTGGGCGTGGCTCATCAGCTCCGGAATCGCAATGGCAGTTAGTCTCTTCACCGAGAAGCGCCCGGAGGCCGAGCTGGTCGGGCTTGTTCGAGGGCTTACGAGAGAAACGGAAGTCGAACAGGTGCCTTTACTGAAGAAGCCGATTTTCTGGGCATCCGTCACTACCGTAATCTTCATCGTACTCAATATCGTGTTCTGGTAATGTCGAAAGGAGAAAATTGAAATGATCGATAGCGCGACTCAGATGAAGCCCATCTGGTACTTCGTAGGATGGGTATTGATCGCAATCGGTGTGCTTGTGTTTGCCGCCGGCGTTTATTACATGCTCTTTCCGATCGACCTGGATATAGCGCTGCGCGGGATGCACATGAGCATTTGGTGGGGCGCGATACTTATTCTGGGAGGCGTACTTCTCACCGTTTTCAATAGGAAACCGGTCAATGTTTGACAGTTGTCATGTTGTTGGTTCGAATATTGTCTTTTTAAGATGATGATAAGCAATAAAAAGAAAGATCTTTGAGAGGTAAATACAATGTCTGAGAAGAAAAAAAAGTTTAAGCATGTTAGTTATTTGTGGAGCGATTCAAAAGCAAGCGAGTTCGAAGGAGATGAAGTAGACTTATTGGTCTATCGCTCAAACCTGTTGGGCGCCGATCTGAGGCTTACTAATTACGGAGGCGGGAACACGTCTTGTAAAGCCTCGGCGACTGATCCTCTCACCGGGAAAGAGTCCGAGGTGATGTGGGTGAAAGGTTCAGGAGGAGACCTCGGTACGATGACGAAAAGCGGGCTGGCAGCGCTGTACGTGGAGCGACTCAGAAATCTTAGGAACGTGTACCGAGGGCGCGAACACGAAGACGAGATGGTCGAGCTGTTCAACCACTGCATATTCGATCTAAACTCCAAGGCCCCTTCGATTGACACCCCGCTACATGGATTTCTCCCATTCAAGCACATCGATCACCTTCACCCAGACGCGACGATAGCCATCGCGGCTTCCAGGGACGGGAAGAGAATCACGCGAGAACTCTTCGGAGGAACTGTGGGATGGGTGGAATGGCAGCGTCCCGGTTTCGACCTCGCGTTGAAATTGAGACAGCATGTGGACGAGAATCCAGGCATCCGTGGAATGATACTCGCTTCTCACGGCCTTTTTACGTGGGGCGATACGTCCTACGAGTGCTACATGAATACTCTTGAAGTTATCGAGATGTGCGCGGAATACGTCGGAGAAAAGATCAATAAGCAGCAGGCCGTATTCAGCGGCGCGATCGTGAAGTCGCCTCCGAAAGAACAAAGGTCTCAGAAAGCCTCGCTCTTGGCGCCGGTTCTCCGCGGTTATTGCTCTTCGCACGCGCGCATGGTTGGGCACTTCACGGACGAGGAGAGGGTGCTTGAGTTTGTAAACTCGAAAGACCTCGCGAGGCTTGCTAAGATGGGAACGAGCTGCCCCGATCATTTCCTCCGTACAAAGATTAGCCCCCTGGTTCTCGATCTGAAGCCGACAGACGACGTCAGCGACGTGCAGACTGTGAAGGCGAAGTTAGGACCCCAGTTCGAGGCGTACCGGAAGATGTACAGCGACTATTATGATGAGTGCAGGCATCGTGATAGCCCCGCCCTACGCGACCCGAACCCCGTCGTGATCCTCTATCCGGGGATCGGAATGTTTACGTTCGCGAAAGACAAACAGACCGCCAGGGTAGCGGCGGAATTTTATATCAACGCCATCAATGTGATGAAAGGCGCGGAGGCGATTTCCAAATATGTGGCGTTGCCGAGGCAGGAAGCTTTTAACATTGAGTACTGGCTTCTGGAAGAGGCCAAACTCGCAAGAAGGCCGAAGCCGAAAGCGCTGAGCGGAAGAGTCGCGCTTATCACGGGAAGCGCCGGAGGGATCGGAAAGGCCATTGCAAAGAAGTTTGCCGATGAAAGCGCCTGTGTCGTGATTTGTGACAACGATAGAGAAAGACTGGAAGGAGCGAAGAGTGAGTTCGCCAAGAAGTACGGAAACGATGCTTTTATTGCCGGAAAGCTAGACGTTACCAGCGGCGAAGATATCACGAAATTGTTCGACGATGCCGCGCTCGCGTTCGGCGGGGTCGACATCGTGGTGAACTGCGCGGGCCTTTCCATTTCCAAGCCGATAGAAGAGCACACGGAGAAAGACTGGGATCTGCAGTACGACGTGATGGTTAAAGGGCAGTTCCTTGTCACGCAGAAAGGCGTCGAGATAATGCGGAAGCAAGACTTCGGCGGAGATGTGTTGAACATTGTCAGCAAGAACGCGCTCGTAAGCGGACCGAACAATGCGGCTTATGGATCCGCGAAGGCTGCCCAGCTTCACCTAAGCAGGCTTAACGCTGCGGAACTCGGGAAGGATAAGATCCGCGTGAATGTCGTGAACCCCGATGCGGTGATCACCGACAGCAAGATATGGAGCGGAGCATGGGCCGAAGGGCGAGCGAAGGCTTACGGCGTCAAGGTTGAAGAGCTCCCCGCATTCTACGCGAAACGAACTATTCTTAACGAAATCATAAACCCTGATGATATCGCCAACGCCTGCTACGCGTTTGTCAGCGGTCTCCTTAACAAATCGACGGGCAACGTCTTGAACGTCGACGGTGGTGTCGCCGCGGCATTCGTTAGATGAGGCGTCGGACGATTAATGCGTGATTGGACTGAGATGACATGCCTGGTACTGATTTGATCGAACGATTCCTTGCTGCTGCCGCGAGCACTACGGCTTCCGTTGAAACCGTTCAACGGGATGACGAGGCTTTGAACGACGCGCTATTGCGGTCGGCCGGCGATGGACCGATAATCTTTGCCTCCGCCGGGGATGTCGATCCAAATCTATTCTCTCGATTCCGTGAAAACGAAAAGGTGATTTCCCATCCCACCATCGACGAGATGAAAACCATAAGGGTCGGCGTGACGGACGCGTTCTGCGGCATCGCGAGCACCGGATCGGTTTGTGTCTCGATCGGGCGGGAACTTAACGGCCCCGTCAGCAGCCTCACGAGAAAGCACATAGCTGTCCTTGACGGAAATACGATCGTGCCGCGGCCGCGCGACGTTTTTTCTGAAGAGTACCTCGGAGGCAAAGGCTTGCGCCGAAGTTTCTCTTTCATCACCGGCCCGAGCGCCACGGCGGACATGGGGCCGTTGGTCCGCGGGGTCCATGGTCCCGGAAAACTTCATATTATCGTTCTGGTGTGAGGAAATGAGAGATAATTATCCGGACGAAATCCATCCGAGGGAAGTGGCGAACAAATCTTCGAAGGAATCGCTGCAGAAAGCGATAAGGATGGCACTTCGAATCGAAAGCGACGCGCTACGACTGAACACGCAGACGTTCAATGCTAACAGGTACACGGCAGTCGGCAAACTCGAAGATTACGAGGAACTGAAAGATCGCGCGAGGGAAATCAAGGAGAGCTCAATACGAAATCTGCCCGATCTGATTGAAAGGCTTACCAGAGCAGTCGAGAGTCGTGGTGGAAGAGTTTTTCTCGCCAAAACAAAGAAGGAAGCGACGGACTATATACAAAGCGTGTGTCAATCTTCGGGCGCCAGACTGGTGGTGAAGGCGAAATCCATCACCTCGGAGGAAATCGGGATAAATCATGTGTTGCAAGATGTCGGCATCGAAGTGGCGGAGACCGATCTCGCGGAATTTATTCTCCAGGTTTCGAACGAACAGCCGTCGCATATCGTTGCACCCGCTATACATAGGAGCAGGGAGCGGATCTCGAAGTTGTTCAAGGAACACTTCAAAACCGAAAAGTCGCTCGATACCGGCGAAGAGCTGACGGAATTCGCGCGCGATATACTCAGGGAGAAATTCCTTGCGGCCGATGTAGGCATCACCGGCGCAAACCTGGTATCGGCAGACGAGGGAACGATACTTCTCGTGGAGAGCGAAGGCAACATACGCCTGACGACACAGCTTCCGGCCGTTCACATAGCGATAGCCGGAATCGAGAAGATAATACCGAGCAGGAAAAATTTCGGAACCTTCATCGAGCTTCTCGCCGCGAGCGGAACCGGGCAGCCGTTGTCGTCGTACACGAATATCCTGGAACCGCCTCTCGACCTTCCGGTGCTGAACCTGAACGGTCGCGAGGACACGAAGAGGGAATTTCACCTCGTGCTTCTCGACAACGGCCGGATGAAAATGAGAGAAGACCCCGATTTAAAGGAGGCCCTCTACTGCGTGAGGTGCAGTGCATGCATGAATGTCTGCGCGACATTCCAGGCAGTGGGCGGGCACGCGTTCGGCGGGGAGTGCTACACCGGTGGGATCGGGGGAGCGTGGACGGTCGGCACAACGGGCAAGCTGGAAGATGGAAGGTTCGCGGAGCTGTGTACCGGCTGCACGAGGTGCGTCCCCAATTGCCCGGTTAGGATAGATATACCGAGACTGAATACCGTCATTAAGGAGCGGCTGATGAAAAGCGAGGGAGGCGCGTCGCTCGAGAAAAGATTCTTCGGGAATTTTTCCGCGATGGCAAAATTTGCTTCGCTCGCGCCGACCCTTTCGAACTGGATCAATAATTTGTCTGCGAGCCGGACAATTCTTGAGAATGTTGCCAGCGTTGACAAACGCAGGAAATTACCTTCGTTCTCTAAGAAAACTCTGGTCCGCGAATACGAAGAGTACCGGAAGAAAAATGCGCCGCCCTTCGGGTCGCAAGCCATGCCGAGAAGACTAGTCCTGTTTGCCGATGTTTTCACAAACTATCAGAACGCGAAAGTTGGAATGGCTACGGTTCGCGTGTTTGAAAAACTGGATTTGCCCATCACGCTCAGTAAAGTCATGGATGACGGGCGAAGCGCACAGTCCCAGGGGCTCCTCGACTCCGCAAGGAAGAGCGCGGTGAGACTGGCGGTGTACCTGAAGAAATTGATCGACGACGGGGTTGATATTATAGTTGCCGAACCGAGCGTGCTTAGCATGTTCAGACTCGATTATGGACGGCTGCTCGATGCCGAAGGTGTGTTCTCGGCCCTGAAGTCGCACACTTTTGATCCGGTGGAGTGGCTGAACGGATTTGCCGACAGGAATTCTGATTTCGCAAACCGGCTGGAGAGCAGGATGAAGCCCGCTGCCAGGCCCCCTGAGATTTTCTACCACGCGCATTGTCAGATGAAAACGATCGGAGCCGGCACGGCGGCTCCGGAATTCTTCAGGAGACTCGGCTTGAAGGTCGAGACATCGAACGTGGAATGCTGCGGTATGGCCGGCAGCTTCGGCTACAAGAAGGAATATTACGACATCAGCAAGAATATCGGGAGGGATCTCGGACGGCAAATCGAGAAGAGCATCCAGTCGAATGCCTCCGTCATAGTCCTTGCGAGCGGGACCTCCTGCCGTGAGCAAATCCACGGCGAGCTGTCACGCAACGTGCAGCACCCGATAGAACTCATCGACGAATTGCTGTGACCCATTGGCGACGCAGTTCCACTGGTGAGAAACTCCTGAAGCCGCTTATAACAAAAGCAGCTATGGAACGAAAGCCCATTCTTTCTTAACTCCGACGAAGGTGGAATAAAATGAAAAGACTTCTCATACCTCTCATCGTCTCACTCTTTTCCATGAACGCATCGGTCTTCGCCCATCCCTTGATCGATGTGATCCCCGAACCGAACTCGATCGTATACGGCACAGGCTCCTTTTCGCTATCGCGGTCGACGTCCATCTGCTGCCCGAACAAAATTGGGAAGCTCGGCAAGTATCTTAAGGGGCAGCTCGTGTTTTTCACGCACCTAAATCTGCGGATCCGTCACGCCCGCGCCATAGGGAGCAACCTTATCGCGCTCAGGCTGGACAGAGATTTCAAGGGGCATGGTCCGGAGGCTTACTCGCTGGACGTATCCTCAGAGCGGGTTGTCCTCACCGCCGGGACAGAAGAGGGACTGTTCAGAGGTCTACAGACTCTACTTCAGCTGATACCGCTGCCTGAATCGGTCGTAAATGGAATTTTCGGTATTCCTTCGTGCAAGATAGTCGATTATCCGAGATTCGCTTGGCGTGGCCTCAACCTCGACTGTGTCCGGCATTTCATGACGCCGGCTTTTGTAAAACGATATATCGATCTACTTGCGTATTACAAGTTCAATGTATTCCACTGGCATCTTACCGATGACCAGGGATGGAGGATACAGATTAAGAAGTATCCTAAACTCACATCGATCGGCGCATGGCGAAATGAAGGGAACGGCGAGCGATATGGAGGTTACTATACGCAGAAGGAGATCAAGGACATCGTCGCTTACGCGGCGAGCCGGTTCATCACCGTAGTTCCCGAAATAGAAATGCCGGGACACTGCCAGGCTTCCCTCGCTGCATACCCTGAGAACGCCTGCGTCCCAGGTCCGTTCCAGGTCGGCACCCAGTGGGGAGTCTACCAGAACATATATGATCCGGCGAAGAAGTCTACGTTCACTTTCCTTGAGAATGTATTGTCCGAGGTCGTCAAGCTCTTCCCGTCGCACTATATACATATCGGTGGTGATGAAGTCCCAAAGAACGAGTGGGAGCAGAACGCGGGTTGTCAGAAACTAATGAAGGAGAAGGGTCTGAAAAACACCGACGAGCTTCAGAGCTATTTCATCCGCAAGATCCAAAAGTTCCTTGAATCGAAAGGAAGGCAGATAATCGGCTGGAACGAAATACTCGAAGGAAAAGGACCCCGTCCCGGTGCCGTGGTCGAATCGTGGCAGGGAATAGACGGCGCGATAAAAGCGGTCCGGAAAGGGGACTATACGATAGTGTCGCCGGGCGAGTACACCTACCTCAGCAGAGACGCGGACGATCTGAGCCTCGATTCCGTGTATTCATTCGACCCGATGCCGCCGGGACTCACGCCGTCTCAGCAGAAGCGCGTGCTCGGGACGGAGGCGAGCATGTGGAGCGAACATGCCCCTCAGCGAAAAGTCGACTCGAAGATGTTTCCCCGTCTCCTGGCAATCGCCGAGGACGCGTGGACGAGCCAGCAGAACAAGAATTACGAAAACTTCCACCTTCGTCTGCAGGACCAGTATGACAGGCTCGCGTACCTTGGTGTCGATTACGGCCTCGAGCAAAGAGGGATGACATACAAGACGGAATTTGATAAGGGCAAGAAAATGTTCACTGTTTCGCTCAAGCCGACACAGGCAGGAATTATCTTAAGGTACGCGATCGACGATACTCTAACGATGTCGAACTCTCACAGGTACGAGAAACCCGTGTCGATAGACACTACGGCGACGTTCATAGCGCAAGCGGAAATGAAAGGGAAGCTTGCCGGGAATCCTCTTGTCCTGTCATTTATGATAGATAAGGCTCTCGGATCCAGGGTTAATCTGGCGAATCCATATTCCCCCGAGTATACAGCAGGCGGGCCCCAAGGACTCGTCGACGGCATACGCGGGACTCTCAATTTCAAAGACGGGCTCTGGCAGGGATTCAAGGGAACTGACCTGGACGCTACAGTCGATATGGGAAAGAAAAGAAAGCTGTCGGAGTTGGGAGCGGGTTTTCTTCAATCCACCAGCTCATACATCTTCATGCCGGAGTTTGTGCAATTCTTCGTCTCCAAAGACGGTAAGAATTTCGAGAGCGTTGGGATCTTGAAGAACGACATATCGGAAAGAGATCCCGCAACTGTCGAGAAAGATTTTGTCATAAACTTTAGACCGAAGGACGTGCGGTACTTTAAAGTAGTAGCTAAGAATATCGGAGCCTGTCCCCCGTGGCATCCCGGCGCGGGAGCTAAGGCCTGGATTTTTACGGACGAGCTTTTCGCGAATTAGAAACAATAGAATCAAAGTGGATCGTAAAAGGAGAATAGAATGAAGAAACTTATGGCAGCTCTTGTGTTCCTACTGATGGCCTCGGGTATTTCGATGGCCCAGACTAATCAGCAGAAATACTATCCTGAGACGGACACCACCGTCCTGAATAACCTCCATAGATGGCACGACAGAAAGTTCGGCCTCCTAATGCATTGGGGAATTTACAGCGAGTGGGGAATCGTCGAATCGTGGTCGATATGTTCCGAAGATGAGCCTTGGGAGAGGAGGAAGGATTCAAACTATGTCGATTACGTTAAAAAGTATGATAACCTTATAAAGACGTTCGATCCTCATCAATTCCATCCGGGGAAGTGGGCGAAGGCGGCGAAGTATGCCGGCATGAAATACGTGGTCTTTACAACAAAGCACCACGACGGCTTCTGCATGTTCAATACCAAGACGACTAACTTCAAGGTCACAAGTCCCGAGTGTCCATTCCACACCAACCCGAGGGCGAATGTTGCGAAGGTGATATTCAACACCTTCAGGAAAGACGGCTTCATGATCGGGGCTTATTTCTCGAAAGCGGACTGGCACAGCCCGGACTACTGGTGGCCGAACTTCGCGACTCCCGACAGAAATCCGAATTACAATATTAAGCGCCATCCTCACCGCTGGCAGGAATTTGTCAACTACACTCAGACTCAGATCAATGAGCTGATGAGCAACTTCGGCCGCATCGATATACTCTGGCTCGATGCCGGTTGGGTGAGGACGAAATCACAGCGGACGATCGACGAAGAGAAGTTGGCCGCGAACTATCCCGTGTATCCGCAAAGCCAGAACATCGATATGCCGCTGATCGTGAAGAACGCGAGGAAGAAGCAGCCGTGGCTGATTGTCGTGGATCGAGACGTCACGGGTCCGTATCAGGACTACCTCACGCCTGAGAATACCGTCCCGTCAAAGGCGCTGCCGTATCCGTGGGAGACCTGCATGCCGATGGGTACCAGCTGGTCTTATAAGGCACACGATGATTATAAATCCGTTCGCGAGCTGATTGACATACTCGTGGGAATCGTATCGAAGGGAGGAAACTTGCTCCTCGACATCGGTCCGAATGGACAAGGGCAGTGGTCTCCGACGGCGTACGAGAGGCTCAAAGGAATTGGCGATTGGATGAAGGTGAACAGCCAGGCGATTTACGATACTCATCCAGTGGCACCATACAAGCAAGGGAAAGTCTGCCTGACGCAGCTTGACGATGGCACTACGTACGCGATTTATCTCGCGGACAAAGGCGAGACGACCCCGCCCTCTAGAATATGGATGGACAACATTCAGCCGGCAGAAGACGCGAAGGTTACGCTGCTCGGATACAAGGATGTGCAGCTGAAATGGCATAAGGTGGGCGAGGGCTTTGAGGCAGACGTGCCTCAGGCCTTCCAGGACCACCCGCCGTGCAAAGACGCGTGGGTCCTGAAGATATCCAAACTTGCTGGGCATCCCAAAGTCATGGATGTAAAGTACTGATCTTAAATTGAGTTCGCCGCGCGGAGGCAGAAGATGGAATTCGGGAGGCGCGTCCTCCCGCCACTGCACCCGCGCGGCATGCTCCTTCATTCCGCCGGACGATCCGTATCCTCTCAGTCGATGGAACATCAGCCGATCATCCAGGTCATCCGGCCGAAAGATGATCCTCCTGTCCCCTTTCTCCGGATATCTCTATTTCAGGGAGCTATTATGAAACATATCCTGTTTTCTCTTTTGGTGATGATCTGTTTCCAGGTTGCCGGTGTCGCGCGGACAACAGAACTCGACCGCTGCGATGCGGTCTGGACGAGCCAGAGCAGGAACTCGTCGGAGTCGATGCCCTGCGGCGGCCATGACATCGGCCTGAATGTCTGGGTGCAGAACGGAGACCTGCTTTTCTACATCTCACGCAGCGGTACATTCGATGAGAACAACACCTTCCTCAAGCTCGGCAGGGTAAGGGTGAGACTCACGCCGAATCCGCTCGATGGAACGGAGTTCAGGCAGGAGCTTGTTCTCAGCGACGGCTCCGTCGTCATAAACGGAACGAACGACGGCTGCTCCGCGCGCGTCAGGGTGTGGGTCGATGTCCGCCGGCCCGTAATTCACGTCGATGTCTCATCCAGCAAACCTTTGGAAGCTGAAGCGACATATGAGACTTGGCGGTACAAGGACCACCGGGAGCTCGACGGGGAGAATTTTGAGAATTCGTACAGGTGGGGTCCCTACAAAAATCCCATTACGTTTCATGACGAGATTTCGTTCCACGATGCGGGCGTTCTTTTTTATCACAGGAATCACGAGAAAACTGTTTTCGACGTAACGGTGAAACAGCAGGGACTCGACTCCGTTAAGAGCGAGCTGTTCAACCCGCTCCGCGATCTTACGTTCGGCGGTTTCATGACGGGGTCTGGGATGAGTCCCGCCGGCAACACGTCAGGGAAGTACGTCGATACCGACTATAAAGGCTGGGTACTGAGAAGTTCGAAGCCGTCGACGACCCGCGAGATTAACATCTACCTTTACACCGGCCAAACGAAATCCGCTGACGAGTGGAAGGCGGACCTTTTCAAGTTTGTCAACAATGCCCGCCCTCTTCGCGCGAGCGCTGAAAAGGAGTCAGCAGCATGGTGGCAGAAGTTCTGGGATCGCGCGTTCATCTATATCGACCCCGACTCTCCCGATACATCCTCGCCGGACTGGCAGACGGGAAGAAATTATCAGCTCTTCAGGTACATGCTGGGATGCAATGCCTATGGAGAGTACCCGACTAAGTTCAACGGCGGGCTCTTCACTTTCGACCCTGTCTTCATAGATTCGACAAAGCCATTCACGCCCGACTACAGGAACTGGGGCGGAGGTACGTTCACCGCACAAAACCAGCGCCTTGTCTATTACCCAATGCTGAAAGACGGCGACTTCGGCATGATGAAGCCGCAGTTCGATTTTTACAATCGGATACTTCACAACGCTGAGCTGCGCACGGAAGTTTACTGGCATCACAAGGGCGCGTGTTTCACCGAACAGCTCGAAAATTTCGGCCTTCCTAATTGTTTCGAGTACGGATGGAACCGTCCTCCCGGTTTCGAAAAAGGTCTGCAGTATAATCTATGGCTGGAATACACCTGGGATACGTCTCTGGAATTCTGTTACATGATCCTTCAAACGCAGAGATACAACAACAGCGACATTTCCCGGTACATGCCGCTCATCGAGAGCTGTCTGACTTTCTTCAATGAACATTACCAGTATCTGGCGCTGAAACGCGGACATGATGCGTTCTCTCAGCAGGGATATCTCGTGCTATACCCGGGATCTGCCGGAGAGACTTACAAGATGGCATACGATCCCAATTCCACCATCGCGGCACTGCACACTGTTCTTACGCGACTCCTCGAACTGCCGGACAAATATCTCCCGGCGAAAGATCGTCCCGAATGGGAGACCATGCTGAAGAGAATTCCCCCGATCAGCTACAGGGAATGTGACGGGCACGTGACGATAGCTCCCGCCATAGTCTGGCAAAGGGTCCAGAACATCGAGACGATGCAGCTCTATCCTGTCTTTCCCTGGAGGATGTTCGGCATCGGCAGGCCCGGGCTTGATACCGCCATAAACACTTACGAGTATGATCCCTACGCGCTGAAATTCAGGAGTTACATCGGATGGAAACAGGACAACATCTGGGCCGCGTGTCTCGGGCTGACGGGGCAGGCGGAAGAGCTGACCGTGAAGAAGCTCGAGAACGGCAAGCTCAGGTTCCCCGCCTTCTGGGGGCCCGGCTTCGACTGGGCACCGGACCACAACTGGGGAGGGACCGGAATGATAGGTCTGCAGGAAATGCTTCTACAGACGAAAGGGAGAAAGATTTTTCTTTTCCCCGCGTGGCCCGGGAACTGGAACGTTCACTTCAAACTTCACGCGCCTTACGAGACGACTGTCGAAGGGATAGTGAAAGACGGCAAAGTCCAGTTGATAAATGTAACGCCGCAATCGAGAGCGAAGGATGTCGTGGACATGTTTGGGAAAAGCTCCGGGAAAGGCGGATAACTTCCCGTGGACGGCTTCGGAGCGTCAACGCCGCATAGTGGTACAGCTACCGAGCCTTGATTGAAAAAGAGGCGGGCGTTACATTGATGGCGTTAGAAGGGATTATGTCATGCTTTGGGATCGTCTGCAGTTTGCTTTCACGGTAACTTACCACTATCTGTTTCCACAACTTACGATGGGGCTGGCGCTAATCATAGTGTTTATGAAATGGCGCGCCATCAAGACGGACAACGAAAAGTGGAACAGAGCGGCCAGGTTCTGGGCGCGGATTTTCGCGATTAACTTCGCGGTCGGTGTCGTCACCGGTATACCGATGGAGTTTCAGTTCGGGACCAACTGGGCTGGATTTTCAAATTACGCGGGAGGTGTAATCGGTCAGACTCTCGCTATGGAGGGAGTCTTCGCTTTCTTCCTAGAGTCATCTCTCCTCGGATTATTCCTGTTCGGAGAGAGGAAGATGGGGAAGCGTGCGCATTTCGCGGTCGCGGTGGGCCTGTGCGCCGGCAGCTGGCTTTCCGGCTACTTCATAATCGCGACTAACGCATTCATGCAGCATCCGGTCGGCTATGCCGTTGGGGCCAACGGTTCTCTGCAGTTGGCGAGCTTCTGGCAATTTGTCCTGAACCCCTGGGCCATCTGGGAATACGCCCATAATATGAGCGCATCGGTAATTACCGCTGCTACTGTCGTTGCTTCAGTCGGAGCGCTCTGGAAATTAATCGGAAAATACAATGAGGATTCGAACCTGTTTCTTCGCGTGGGAGTTATAACAGCCCTGATAGCGAGCGTTTTGCAGATCTTCCCGACCGGAGATCAGAACGGGAAGCTGGTGGCCGACTACCAGCCGACGGCTCTCGCCGCGCTCGAAGGCGTCTTCAAGAGCGGGAGCATGGCTCCTCTTGCCATCATCGGGCAGCCGAACGTAAAAGAACAGACACTCGAAAACCCGATAGTAGTGCCTGGGATGCTAAGTTTCCTCGCGTACGGATCGTTCAGCGCCACGGTCAAGGGCCTTGACGCGTTTCCCCAGGAGAACTGGCCGGATAATATTCCGCTTCTTTATTATGCGTATCATATCATGGTCGGCCTTGGGACTCTCATACTCGCTCTCATGGCGATAAGCGCTCTTCTTATTTACCTGAAGCGCCTTGAGAAAACGAGAACTGTACTATGGCTTCTCATGCTCGCTTTTCCTTTTCCCTATATCGCGACTACCGCGGGTTGGCTCACCACCGAACTGGGTAGACAGCCGTGGATAGTGTACAATTTGCTGAGGACCACCGCCGCCGCGTCACCGATGGTAAACACAGGCGATGTGGTCTTTACTACAATCGGGTTCGTGGGACTCTATTTCGTCATAGGGGTCGGATTCCTTTATCTGGTCGGACGCGAGATAGCGCGCGGTCCCATTCACGCGGAAGGGAAGGAATGATCTGATGCAGGCGCTCTGGTATTCACTGCTAACGGTAATGTTAATTGTGTATGTCGTTCTCGACGGCTTCGATTTCGGCGCCGGAATAGTTTACGGCCTGGTGGCGAAGACGGACGCCGAAAGGCGACAGGTCATTAGTGCTGTAGGTCCCGTTTGGGACGGAAATGAAGTATGGCTTCTTGCAGCTGGCGGCACATTGTTCTTTGCTTTTCCGCGCGCATATGCCGCGGGGTTCAGTGGCTTGTATATGCCGCTCATAATTCTCCTCTGGCTCCTAATTTTGCGTGGCCTCTCGATTGAACTCCGTTCCCACGAGCCGTACAAATTGTGGTATGAGTTCTGGGACTGGACATTCCGGTTTGCTTCGATACTAATCGTGATTATACTCGGCGCCGCGCTTGGCAATTTAGTTCGCGGTGTCCCACTAAATGCCGACGGTTATTTTGCCATCCCGCTTTTCACGAACATGCTCATATATCCGTCGATAGGGATACTCGATTACTACACCGTGGTGGCAGGCCTTTTCGCGCTCGCGGTCCTTGCATTGCACGGCTCGCTCTTCCTGGTCTGGAAGACGGACGGCGCCGTTCGCGAGCGGAGTATCAAACTGGCGAAGCGTTTATGGTGGATCGTGATCGTGTTTGCGGTTGTAACGTTTGCGCTGACACCTACGGTCCAACCGGGATTCTTCACTCCGCTTTTTGGCAGGGTGTGGCCTCTCATTACTCTCCTGGTATCGTTGGTTGGCTTCTTCTATATACCGTCCTCCCTAAGAGGAGGAAGTGACCTGCGCCCGTTCTTAGGGTCGGTTGTCTTCATAGCAGGCATGCTCGCGTCGGTGGCCGGGACTCTCTTCCCGAACCTGATCGTCTCAACGATAAGCCCGGAATACAGTCTGACGGCGTACACGGCGTCGGCAAGTATGTACGGTCTGCAGATCGGTCTCGTTTGGTGGATAATTGGAATGATACTCGTTGTGGGTTACTTCACGTTCGTCTACAGGAATCTTTCCGGAAAAATCTCGGCGCAGACAAAGGGCCAATAGGACCCCCGGCATTTCATAGATTCACACAGTCACTCTTATTTGAATTATCTGTGACATGTCCTCCGGATGTGTTATATTGTGAACAACGATAGTAACATCTTCTCCCTACCTGAATAGAAGAACGGGCGACGGTGTTCAGAAGCCGGGATTTGGTCTTCTTCTAAGGATACTTCTGACAACAGAAACCCCGTAATCCTTCTCAGCAACTGATTCCCATACATATTATTTATTGTTACAAAACGAAAGGTTTTAATGAAATCACAATCTTTTGTGCTCAGTGATGAGATTACAAAATTACTTGAAGCGCAAGGAATCACGGTTGCAACACCGGTTCAGGAACAGATTATACCAGCAATTACCAGCGGGAGGGATGTTCTCGCGCAGTCCGAGACGGGATCCGGGAAGACTCTAAGCTTCGCGATACCGATAATTGAACAGCTTAACCGTCGTGACGGCTTAAAGGCGTTAATCCTTGTGCCGACAAGGGAGCTCGCGACGCAGGTGGCGGGAGAATTCATAAAATACTCCGCGGGCAAACACCTCGGCATCGTTCCGGTCTACGGTGGAGTATCGATAAACGTTCAGGCCTCGAAGCTCAGGCAGGCTAACATAATAGTCGCCACTCCGGGAAGGCTCATCGACCTCATTAACAGAAACGCGGTCAGGCTCAACTCCATCAAGTACTTCGTCTGCGATGAGGCGGATAGGATGCTCGATATGGGATTCATAAGAGATGTCGAACGTATTGCATCGAAACTGCCGTCCGAACATCAGACGCTTCTCTTCAGCGCGACGGTTCCCAAAGAGATAGAGAAGCTCGCTTCTAGGTACCTGCGGAATCCGAAGAACGTGAGATTCGCCGCGACCGTTAAGCCGATTTACCTTAAGCAGATTTACTACAGGGTTTCGCCTGATAACAAACTCGATCTTCTGGCGGATTTGCTGGAGCAGGAACGCCATCTGGCGATCGTTTTCTGTAATCGGAAACATATAACGGTGAAAGTATCAAAGAGGCTGACTTCGATAGGGATTCAGGCGCGCGCGCTGAACGGCAACATGTCGCAGCCGCAGCGAGAACGGGTAACGGACGATTTCCGGAAAGAAAAGTTCACGGTTCTCGTCGCGACGGACGTCGCAGCCCGCGGATTGCACATCGACGATGTGTCACATGTTTACAACTACGAGATCCCGAAGGATGTGGAATCGTACACCCACCGCGTCGGAAGGACCGCCCGCGCCGGGCAAAAGGGAGAAGCGGTATCGCTCGTGGCAACCGAGGAGGAGAAAAAATTTTTCCAGCAGATCCTCTTCAAGTATCGCGGAGATATCACGCTGAAAGAGCAGGGCGATTTCAAGAAACGCGTTCCTAATCCAATACCTGTCAAGAATGAAAACAAGCCTGCCGTCGACAAGCAACTTTCCCGAAAGGATGGTCATCACCGGCGGCGCAGCGAGAGATACGGCCGAAGATAGTATCTTAGAACGCCTTTAGGTTGGTTTCGCTCCGTCGAGTGCATCCGTGTGACTTCATGGTGCACTCGACGTCTATTATATGAAAAAGCACAATTAGAGGAGTAACCACAATGAGCAACATTGAAGAGTTAGCTGAATTTCTTCAACCCCAAAAGTCGATATTGGTTCTCTGGGATATTCAGAAGATGCTTGTGGACGCGATTTTCAACAAGGATGAATTCCTTAAGAACGTCCAGAAGCTGGCCCCCGCGGCAAGGGTAAAGGATATCCCTCTCGTCATGACAAAGATTACCCCCCTTCCAGAAAGATTCGAATCTGTAGCGAGAAAGTTTATGATGAAAAGGAGACAATGGAGTCTCAATCGGACCCCCGATGGGTATGACCTGGTTGTTCACCCTGAAAGCCAGGACATTGTAATGAATAAGAATACCGCGGATATCTTCATAGGAACTAACTTCGAATTGATGCTTAGGAACGCGGGTATTTCAACAATCGTTTTCACCGGAATTTCGACAGAGATGGGGATAGAGTCTAGCGCTCGCGCCGCCGGCAATAGAGGATTCTTTCCGGTAATTGTCGCCGATGCGGTATCTTCTCCCTCGAAGGAAGGCCACGAGCGCTCGCTCGCAAATATGAAGAACCTCATGCCGATCGTTTCCACGGACGAGCTGACCGGATACTGGAAAAAATAACAGCCAATAGTCCGGAAAGATTTAACCCTTCTCATGGTTTAAGCATCTAACAAAAAGTGAATTATCCCGGTGTGCCGCCGGGTGTGGAAGCAGTTGCGTTAATCAAATCAATGAAGGGAGCACAAAGCATGAAAAATCTTCTCGTATTTTCAGCGGTAACGCTGATGGCTTTCTCGGCATTTGCCCAAAGGATGGGACATCGTCCGA
>JAJYRM010000051.1 GCA_021794075.1 Bacteroidota bacterium | reverse complement strand
GCGTCACTCGCGGCGACGGCACTCGGTGGGGTCGTGATGGGCGTTCTCTCAGATCGGTATGGAAGGAGGAAGGTACTTCAATGGACTATCCTGACATACAGCATCGGCACGTTCCTCAGCGGGTTCGCCCCGGACCTTCCTTTCCTGATATTATTCAGCATAATCACCGGCATCGGTGTTGGCGGGGAGTGGGCGACAGGGCAAACGTACGTGGGCGAGACATTTCCGCCGGAAGTAAGGGCTAGGTACGCAGCCTTCATGCAAACAGGCGCTCCTTTCGGAATTGTCCTCGCATCGCTGGTCGGAGGATTTCTCGAACCAGCGATCGGCTGGAGGGCCTGCTTCCTCGTTTCAGTTCTTCCTGCCATTCTCGTGATAATCATAAGAAAAAGACTTCCCGAGTCAGATGTGTGGATCGCGAGACGAGCCACGATCTCGCAGGCCGGATTCGACGGGCGGAACGCAGATCAGGAATCCAGGAACAAGTTCCTCCTCCTTTTCTCAAAAGAGTACAGGAGGCTCTTCCTCCAGTCTCTGGTACTTGCAATTTTTGATATGTCGGCATACTGGTTCACTTATTCATGGCTACCCGGTTATCTTCACGAGCAGCGTCATTTCCCGATGACGAAGTCTGCGGTCTGGATGCTCGTGACTCAGGCGGGCGGTCTTCTCGGTTACCTTACGTTCGGCTTCTTCGCTGACAAATTCGGCCGCCGTCCGGCCTACTCAGGTTACTCTTTTGTCATGGCGGCCTCTCTGATCATGATAACTCTGTTTTGGAATGTCGTCGTCGTTTACCCAGCCGTCATCTTATCGTTCATGTTCTTCGTCGGCTTTGGCACGGGTATGTTCAGCGGTTATGGACCGCTGTTCAGCGAGCTTTATCCGACGGGCATCCGAAACACGGCTATGGGGTCGGCATTCAATCTAGCGCGCGGGGTACAGTTCTTTACGCCAGTCATCATAGCCGTTGTTGCGGAGAAGTACGGCCTGAGCGGCGGGATTTCCCTCGCAGCTGTGTTTGCAATACTTACCGGGATCTGGATCTGGACTTTCCCGGAAACAAAGGGACAGAAGCTCAAAATTGTCGAAGGGACTTAAGTGACTCGGCCACTTTGCATTAGAGTTGCGCTTTCATAATATTGTTTCTCGATCACGAGACGATTCCCGGCATATGAGAAACGAAAATGATTTAACTGCATTCATAAAGAAGCACTATTTCAAGGGAAACCTGTCCGGGATTCTTTTCGTCTCCTTGACCATCGTCGCGCTTGCCGTCGCTCTACAACAGTTTTACATCATTAATTTCGATTCCGCCACGCGTTACAGTCTATGGTGGCACATACCTTTTAATCTTTTCTACTTCTGGTATTGGTTCCTCGTCTTCCCCTTGATTTACAAGGCGACGAAAGATTTCAGGATCGGGGGTCCTAAGTTTGTCTATTGGATGACCATATACTTCTTCCTGCCGATATTCTTTGTAATCATTCACCAGGTGATTGCCTCGTTCATTATCAACCTGTCTCTTCAGTATCTCAATGTGCCTACGCTCGTTTACAAGAGGATCCTGCGCAATCCCTGGCTCGGTCTCGATTTCATCATCTATTTTGCAATCATGATCGCGGTGAACGTGTTCGAGTACAGGCAGAAGAATAGTGATGACGAGCTAAGGCTCACTCAACTGCAGGGGCAGCTCGTGCTTTCGCAGTTGAACGCTCTTGAAAGCCAGCTTCACCCACATTTCTTGTTCAACACTCTCAACACAGTATCGACGCTCATTTTGAAAGGGGAGGACATCGAGGCAGAGCGGATGCTGCTACTTCTTCAGGACTTTCTGAATACGACTATTTATGGAAGCGATCGCCATGTGATCACTCTTGAAGAGGAACTTAGGTTCATCAACGAGTACCTGGAAATAGAGAAGGTTAGGTTCAGCGACAAAATTGAGGTGGCGGAAGAAATAGAAGCGGCAACTCTAAAGGCAAATGTGCCGAATTTCTTGCTCCAGCCTATCGTGGAGAACGCTATCCGTTACGCGGTCGCTAAAAGGAAATCGGGCGGCCGGATTTCAATCAGGGCTGACAAGCACGAAGGCTTGCTGAGACTAGTGGTCGAAGATAACGGTCCGGGGTTCTCGAGTGGCAAGGAAGGCAAGGCTTCGGGAGGAGTGGGGCTTCGGGTGACTGCCGAACGGCTTATTCGCCTATTCGGAGCGAATCACGTCTTCAAACTGACAAACCCTGCCGGGGGAGGCGCGACTGTTTTAATCGAAATCCCCTTCGCGGAAGGCGTCTCGGAAAATGAGCCTGCGTTCCATGTCGTCTGATTCATCTTTGTTTGGGAATGTCCTACCAGGTTATCCCGGAGCTGCCAAGATCGGCGATGAATCGCCGAAGGACGCGACTGGATTTGATACCAGGCTGATTGTCCCAATCGTCGTCGTCCTCAGCTTCATCGCGGTGATCAACACGCTCCAGGCCTTCTACGTCTTTTTCTCGGGCGACCATTCCATTACGAACTTCGTCAGGTTCCTGGTGTCTAATCTGTTCTACTCATGGTATTTCATAATACCCGCTTTGGCAGTAAGACGTCTTTCGACAACAGTGTCGCTGACGAGAAAAACTTTGCTCTCCTGGGTATCGATACATCTTTCCACGCTGATAGTACTTACGGTGGTGCACCAGGTCACGTCTCTCCTCGTGGACAGGATCGTGCTTGGATCGCGGCAGTCCGAGACGGTTTTCAGCGTCCTCTTCAATAACCCGGCTATCTGGGGGGACTTCGTCGTGTATGTTCTCTTCCTCCTCGGGTTCTATATGATCGCGTACAGGAGGAGAATCCAGGAGAATGAGGTTAAGTATTCCCGTCTTGAGACGGAACTGGTCAAGGCGAGACTCCACGAACTGAGAAACCGGATCCATCCGCAGTTCCTTCTGAATACCCTGGGCGAAGTCAGCTCGCTCGTGCACAGAAAGCGCGATAAGGAGGCAAACAGGGTGCTTTCTCTCCTCAGTGATTTTCTTAGAATTACGGTGTATGATAACGACCGCGAGTTCACTTTCGTCGAAGAGGAGGTGGGCTTTCTGGATAATTTCATCGCTATCGAAAGCGCGAGGTTCGGCAACAAGCTTGAAGTAAGCAGGCGTATTGATCATAACGCACTGAAGGCGACGGCGCCGAATTTCATACTTCAACCGATCGTGGAGGAATTAGTCCTCCGTAACCTTGATAGTTCGGGAGAGCCTTGCGAGATTCGAATAGAAGTCATGAAAGAAGAGGACTCAATCAATATCGCCATCAAAGGGAGGAAGAAGGGTGGCGATTCCGCCGTTCGGCGGGAGAGCGCGGGGGAGGGGATTTTCGACATCACGCGAGCTCGACTGGAACAGCTCTACCCCGGCGAAAATGAGTTCTCCGAGGGCTTCGATGCGGAGGGTTGGCGGATTGTCCAAATGAGGTTCCCATGCCGAACGAGCGCGACAATATCTGATTCCGACGGAGGAGTCTCTGGATGACGGTACGGACACTTATTGTCGATGACGAGCTTCACGCGCGTGAGGGGATACGGATCCGGCTTCGGGAATTTCCTGAGATTGAAGTTGTGGGCGAATGCTCTTCGGGGTTGGAGGCCGTATCTGCAATAGCAGAGCTTCGCCCCGACCTGATGTTTCTAGACATTCAGATGCCCGAAATGAACGGCTTCGAAGTGCTCCGGAGCATAAAAGGAGAGCCGGTGCCGATCGTAGTGTTTGTCACGGCATATGACAAGTATGCGGTCAAGGCGTTTGAGTTTCACGCGCTTGACTATCTATTGAAGCCGATCAGCGAGGAAAGGTTCAGAGATACTTTGAAGATCGCGCTTTCACAACTCAGCCGCCGCAACATCGAAACGTACGCAATAAATCTGAGGAAAGTGGTCGACGAGTACTTGAATCCCATAGTCGGTGCCGATAGGCAGGCTGAAGAAGTTCGGGCCAGGGAATCAGACTACCTCGATCGTCTTGCGGTCAAGACTCACGACTACATATCGATGCTCCCGGTTTCCGATATCGACTGGATCGAATCGGCGGGTGACTACGTTTATGTCCATTCTGATTCTCACAAATACATCATCCGGCAAACGTTGAGCTCACTTGAGAACAAAGTGGATCCGCGCAAGTTCGTGCGTATACATCGGACAACGATAGTTAACGTCGAGAAGGTAAAGGCCCTTCGCCCGAACGAACATGGGGATTTCGAAGTTTTTTTGAAAACTGGCGAGCGACTCAAGCTCAGTCGCTCATTCCGCTCGAACTTCCAGAAAGTTATCGGTAACTCTATTTAGCTCCTTCTCGACCCCCACCTCCTCCCGTTCGTCGCATTATTACTCGCCTCGCCTAATAACAGTTTTACTTTTACCTCCCGCGTGAGAACTTGGCGCTGCAATTAGAGGGAGATGGCACCCCGCGTAGATCGGAAGTCCAATCCGGGACGACTCGAGCAAGCGCGGGAGTAAATCATCGATTGCCGGCGCAAGTTATTTCGCGGCACGGCAATCGGCATCGAAGAGAGAACTCACCAACAACCCACGGAGGAAGTGGCAATGAGATCCATGATACGAAGATCCACGATTGCCCTCATGATCCTGTTTTCACTAAGCAGTCTGGCGCTGGCTCAAGATGTTCAGTCCGTTGCGACATGGCCATGCCTCACCGACGCAAGTGTACAGGTATCCGGAGCGATCACGGGCGTCCCCGAATTTATCACGAATAACCTCGTCTTCGGAAGCTACTCGGCGCCCGGAGCGAGTTTCTACACGCAACGAATCAAAATGGCGACCTGGCCGGTCAACCAGCTTACTCAGCTCGACAGCGTGTATATACAATACGAAGCTTCTCCCCAAACAAACTACGTACTCAAGGTCGACTCGATAGTCCTGAGTCTTGGCGCGGTGTTCACGAAGGACATGAAAGCCAATCTTTACTATTCGACCGACCCCACCTTCACGAACAAGACGCAGATAAGTTACATCACGACGGGAACCGACAGCGTATTTCTGAACAGCAGTCAACTCGACACCATTCATGCTGCTATCAACGATACAGTCGGGCAGGGGCAGAACTTCTACTTCAGGATTTATCCCTGGGTGGATAGCTCAAGTTCCGTTTCCGGGAAATACGTTGCCCCTCAAAATGTAAAGGTATACGCCACTGCGATTCCGATCCCGGTAAACGCAGGCGCGATGTGGCCTCTTATGAGTAACGGCAACGCACAGGTGAGTGGACTCATAGATGGCGGAACCGTGACTTATGCGGGAGGTATGATAAATTACGGCTTCGGCGCCAACGGAGCTCGCTGGACGACCACAAATGGCGCGTGGCCGGGCGAATCGAGCCCGAACTTCACGCGGTACGCCCAGTTTACGGTTGCCCCCCAAACCGGCGGGACATTTTATGCGAAGAGCATCACCTTCTCTCAAAATTACGAGTTCTCTAAGAACCTCCGGATGGCTCTTTATTACTCCAATGACCCGACGTTCTCTACGAAGACTTTTGTCGCTGATACGACTGTACCGCAGGCCAAAACGACATACACGTTTACAATCAGCGACACGATCGGTACGGGAGATACGCTGTATGTGAGATTCTTCCCATATGATATCGCCACCGAGGGTTCATGGAAACTGATAGATGTGGATAGCGTCCAGGTTTCAGGAGCGACAACGGGACTCGCGATTCTTTCTCCGACAGTCGCGACAACGGCGCCATCATACGTCTCCACGACGTTCTTCACAACCGGCGGCAATGTGACCGCCGACGGCGGAGGCACGGTCACCGCGCGAGGCGTATGCTGGAACACCACCGGCAACCCGACTGTTTCCGACAGTCACACCACAGATGGAACCGGCGTCGGCCAGTTTACGAGCTCTGTCACAGGGCTTGCGAAGGGAACAAAGTTCTATTTACGCGCCTACGCTACGAACATCGGCGGTACCGGATACGGTTCCGAAGACTCTGTCACCACGCTCGCGGCAATCATTCCGCCAACGGTTACCACATCAACGCCGACCAACGTGCTTGCTGTGACAGCGACCGGAGGCGGCGTGGTGACCGACTGGGGCGGTGATTCAGTAAGCGCGTATGGCGTCTGCTGGGATACCACCGCGAATCCTACCGTCAGCGACAAGAAGACAGTCGATGGCAGCGGCATCGCTTCGTTTAGCAGCGGTATCTCCGGTTTAAAACCCGGCACGCTCTATCACGTCAGAGCTTACGCGACCAACAGCGCTGGAACAGGATATGGTTCGGATGTTACCTTCACGACGCAGGTTGCTCAGCCCGACACTACGGTGGTAGTGGCCCAGGACGGCAGCGGTAATTACAAGACTCTTCAGGCCGCTTTCGACGCCGTTCCCTACAACTACACCGGCAAGTGGACCATCTACGTTAAGAACGGTTCATACAACGAAAAGGACACACTGCAGGCAGGACAATCGAATGTTATCCTTGAAGGCCAGAGCGAAGACAGCACCGTGATCTGGAATGACGATTACGGCGACAAGTACGGCTCCGGCAACCCGGGGACGAGCGGCACGTTCACGGTTGAAATTAACGCGAACGACTTCATTGCCAGGAACATAACTTTCCAAAACACCTATTCTCCTCAGCCGGGTGTCAGCGGCACGCAGGCAGTCGCGCTCGAGGTGAACGGCGACAGGCAGGAATATATTCATTGCCGCCTGCTTGGGTACCAGGATACATATTACACACGCGGCGGTTCGGGCGTCGGCAGGATCTGGATGAAGGACGATAGTATCGAAGGCTCTGTGGATTTCATCTTTGGCCGTGACATCGTTGTCTTCGACAGCTGCGTGATCCATGAGACGAGAAACGACGGAACCCTGACGGCTGCAAATACCGATCCAACCACTCTGTATGGATACGTCTTCAGGAACTGCAAGATAATCGCCGATTCGATAGGGTACGACGGAAATCCCGTCGAGACCTTCTATCTCGGAAGGCCATGGCAGTCGAGCCCGAGAACGGTGTACATCAAATGCTATGAGCCGGCGAATCTCGATTCAACCGGATGGCTTGCGTGGAACGTTACTCCCGGTTTGTATGCGGAGAATCAATGCTACGGTCCGGGCTCCGGTGCGAAGCACAGAGTTGCCTGGTCGTCTCAGTTGACCGATTCAGAAGCGGCGACTTATACTCTGAAGAACATGTTCTCGAAGAATTCGGCGAGTTCACCGTTAATGGTCGCGAACTGGATGCCGCCCGACGCGACACCGCTCGACAACGCTCCTTTTCCCGATTCGAACTACGCTGTCAGCGTCACGTCATTCACGTCTTCCGAAAACACCGGAAGTGTGACGCTCAATTGGCAGACCTCCGAGGAAGTAAACAATCTTGGCTTCAACGTGCTCAGGAAAGGTCCCTCCGACGCCAATTACGTCATGATCGCCAGCTACGTAAGCGATCCGTCGCTTGTGGGACAGGGAGCTGGAACGACGAACTCAGTAAGCTCCTACTCTTATACCGACTCGACAGTTCAGAAAGGGAATACGTACTCTTATGAACTTCAGAGTGTCTCGATTTACGGAGTGACGAGACAGTTTAGCCAACTCAGCGTGACGGGAGTAAAGGGCGAGCCGACTACTCCTAAGAGTTTCGCACTGTTTCAGAACTATCCGAATCCTTTCAACCCGACGACAATCATAGAGTATAACGTACCTTATACAAGCAGGATTGCCATCGTCGTGTATGACGTGCTTGGCAGAAAGGTCGCCACGCTTGTGGATGGAACGCAGTCCGCGGGTGAATACCATGTCACGTTCAATGGAAGCAGGTACGCAAGCGGTGTCTACTTCTATCGCATGATCGCGACATCGGCACAAGGGAATCGATTTAGTTCGATAAGGAAGCTCCTCCTCCTCAAGTAGGCATACGAAATTGCGATTCACTTGAAAGGTGAGCCGCAAATTTACAATCTGTTCCGGAAGAGCCCGGCTGTGCCGGGCTCTTTGTTTATTGGAAATTGTGAAATGTCCCAACGGTGCGAGGGGCGCCGCGCGGAAGAAATTGGCGAGTTAGGCCTTCCCCTGCTCTGTACCGATCTGTGAGCCGTTGCTGACCCTTGTCGCGTTCCTGTAAAGGAGGACCACAACGACCGTCCCGGCAGCCGATAAGAGGATTATTGCGAGAGGAATGTGAAGCGATGCCAGCGGGCTCGTGGAGCTCCCATTCGTGGATTTGTACAGGGACAGAACAGCTACAAGGTTGTAAGCGAAGTGAGCTGTCATGCTGGGGAGAAGGCTCTGGCTCCTATACACGAAGAAGCCGATGAGCATCCCGAAGAGTGCGAGAGAAAACAGATCGAGCGGACGCATATGATAGAGACCGAAAAGGATGCCCGCGACAATCACGCTCTTCGGCCCCATCGTTCGCTCGAGCGTGCGCTGAATGTAACCGCGGAAAAGTGTTTCTTCACAGACAGCGGGCGTTACGCAAACGACCGCAATTACGAGCATCAGCTGCGACGGCGTATTGGACGCAAAAACCAGGGAGCCGATTCTCGCGAGAAAATTGGGGAAGTGAAGCTCTCCCATCATGAAATTGCCGATTCCGGCACTTACAGGGTAAAAGAGTACGCCTCCCACAAGGGCGAGGAGTATCTGACTGGGAGAAGTTTTCCTGAACCTGATGTAAGCCAGCACCTGCTTCGTGTGCCACCGGCGAATCAGCCAGATCGTCGGAAGAAGGAGGAAAATAAATTGCGATAAGATGACCGAGTACAGTATGATGGGTTTTGTGAAAAGCGCTCTTGTGGTAAGTATGTCCGTTAAGGTCTGATTCGAATTGGATGGGATAGCCCCCGCTTTCCCACGAATCACAACGGCGAGGAATCCTATCACAGTCTGGGAGTAAAAATAAACAATGGCAACGATTATGAAGCCGAGTATAGCCGCGGTTGTGAGATTTCTCCCTCCAATCTCCCATGACCCGGTCAGCTCCGGTGTGGTGTCGTTTTGCGCTTCAGTCTGGGGAACACTCATGGGACGGTCCGATTAGTTCGCCGGAATAAATGGCTCATCCGGGGTTTGTTCAACCTCACCGGACGATGACGGATAATCATAATGTCTGGCGCGGAGGTCGAAATACATGACAACTATGAAAACCGGGGAGACAAGGAGTGAAAGTATTGATCCGATTGCTGTTTGTACGCCGATGCCGCTACCCATCGAGACAGGATAATGGTTTATCGCGCCAGCGCCGATACTACCGCCTGCCTTGCCAAGCATTGTATAATAATCCCTGTAGACGGTCCACATGCTCCCGAATGTCAAAGGCAATGAGATTATGGAAATCGCGAACTGAGCGATGATAGTCAGCAGCAGGAAAATGCCAAATGTCCTCCACCAGTACCCGTCAACAATTTCCCAGCTTTTCTTCAACGCCTCGACCGAATCGAGCCCGTCGACCGCTACCGCTGTGAGAGAAAATAGCCATCGGTAAAAGAGGAACAGTAAAGCAGGCATCAGGAGAAGAAAGAACGGCACTTGGAAAAGCATCAGGATTCCCTTTGTGATGCTCGACGCGCCTTTTGTCTCGCCATCGAGGAGAATGAATATTAAAGTAATGCCGGACAAGCTGCCGAAGACGACAACATATTTCAGAAAGGCCTGACCTAATCCACTGATCCATTTCCCTTGAAAAGTATCGGAAATTGCCTCTTTGAAGCTCACGCGGTGAGAGTGCATCTCATTCGCAGTGATGTAACTTATTGCTATTTCGGCAAGGAGCGCGGCCACCTCGAGCAGGATAGTCGACAGGATAAACGGTATAAGAGTATAGAAGGACGGCGCTGTTGTTGACGCAGCGGTGAGCGCACCATAAAAATTTCTTGCCGCAAAGCTCATGATGACGGCGGGTATCGTAAGGAACGTTACCGCGACCAGAATATTTCGCGCAAATGTCTTCCCAATCATCGTGATGGTACTCTCGAAAATATCTCCGAGCGTCATCGGCGCAAATGTGGATGTCATGGTGCACCTCCTGGTACTTGGGATTATAGTTGAAATGAATTTATCAGGGGGTGAGCAGAAAATCAAAATCACCGGAGAGAAATTGACGGGCTTTCGTAGCCTATCACATCCCTAATTGGGAAGTTTCATCGTGAACGACAGTTACGGAAGGCGCACGGATGCGATGAATACTCCGCCATTAACCCGCGTGTTTTGGTCGTGAAGTCAATCTTGAATCAGACCCCTGTTTAGGTTTATATTTTACAGAGGTTTACAATGATTACGCTAATGGGTGTTTCCGGTCAAAAGGCCGAAAATCAACCTCTTGAAATCGAAGAAACTACGACCGACTCACAGACGCCGGCGAGAGTGATTCTTTTTAACGACGACTGGCACACTTTTGAGGAAGTGATCGGTCAGCTAGTGAAAGCTCTTGGTTGTGGCACCGACAAAGCGAGCGCGTTAGCTCTGGAGGCCCACACTAAAGGAAAGGCGCTCGTGTTTGAAGGCCCTATAAAAGATTGCCTTCGCGTTAATGGTGTCCTTGAAGAAATAAGTCTCATCACTCAAATAGAAATCTGATTAATGAATTCAAACGAAGTACGCGAGAGTTTCGTAAAGTTCTTTGAGAAGCACGGGCACAGAGCCGTCCCGAGCGCTCCGGTCGTCCCTTACGACGATCCCACGCTTCTTTTTACAAATGCCGGCATGAACCAGTTCAAAGACGTGTTTCTCGGAAAAGGGAAGCGCGATTACACGCGGGCCGTCGATTATCAGAAATGCATCCGGGTCAGCGGAAAACACAACGATCTCGAAGAGGTGGGACATGACACGTACCACCATACCTTCTTCGAAATGCTCGGGAACTGGTCGTTCGGTGACTACTACAAGAAAGAGGCGATCGAGTGGGCATGGGAACTTCTTACCGGCGAGTGGAAGCTCCCGAAAGACAAGCTTTACGCCACCGTTTTTGAGACGGACGATGAGGCCGCTGAGTTGTGGGCAAGGGTCACTGACATCGCTCCTTCCAGGGTGTTGAGGTTCGGCTCCAAGGATAATTTTTGGGAGATGGGCGAGACCGGACCATGCGGTCCGTGTTCTGAAATTCATATCGACCTCGGCGAGGGGATTTGCCAGAAGAAACATCAGCATGGCGTCAACGTCAGCGGCTGTTCGAGGTTTATCGAGCTCTGGAACCTGGTATTTATTCAATACAACAGGGACGAGTCTGGCGATCTTCAGCCGCTTCCCTCGAAGCATGTTGACACCGGGATGGGATTTGAGCGCGTCGTCTCGGTATTGCAGGGAAAAAGATCGAATTATGACACGGATGTTTTTACTCCGATTATTTCCGAGATCGCGAGGCTCACAGGGAAGACGTACGAGGGGGAAGGTAACCAGATCGCGATGCGCGTCATCGCCGACCATGTCCGTGCCCTGACTTTTGCAATCGCCGACAACGCGAACCCATCCAACGAGGGACGCGGTTATGTCCTGAGAAGGATACTCCGCCGCGCGTCCCGCTACGCCAGGAATCTTAATGCGCGCGAACCGTTCATATACAAACTGGTGGACGTTCTTGTCGCGAATATGGGAAACGCTTATCCTGAGATAGCTTCTTCAAAAGTAAGGATAAAGGAAGTCATAAAGTCCGAGGAAGAGAGTTTTAACCAGACACTGGATCGTGGCCTCGAGATCTTTGAAGAAGTCGCCTCGCGCCTGAAGAAGTCCGGAAAGAAGGAGATTTCTGGCGAGGATGTTTTCAAGTTGTACGACACTTATGGCTTTCCGGCTGACCTGACGAACCTCATTGCCCAGGAACGCGGCTTCACGATCGACAACGCTGGTTTCGATACCCTAATGCAGAAGCAGCAGGACAGATCGCGCGAAGCCACCAAGAAGACTTTCAACGTCAATCTCGTTGGCGACGCTCACTTGGACGAACTTGTCCGAAATGTTCAGAGTCAATTCACAGGATACGACACCACAGAAAACGCCGCGAAGGTTATTGGTGTGAAGAACGCTGGAGATGAGAGCTTTGTCCTTTTAGACAAGACGCCTTTCTATGTTGAGGCAGGCGGCCAGGTGGATGACACGGGGGTTATTCGCGTAGCGGAGAATGCCCTATCCGTTGTGGATCTTGTTAAGGTTGATGACAAGATCGTGCATGTCGTCGAAGGTGAGGCCGAAGCTGCGCTGAAGGTCGGGAGCGACGTGAAGGCGCAGGTGGACGGCAAGCGCCGCCTCGAAATAATGCGCAACCATTCCGCGACGCACCTCTTTCATGCCGCGCTTCGGAAGACGCTCGGTACGCATGTCCATCAGGCGGGCTCGCTGGTTGACCCGGAACATTTGCGTTTCGATTTCGCCCACCATAAGAAGGTCTCACCGGAAGAGTTGCGGGACATAGAGCGGATAGTCAATGACAAGATCCTGGAACGTATCGAGCTGATCCATCATCGGAACATTCCGTATGACGAGGCGACGAAGATGGGAGCGCTCGCTTTCTTCGGAGACAAGTACGGCGACAGGGTGAACGTGGTGCAGTTCGGCGACTTCTCTATGGAGTTCTGCGGCGGCACGCACGTCAGGAACACGAGCGAGATCGGACTATTCAAGATCGTCTCCGAGTCTAGTATCGCGAGCGGCGTCAGGAGAGTCGAGGCGGTCACCGGCGGTGGCGTCGAGAAGATCATCGTGAGCCTAACTTCAAGAGCAGATGACAAAGAAAGGGAAAAGGGGGAACTAGCCGAGCGGATCAAGGAGCTCGAAAAAGAGTTGAGCGGTTACAGGTTGAGATCCGCTATGTCCGTCGCCGAAAAGCTCCTCCACGCCGCGGGCCAGGACGGGTTAGTCGAAGGCGTGAAAGTGGTTTACGGGCTTGTCGAAGTCAATTCGGATGACGAGCTTAAACAGGTCGCCGATTATTTGAAAGACAAGCTGGGCAGCGGTGTTATTGTCCTCGGAAGCAAGATCGGGGAGAAAGCTATGTTCGTCTCGAGCGTGTCGCAGGATGCGATATCGGAAAAGAAACTCCATGCCGGCAAGATAGTGAACGAGGTCGCTCGCAAGGTCGGCGGTGGTGGAGGAGGAAGACCGAATTTCGCGACCGCCGGCGGCAAAGACCAATCTAAAATATGTGACGCAGTCGACAGCGTGCCTGAAATCGTGAGGCAGCTTTTAAAATAGGAGGCAAATGAAAACTTTCGACTACCTTCTCGACATACGCGAGCGGAAGGGGGCTGGATTCCTGCTTCTCCTGGATCCCGACAAACTTGCCGGAGAGAATCTCGGCGCGGTTGTCAAACATGCGCAGGATTCAGGCGTCGACGCCTTTCTCGTCGGAAGCAGCCTCATGACACGCGACATTTTTGAGCGATCGTTGAGCGAGATTAAGAAGTATGCGAAGGTGCCAGTCATCATTTTCCCGGGGAGTCTATTTCAGATTTCGGCCCAGGCGGACGCCATACTGTTTCTGTCCGCGCTCACTTCAAGAAACACCGATCTCATCATCGGTAATCATGTGCACGCCTCTCCGCTCATAAGGCAGCATAATCTCGAGACGATATCCACGGCTTATTTGCTGATAGAATCGGGCAAGTTGACAACGGCGCACTTCATGTCAGATAGCCTTCCGATTCCGCGGGAGAAGGCTGAGATCGCGTGTGCATACTCGCTCGCCGCGGACATGTTCGGCTTTCAGCTGGTCTATCTGGAAGCGGGCAGCGGCGCACTGGCTCACGTCCCGAAGGAAATGGTCCATGCCGTCTCCAAATCGGTAAGGATGCCGGTGATAGTCGGCGGCGGAATTAAGGACCCTGGGGCCGCAAGCGAGCTGGCCAGGGCGGGAGCATCTTTCATCGTGACAGGGAATTTTTTTGAAAAGAACGGCAACTCCGTCAAGCTTGGAGATTTCGCGAATGCCGTCCATTTTAAGCAGACTATACCGACCGTTGTTTAGTCGGTTTTCATATGATCAAAACAGACTGACCTTGAAAGGAGCAGCCATATAGTGGTAGATCGCACAAAGTTTATCAGAGAATCTCTTGAAGAAAGTGCGGCAACTAAGAAAGCGATTCTGAATTCATGTTTTGAAGATATATCACGCGCGGTCACGATCGTTAGAGACGCGCTGAAGAAAGATAGTAAGATTCTGTTTTGTGGTAACGGTGGCAGCGCGGCGGACTCGCAGCACATAGCTACCGAGTTCACCATCCGCTTGAACCATGATATAAAGAGGAAGGGTCTCCCCGCGATTGCGCTGACCACCGATACTTCGGCGCTCACGGCAGGAGGAAACGATATTGGCTTTGAAAATACATTCGCGAGGTTGGTGGAAGCGCTGGGCCGGAAGGGGGATGTGCTCGTCGGAATCTCGACAAGCGGAAACTCCTCCAACATTCTCCTCGCTGCGGATAAGGCGCATGAGAACGGAATGACGGTGATCGGATTCCTTGGCAAAGACGGCGGAAAGCTGAAAAACAAATGCGATCTGCCGATTATCGTTCCGTCCGACAACACGCAGAGAATACAGGAAGGGCATATCACGATAGGTCACATTATCTCCGAACTTGTGGAGATGGAACTTTTCGGCTGATCGAGGGACAGCAAAAAACGATAAAACGGAAGGTACGTCATGAAACTCAAGAAGCAGGAAATAGACTTAAGAATGTCTAAGCTGCAAGATTGGCAGCTGTCAGGCGACACGATTAAAAAGGAGTACAAGTTTAAGGACTTCTCAGAGTCAATGGCATTTGTTGTGAAGATCGCTCTTGAGGCAGAGAAAGTTCAACATCACCCGGACATGACCATCGAATACAGCAGGGTGAAGATTGTCCTCACGACCTACAGTGAGGAAGGACTCACCTCGAAGGATTTCGACCTAGCCGAAAAAATAGACACGTTTGTCGGAGCCTAGACTGGGCGCTCCCCGCGGATAAAATTCTTGTTCGCGCATCATATACCTAAGGATCTGCGAAATAAGTCCGTAAGTCACCGCGGGCGAAGAAAATAAGGATTTACAAGGCATCATGGAAAAAGATAAGATTCTGGAACTCTTCAAATCGACCGGCGCGCTTCAGCATGGGCACTTCCGACTTACAAGCGGACTTCACAGCTCAGAATATTTCCAGTGCGCGAAGGTGCTTCAATATCCGCAGTACAATGAGCTCCTTTGCGGCGATATCTTCAGGCATTTCCACGACTGGAGAGTCGAGCTCGTTGTGGCGCCGGCAATCGGCGGAATAATGGTCGGACAGGAAGTTGCCCGCCAGCTCCGCGTGCGCGGCGTCTTCGCGGAACGCGAGGATAAGACAATGTCGCTTCGGCGTGGTTTCGAGGTTAAGCCCGGAGAACGCGTGCTGGTGTGCGAGGACGTCGTCACTACGGGTGGAAGCGTACTCGAAGTCGTAGAGCTTGTTAAAGCTCGTGGCGGCGTGGTGGTCGGCGTGGCTAGCATCGTGGACAGGAGCCGGGAGCCGATAAACTTCGGCGCGGAATTCTTTCCGCTTCTCAAGATGGAGGTGCCGGTATACCAACCGGAGTCATGTCCCCTGTGCAAGGAAAATGTTCCCATCGTGAAGCCTGGAAGCCGTAAGTTGGATGCCTCCACGAAATAGCGCAATGTCGGTGCCAAGGCTCTGACGATGCGGGCACCGGCATGCTAAGCTTACAGTAGTCAGTCGCCCAAACAAGGATATATTATGTCTCTGAAAGTCATCGATCATAAAGTCATCTACAGGGGAAGAGTCTTCAACACCATCGTGGACGAGGTGGAGTACGAATCGGGGAATAAGGGAGTCCGGGAAGTCGCGGAACATTTTGGCGGAGCAGTAGTTTTGCCCGTGTTAAACGACGGAAGAATTGCCTTCGTGTACCAGTACCGTTATCCTCTCAAAGAGTATCTCTATGAACTCCCCGCAGGAAAGCTTGAACCGGGCGAGCCGCCCGAAGAATGCGCGAGGCGCGAGCTGAAGGAAGAGACCGGTTACGACGCCGGGCGGATCGAGAAGCTTACGGCGATTTACACCACTCCAGGTTTCTGCACGGAGAAGCTCCATATTTTCATCGCAAGGGATTTGAAGGACGGCAAGCAGCAGCTCGAAGAGGGAGAACTTGGGCTATCGCTCAAGTATTTCTCTCCAGCGGAGGCGTTCGATATGGTAAGGCGAAATGAGATAGTCGACGCGAAGACCATCGTGGGATTATTCTTCCTTGAGAAGCTTCAGGGCGCGTGATGTTTTCGGCTTACGAAATAATTCGGAAGAAACGGGACGGCAGCAGCCTCTCCAGCGAAGAGCTGGAGTATTTCGTCAAAGAGTACGCATCCGGCAACATACCGGATTATCAGGCGTCTTCGTTACTCATGGCAACTTTCTTTACCGGTATGAGCGACGAAGAAATTCTTTACCTCACCAAGGCGATGATGTCTACGGGTATAATCGTGGATCTTTCGGGAGTTCCAGGCCCGAAAGCTGACAAGCATTCTACGGGTGGCGTCGGCGACAAGATATCTCTCATTCTCGCTCCGCTTGCCGCGGCGTGCGGCGTGAAGGTCCCGATGGTTTCCGGCAGAGGCCTTGGACACACAGGCGGAACGGTCGACAAGCTTGAGTCCATTCCTGGATTCAGAACCCAGATGTCGATTGACGAGTATAAGCAAATTCTCTCGCGCGTCGGCCTCGTCATGAGCGCGCAGTCGGAAGATCTCGTCCCCGCGGACAGGAAGCTTTACGCGCTGAGGGACGTTACTGCGACAGTGGAATCGATACCGCTCATAACATCAAGTATCATGAGTAAGAAACTCTCTGAGGGAATCGACGCACTGGTCTTGGACGTGAAGTTTGGTAGCGGTGCGTTCATGAAGAAAAGCGCGGATGCGCGAAGACTCGCGAAAAAGATGGTGGGGGTGGGTAAGCTTTACGGCAAAAAGGTAACTGCTTACCTGACGGACATGAGTCAGCCGCTAGGCAGGGAGGTCGGCAACTGGAATGAAATTGTGGAGTCGATTAGAGTGTTGCGGGGCGAGTCGGATGCCCAAGACGTCATTGAGCTCACAAAACGGTTAACGGCGGAAATGATTTATCTTTCCACCGGGGAAAGTCTGACGTCGGCTGAAAAAGAAGTGGATAAAGCAATTACTTCGGGCGCTGGATATGAGAAATTCCTCGAGATGGTTACTGCGCAAGGCGGCGATTTGAAAGTTGTCGAGAACCCGGATAGATATCCGAAGGCGCGGTCCATTCTAGAGGCGAAGGCCGTGGAGAGCGGGTACGTGTCTGCCATCGACACATTCGGGATTGGAATGGCGAACGTCAAACTTGGCGGTGGTCGCGCTAAAGTTGGTGACAAAGTTGATCCAGTCGTAGGCATTACGATGTTGAAGAAAGTTGGTGATAAAGTCTCAGCGGGCGACGTGCTCACCGTGGTTCGGGGTAACGACGACGCCAAGACTAAGTCCGCCGTCGAGCAAGTCGTTTCGTCCTATGTGTTTTCGGCGAATAAGCCTGCGGAAAGAATTCTTGTTAAGGAGAGAATCTCTTGAAGAAGATAGTGATGTACCAGAAGTCGACGTGCGTCACATGCAAAAAGGAGAAGGAATATCTGACGAAGGCGAAAATCTCGTTCGACGAGATGGATATCGTCAAGAACCCTCCTTCGAGAGACTTTCTCGAGGAGCACATCGACCCCAACAACCTCGATGCTTTCATCAACAAACATTCCAAGCCTTACAAGGAACTGAAGCTTGCCAATAGGAAAATCGATAAATCTGAGCTCATCGACCTCATGCTTAAAGATCCGAACCTTATCAAACGCCCGGTCATGATAGACGGAAAGAAAGTCTATTTCGGGTATACCGAGCTCTGACGGATAAAATTTGACAAAAAACTTTCTCGCCGCTGCCGCGATGGTTGCAGTCACGGTTATGTTTGCCTCACATGCCGAGGCGCTGTCGACGGACCGTTCGTCCGTTCACACAAGCCTGGGCGCGCTCATCGACTCGACCGTTGTGAACACTTATAACTACCGCTTCACTCGCGCGCTCGGGTTTGCCGACTCTATGATTAGCTCTTACCCAGACAGGCCAGAGGGATACATTTACAGCTGCGGCATCTACTCAAAGATGATCGCGGAGCATTGCTTCAAATCGCCTGACAGCATCTGGAACAGATACGTTGTTCTCGTAGAAAAGGCGTGCGAACTTTCCAAGGATCGTGTTGAATCTGATCCGAAAAACGTACATTCGCTCTTTCACTACGCAAGCGCGCTGGTCTATCGTTCAAGATACGAAGCAGCCAAGAGCGACTGGTTCGGTCTTATGGCTGATGGGATGAAAAGCAGAAAGATTCTGGAAAAAGCAGTGAAGCTCGATCCTCATTTCTATGACGCTTATTCAGGCATCGGTGCTTTTAATTACTATGCGGCTCACCTCCCTTGGTACCTGAAGCCCATAGCGCTCGTACTCGGGATTAACGGGAACGAAAAAGTTGGAATCGATGAGTTGAAAAAGGCTGCGAAGCTTGGAAACTTTTCGAAAGCTGAAGCGGCATCGTTTCTCGCCGACATAGTTTACGTAGATAAGAAAAACTACTCTGGTATAGTTAGGCTTTCGCTCGAGCTTCACCAATTATATCCAGGAAATCTAGATTTCATTCGGTCACTCTGCTTCGGTTATTACAAATTGCGCGAATACGGAAGGGTGTTGCTCTACGCCGATTCATGCCTATCAGAGTACCGGGGGGCCGACTCCTTGCGGTTTGTAAGCCTAAGTTACATACGCTTCTACAGCGGAGAAGCCTACGCCGCCCTCAGGAAGAACTACGGCGGAGCCGTGGCTGACTTGAGCAAGACCATTGAAATGGGTGAGCCAAGCGTGCTCGTATCTCGGGCCTACTACAGGCGTGGGTCTGTGTACGAACGCATGGGGGAAAAGGGGAAAGCCATTTCTGATTTTGAGACCGCCATAAGACTCAACGGGGACGACAACGCGTGCAGGAAAGCCAGGTTAGCTCTCGATAGTCTGCGAACGCGGTGAGTCCAACATTAATGGAATCAAATCAGCTTAATGGCTGTTGTGATTTCTATGAAACTAAACAGTGGTGATAAAGCTCCCGACTTCGAATTGCCGTCAACGGGAGGAGGGACTTTCCGGTTAAGCGAGAGTCTCAAAGACGGAAATCTTGTCCTATATTTCTATCCGAAGGATTTCACGGCCGGCTGCACACGCGAGGCGTGCGGATTCAGGGATGAGTTCGCCGACCTCAGGCGATCGGAGCTCAGGGTGTTCGGCGTAAGCACGGATACGATTGAAAGCCACGAGAAATTCAAGGCCGAGTACAGACTTCCTTTCGAACTCTTATCCGACCGGGATGGAACAGTCTCAAGCCTCTACGGCGTCTATAACAAACTGTTCAAGATTTCAAACCGAGTGACTTTCATTATCGACCGGGAAGGGAAAATCCTGTCCGTAACTAAGAATATGTTTTCCCCGAAGATGCATATCGATGCCGCCAAAAGCGTCTCCGCGTAGGACCACGAGTCGAGGTGAAGTCCGACCGCGAGATTATTGAGGCGCTTGACGAAATTATCGAAGGGAAAAAAGTGAAACGGTATATTCACGATCTCAGCTTTGAAGGGCGGGACCTGTCGAGTGCTTTCGTCGACCGGCTGCTTAGAGCCGGATTCGTTGAGACAACTGTAGGCGAAGTCGAAGTCGGTTTCGATGAAAGGGTTCCCGCTTTTATCGTCCGTGATTCAAAAGCGTACTTTGGATGGGTGTTCCAGGAGCGTTTCACTGAAAAGAAAAGTAGGAAACTCTTTGGGAGTGAGGTCCGAAACGTAAAAGGGGACTGGGCCATCCAAGTCCCCTATAACAGCCATGAGAAAATCTTCGTCCGGTTCGCAGATAGGCTCGGTATGGAACTTGACTCGAATTTTGTCTTGGAGTAGGATCAGAGATTTTTCTTGATTACCTGCAACATCTCATCGTGAATAGCGCCGTTGGAGAGAACGATGTCTCTCTGATAGATGGAGTATTTTTCGCCGTTAAAGCCGGTCACTTTTCCTCCCGCTTCAGTGGTGATCAGGACCGCTGCCGCCGTATCCCAAGGATGCAGGTTTACCTCCCAGAATCCGTCGAGCCTTCCGCACGCCACGTAGCAGCTGTCGAGGGCCGCGGAACCTAGCCTTCGAACGGCCTGTGTCTTCACCAGAAATTCCTCAAAATGCTGGACACAATTGAAAGGATTGTTCTTTACGTCATAGGGGAACCCGGTTGCCAGCATCGATTTTTCAAGTGTGCCCGTCGTTGTTACCTGCAATTTCCTGCCGTTTAGATACGCGCCGCCCCCTTTTTCGGCCGTGAACATTTCGTCGAAGTTCGGATCGTACACGGCGCCCGCTATGAGTTCCCCCTTCCTTTCAACCGCGATCGAAACGCAGTACACTGGGAATGAGTGTGTGAAGTTTGTGGTGCCGTCGAGCGGGTCGATTATCCACCGATACTCCGACGTTGGAGATGAAGCGCCGCTCTCTTCAGCAAGAATTCCGTGGTCCGGAAAATTCTTCTGAATAAACGCCTTTATCATCGCCTCCGACCCTTTGTCTATGTTGGTCACGAGATTCGTGAAAGAACCCTTCTCCTTTATTTCTGAAATCTTTCCTTCGTTCTCCTTCAGAAACGTGCCTGCTTGTCTTGCTATCTCAATTATCTTGTCGAGCATACTTTTCCTGTTTTTTATTTAATTTAAGTATCATTCGGCAAAAATCTGACGAGAATGGTACTGATCGCCAAAGTGTTCATCCGATTCACGTATGCCGGAATCTTTGTCCAATCACCCTTTTCCGTTTACGCTGATTTGCCCGCGGGGGATGGCGTTGGATCGTAAGAACCGTGGCAAACTTGCTTGGTGTTTGATTATGAGATTCGCGGGGAATATATTTTGAACGTGATTTGAGGAGTACCAGTGGTGCCTACAAGAGAGGAAGCTTTATCACTGCTATTTGACTACACCAAGACCGACAGCTTGAGAAAGCATGCGCTGTCTGTCGAGGCCGTAATGCGCGGCTACGCCAGGAAGTTTGGTGAAGATGAGAACCTCTACGGTCTCGCGGGACTTCTTCACGACTTCGACTATGAAATGTATCCAAACGCAGATCAGCATCCGTACGTTGGAAACAAGATCCTGGCGGAGAAAGGCTACCCTGATTCGGTAATGCAGGCTATCATGGGACACGCGCCGTACACTAAGGTCCCGAGAGAGACAAGGATGGCAAAATGCCTTTTCGCCTGCGATGAACTTACAGGGTTTGTTATTGCCATCGCGCTGGTTCGCCCGACGAAACTGGCGGGGATGGAAGTATCATCCGTCAAGAAGAAGCTTAAGGACAAGGCGTTTGCGCGGAGTGTCAGCCGTGAAGATATCGCGAACGGGATCGCCGAACTCGGAATACCAGAGGCAGAGCACATCTCATTCGTGATCAAGGCGCTCCAGGACAACGCGACAATATTAGGATTGGACTAATGGCGAAGATTACAGCGATCGTTAACGATCTAATTTTTATGACTAAAATCAGGAATACCGCGGAATATTTCGGACTGTCCGTGGCGTTCGTCGGAAATGAAAGTCAGATCGACCATTACATGAAAGACTGCGAACTCATCCTGATCGACCTGGAAAACGATTTTGTCGATTCACTTGGCCTGATCGAGCGGCTTAAAGGCAATCCTGATACGTCGGCGATCAAATTGATCGGATATATGTCTCATGTAAATACGCCGCTGCGCGCAAAAGCACTGGCATCAGGATGCGACGGCGTGCTTTCCAGATTCGAGTTCAATGCGAATGTGAGAGAGATCTTGCAGGCCGCATGTTGTTGAAGTCGTAATGCAGTACTGATGCTCACCCCACTCATCTACCCTCAGATTTAAGCTTAATGAACAATACCCTCGACCTTTCACTTATAATTTCCGTTTATAACCGTGAAGAAGTCCTCCGGCTTGTCCTGGCGGCAGTTCAACGGCAAACGTTCAAGAAATATGAGGTTATAATCGCGGATGATGGATCGGGCCCTGCCGTTAAAGATGTAGTCGACGAAGCCCGTGCGGAGTATGGACTTTCAATAACGCATCTGTGGCAGGAAGATATAGGCTGGCGAAAGAATCGCATTCTCAATTCGGCGATTCGTGCCGCGGGCTCACCTTATCTTGTATTCATAGATGGCGATTGCCTTCCCGGAAAAGATTTTCTGCGTGATCACTTTGGCGAACGCGAGGATGGTAAAGTACTTCTCGGAAGGCGCGTCGAGATGAGTAAACGCTGGGCGGAGAAGCTGACCCTGGTGAGAGTTATGTCCGGAAGGTTCGAGCGTATAGGAATCCTCGAACTGTTCGACGGGGCCATGGGCAAGGCTCTCAGGATAGAGGATGGAATAAGGATAGCAAGTCCATCCGTTCGGGAATTGATCAGGCGGAAATCAATGACGATTTTGGGAAGTAATTTTTCATTGCACAAAAAGGATCTCGTCGCGATAAACGGGTTCGACGAGACTTACGAAGCTCCGGGACTCGGTGAAGATTCCGATATTCAATATCGCCTTTCCCTGATCGGAGTTACGGGGAAGTCGCTTCGTAACTTGGCAGTGCAATATCACGTGTATCATCCGAGGACAAAACCATCGGAAAATTCGGTGAGAAGATTTGAAGAAGTAAGAAGTATCGGCGACCCGATTTGCAGGGTAGGCCTCGAGCATTTTGACAAGGGCAAGCCTACCGGGTCCAACTGACCGGCAAGCACATTTCTATTACAAACAATCGGAGTAGTATCAATGTTTGGATTCAAGAGCGATTCAGATAAAGACATTTCTGTAACTGAACTAAAAGGGAGACTCGACAAAGGAGAAGATTTGTTTATCCTCGATGTCCGCGAACAGGGTGAATATGACCACTGCAATCTTGGCGGGCATCTGATACCGCTCCGCGAGCTACCCAAACATATCGGCGAACTGGACCCGAATCGCGAGATAGTTGTCATGTGCCATTCCGGTGGACGAAGCGCGATGGCCGTTCAGCTTCTCAGGAGGGCCGGGTTCAAAAATGCAAGGAATCTTTTGGGTGGGATAGATCGGTGGGCGAGAGAGATCGACCCGAGTATGCCCCGGTACTGATCGGGATGCCCGGCGCGGACGAGTAGAATTACTCGGGGTGGTGGGTTATTTTAATTTCTGTCAATCATAAGGTTTTGCGATGAAGATAGTTTTCATGGGCACGCCTGAGTTTGCCGTTCCCTCCTTGAAGGCCCTGGCAAACTCGGGAAACGAAATTGCCGCGGTAGTTACAAACCCTGATGAACCGCAGGGGAGGGGTCTAAAGGTCTTTCCACCGGCAATAAAGCGCGCGGCAAACGAACTAGGTTTGCCAGTAATTCAGGTCGCGTCACTGAAGGACCCGGGGATTGCCGCCACTCTAACTAGCATCACGCCAGATCTTATCGTTGTTGTAGCATTCAGGATCCTGCCGAAGGAGATCTTCACTATCCCAAAGCTCGGCACCTTCAATCTTCACGCTTCTCTCCTCCCGCGCTACAGGGGAGCCGCGCCCATCAACTGGGCAATCATAAATGGCGAGAAGGAAACCGGAGTCACTACTTTCTTTCTTGACGAGAAGGTGGATACTGGAAGAATCATTCTCCGGAAGAAAACCGAAATAGGTGAAAATGAGACTGCCGGTGAACTCGCTGCCAGGCTTTCATTGATCGGCGCCGATGCCGTGTCCGAAACCGTGAAGCTGATCGAAGGCGGGAGTGTTAATGTGATCGAACAGGATGGAACACTGGCAACAAAGGCTCCAAAGATTTCAAAGGATGATTGCCTCATCGAATGGAACAAGCCTGCCGGAGAAGTCCACAATTTCATTAGAGGTTTTTCGCCTGAGCCAGCCGCTTTCAGTTACATTTACGGCAGGCTGTTGAAGATCTTCAGGACGAAGCGAACCGGCGAATCCACTAGCGGTCAACCGGGGGGTATATCTGTATTGGAAGGTAGGATGTTCGTTGCCTGTGCGGACGAGAAACTCGAGGTTCTTGAGCTTCAACTCGAAGGGAAGAAAAAACTCGATGCGCGCGAATTCGTTCGAGGTGCGCGTATCGAGTCCGATACGAAACTTATCAGAAGCAGGAACTAGCTCTTCGGCTTGTCATTCGTGGCTGATTTCTCCGCCTTTGGGGCCGCGGCGGCGGGTTCCGTTTTTTTTGCGGCTCCGTTCCCACCTGACGTCGAAGGGGAAGTGTTAGATTTCTTATAATCCGTCAGATAAAATCCGGATCCCTTGAATATCAGTCCGGCGCCGGGCCCGATCAATCGTTGGACTTTTCCGCCGCACTTTGGACACTTGCTCAAAGGTTCCTCTTTGATCGATTGAAATTCTTCGAAATCGTAACCGCAGCTGTCGCATTTGTATTCGTACGTCGGCATCGTTAGTACTCCATTTCCAATTTTCTCATATTCAAGTATGCAAAATTTAACGAATTGGCCATGAATTTTCAATGTTGGGTTCGGCGCCAACTCGCGCGTCAATCGGCTTCTAATTTTTAGATGATATTTCCTTCAAGGGGGTTCGGTGCGCGTTATCTAATCCTTGTTTAAGAGTGGCTGAGAGGTTATATTAATTGTCGATCGCGGGGTGGAGCAGCTGGTAGCTCGTCGGGCTCATAACCCGAAGGTCGAAGGTTCGAATCCTTCCCCCGCTACAGCAGAGGCCGCCGTACCAAAGAGGTACGGCGGCCTCTTTCTTTACGGGAGGAAATGACGGGATACTATGTCTACGTACTGAGAAGTGCAGAGGGTTATCGATATTTCGGTCATACGAGGGAGATAGAGAGGCGAATGGAGGAGCATAGCGGAGGGCAGAGCCACTCTACGAAAAACGGGAATAGATGGGAGATTGATCATTTGGAGGAATACTAGACTGGAAGGATGGCATGTGTCGTGAGAAGTATTTGAAGACGAGTGCAGGGAAACGGTACTTGGACAGTCTGCTAGCGGCGTCGAGTCCGTCCGTCAGCAAGCGTGCGGAGTAGCTCGTCGAGCTCATAAGCAACTCTGGCCACGGGTAAACTTCGGTAGAAGGTCGAAGATCCAGCACCTGCAGCGGAAGTGGCGAAGCGGGGCGGGTTGGGATTGTTTCATTTATCTGCATTGCCTCTTAACTTGTGCTTCAATGGACAGATCATGGCACTCGTAACCCGCGCCGACGCGATGGCGCTCCTGCTGAGATATCTCGATGAGAAGGAAGGAGTCCATCTTCTTCGGAGGATTTTTTCTCGAAAAACCGAGAAGGTTAAACTGACCTGGCGACAAGGCCGAACGGCTGTCCGTAGCTGGGATGAAATACCCGCGGTAATAGATAGGGTTAATGCTCTTGTCACAGGAGGGTCGGAGAACAGCACATTTCAATGGACAGCCGGGCGATATCTTACGCAACGAGGACTCAAAGCCGTGTCGTTAGGTTGTGGGAGCGGAGCCCGAGAGATTTCTTGGGCGCAAACCGGATGTTTCGATAAGATTATTGGGGTAGACATTTCAGAGACAAGAATCGCCGACGCTCGGCAAAAAGCTGCCGGATCGGAGCTTGAAGGAGTGGCCGAGTTTGTCTCTGCCGACGTCCTCCGGTTTGCCATCGAACCCGAATCTTTGGATGTCATTCTTGCCGAGGGCGCTCTTCATCATCTCGCTCCCCTCGAGGTAGTTTTTGAGAAGATCAGGCGGTCACTTAAACTAGGCGGCCTTCTCATATTGAATGACTATGTCGGCCCGGACAGGTTTCAATGGACATCTGGGCAGATGCGTTTCTGCGACGTATTGCTATCCTTCATACCGGAGTCTATGAGAACTTATCGTGGAACATCTGTGGTAAAGCGCAGGATTGGAAGGCCGGGCACTCTCTCGATGAGGATTCACGATCCATCCGAAGCGGTGGAGCCTTCGAAGACGCTCAAGCTTATCCATGATGGGTTCACCGTTTTGTCCCGAGGAGACTACGGCGGCACGATACTCCATCCTCTCCTCAAGGACATCGCGCACCATTTTGCGGACGGCGACGCTGAGGCGAACGAAGTCCTTCGTTTTCTTTTTGCGGCCGAGGATTATCTAATGCAAAGCGGGATGATAGGAAGCGACTTCACTTTCATTGTGGCGAAAAAGATTTGAGAGCAGAATCGCCGGGGGATGAAAGGTCGCGGAACGATAATCGCGTCTCTATGTCACCCCTACGGGGTTTGATTATCTGTTGGGAAATCCATACGACAAAGATGTCGCCTCTTTGTGGCTCAAATATCGCTAAAGTATGCGAATCGCTAATGTGGCGCCCCTCCGCCCCTAACCATAAATGATTAGAACGATGGACTCAGTTGAGTCATGCAGAGAAGATTATTTTGTAGTACTCGTGCAGAAAACAAAAATTGACCTCCTCCATGGGCGAGATGACGCTTGATGCCGCTGTCTGCCCTCAGCAATCCGATGATAGTCGACTGGGATGGGAGGCGAGCAGAAGGATGGTCGGCGGGTTCGCACGTGGATGGCATGAACCTTAAAATGGAAAGAGATAGAGCGTGTCCACGCTGATAATGAGAGCGGAACATAAGCAGATCACGCCCCGACTCCCACTGCGGCGCATCTTGATTTCTGCTGTGGAGGTGCCGTCAATCGGCGGAGCCATTGGCCATTCCCACAAGTCTGAACGACATCTCCCTGAGCTTTCCCCTCGCCTCAGCGTCGTAAGCCTGAGGGTTAGCTTTCGACCTCCGCTTTTGATCGAAGTACTCTCCTGTTACATTAGCAGCTTCTTCCGAAGTAGCGACGTACTCGAGCGCGTCAACCCCTTCTTCCACGGAACTCATAGTGCTTCCAAAGAATTCATAAACCATGTTGGTGTTCATGAGCGTCGCAGGATGCAGGGCGTTCACCACGACGCCAGTCCCTCGCAATTCGCTAGCCAGGTCGATGGTGAACATTACCTGTGCCAGCTTGCTCTGTCGGTATGCGCGAAAGCTTTCATAATTTCTCTCGAGCATGATATCGCTAAAGTCCAGCTCATGCTGGCCTATAGAAGAAACGTTGATTATTTTGGAAGGCGCAGCGGATTTTATGATGGGAAGGAGAGAGTAAGTCAGAAGGAAGTGGGATAGGTAGTTTACCTGGAATCTGAGCTCAATGCCGTCCCGGCTGAGCTCTCGCTTCGAGCTTCCTTTGGGTCCACCTCCGAGCCCAGCATTATTTATCAGTAGGTGCAGTCGCGTGTGTTTTGAAAGAACCGAGCCTGCCATGGCGCGCACTTCGTCCAGTGAAGCCAGGTTGGCATTGAAATATTCCACTTTGTCGTTGCCACTGGCTTGTTTTAGTTCGGCGAGTGTCTCTTTGCCTTTAGATTCGTTCCTTCCGTGAAGGAGTAGTGTGGCTCCGCGTGAAGCGAAACGTACCGCCGCTTGTTTTCCAAGGCCGTCAGTCGCGCCGGTTATCAATATTACTTTATCCGCCAGGGTTTTCATTATCTTCAATCCCATTGATTTCTGTCTAGCACAATTTAATCAAACGGTTTCAAGGTGCTACTAGACAACGCTTTTCGCGCGGCTCAGGTTTCTTATGTTGACATTCAGCAAATGGCGCGTGTCAGTCTACCGATCATTGACAAGTCTCTTCGTCGCGTCTTATGGATGATCGTTGACTTCGTTCGTCTCGCGCCCATTTGATGAATCTTCTGTGAAAGGACAATGAATTATGCCAAATCGAGATTTGAAGGCTGCCGGATTTTCATCCAGGTTTCATCTCTTCGATCTAATTTACAAGTGAAAGCGGCCTTCATAATTCGGTAGCATTATTAACCAGAGTCTTAGATTCTATTGGAAAGCTTTTTACCTCGGGAATGAGCCGGTCAGGGCTAGTATTCTTGGCTGAGGCGAGATTTATTCGACTTTAAAGAGCGCCTGAGTTACGACAGATTGTGAATGCCACGCAGGCGACTACCTCCTTGCAGACTTCACATCAGAACAAGGAAAAGAATGCGAGGGAAAGTTAATGGACCAAAAGTCGCTTTCCCTCGCTCTTCTTTACACAGAAGTGATTTTTGTGGCTTTCATTTTCGGGAGACCATTCTCAAGAACGATTTCATGTCAGCTTCACGGTCCGGGCATAGATTGCTTGAAAAAATGGAGGTCACATGAAGTTCAAACTTTTGGCGGTGGTGGTACTACTACTTCCCATGGTCGCTCAAACACAGTCGGGACCAAAAATTTCGAAATCGCAGGCAGAGCGTGCAGCGCTTGCTCAGGTCAAAGGAGGAAGGGTGATCAGCGCCGAATATGAGCTCGATGGCGGGAAGCACGTTTGGTCGCTCGATGTGAAGACTCCTGACGGCATCAGAGAGGTGTGGGTCGATCCGATATCAGGAATGGTAATTAAGAATGATGCCGAGTCAGCCGCGAAGGAAAGAAGAGAAAATTCCGGAGTGCAGAAATGGAAAATGATCTCGAAGGCCAAAGCGGAGGAGATCGCTCTCAGGGCTGTGCCTCGCGGGAAGGTGCTGGAAGCGGAATTGGAGACCGAGTCCGGCGTCCGTATCTGGTCGCTCGACGTGAAGTGGGGAAAGGAGATTAAGGAGGTATGGATAAACCCGGTGAGCGGTAAAGTCATGAAAGTCACCCAAGAGACTGCCAGGCAGGAGGAGCGGGAAAAAGCAGCGGGCATGACTGGTAAGAAAAACATAAAATGATTTAACTTTCAAAAGCTATGGGGGGTGATATTTGGTCCCCCCTTTATTAACAACCATCAGTTGGAACGAAAAGTCATAATGAAGTTTAGGTACATTTGGACGGGGCTGTTTCTCGGTTGGTCTCTCGGATTCGCGTCAATCTCAGGCGCTCAGACGAAACCTACGACGTTGTCTGATTACCTGGACGCGGCGTTGAAAGTAAATCCCCTCATCGGTTCTGCCGCGCAGGCCAGCGAGTCCGCGAAGTACAACAGTGAAGCGATCAGGAAAGGCTATTATCCACAAATAGGTGTGGGGACCCATCTTATAGTGGCTCCCGGATACGATCCCGCCATC